>CALWLM010000084.1 GCA_944381515.1 uncultured Lachnospiraceae bacterium | reverse complement strand
CCTGCCCGCGAGGAAGAGAAGCGGCAGCTGGAGGAGAAGCTAAAGGAGCTGCGCGGTCAGAATGTGGAGGAGTGGAAGGCCCGCAAGGATTTCCTCGACGAAGCCATGGAGGCCAATACCACCAGGCGGCAGAGCGTGGGCGCCGCCATTTTGGATAAAGAGAATCGGATTCGCTCGGAGAGCCAGGCGGTGACGGACAAGGAGGCAGAGCTTTCGGAGAAGGAAAAGGAATTTACCGTCCAGCCGCAGCGTGAGGAGGAATACCGAAAGCTTCTGGCCAAGTGGGATGGGAACAGCTTCGACCGGATTCGCCGGCTGATTGCCTCCTCCTTGAATGGGGCCAGAGAGCAGCAGGACAGCTGCTACGACCAGCTCCTCGCGGCCAGAGGCCGGCATCAGAGCCGTTTCTCATTCCGGGAGCTGCCGGTGGCCGACCGGGAGAACGGACCCTACGACAGCCTCCTGGCGGATCTGTCTGAGAAGCGGCTGCCGGAGTTCGTGGAAAAAAGCGGCGAGCTGGCGAAAATCGCGGTGGATCAGTTCAAAAACGATTTTGTCTACAAGATCCGCAGCGCTATCAAGGAGGCCATGCAGCAGAAGGACGATATGAACCGCATCCTGGCCCGGATGGATTTCGGAAAGGACCGCTACCGCTTCATCGTCACGAAGAACCGGGGAGCGGACGGCAGATTTTACGATCTGTTTATGGACGAGGCTCTGGATATCAATCCCAACCAGCTGACCGGGCGGATGGAAAACCAGCTGAACCTGTTTACGATGGAGCACGAGAATCGTTACGGCGATCTGATTCAGGAGCTGCTGGAATATTTCATCCCGCCGGAGGAGGCGGGGGAGAGGGAGCTGGAGGAGGCGCGCCGCAATATGGAAAAATACGCCGACTACCGGACATACCTCTCCTTTGATATGGAGCAGTTAGTGGAGGGAATGGCTCCGGCCAGGCTCAGCCGGATGCTGTCAAA
The DNA here is from genome assembly GCA_944381515.1 of uncultured Lachnospiraceae bacterium. Lineage (GTDB taxonomy): Bacteria > Bacillota > Clostridia > Lachnospirales > Lachnospiraceae > RGIG7193. The sequence continues at coordinate 17,794 of CALWLM010000084.1, read as the reverse complement.
GAACTCCGGCGGCGAGGGGCAGAATCCTCTGTACGTGGCATTGCTGGCCAGCTTTGCCCAGGTCTACCGCATGAATGTAAAAAGCGGGGTGCGGCGGCGTGATACGCTGCGGCTGGTGGTTCTGGACGAGGCCTTCTCCCAGATGGACGCGGAGAAGGTGGGCAGCTGTATTCAGCTGATCCGCAGCCTGGGCTTTCAGGCTATTATCAGCGCCACCAACGACAAGATTCAGAACTATCTGGAGAATGTCAACAAAACCTTTGTCTTTGCCAATCCGGACAAAAACCGTATCTATATCCAGGAATTTGAGCGGGAGGGCTTTAGGGCCCTGTTGGAGGAACATGGTGAAGATAATCAGGAGGAGTCTGGCGAATGATCCTGCTGCACAAGCTGTTGACGCATTATGAAGCATCCAACTGGAAAAACTGGAAACGGTTCCCTGAGCTTCCCACAGGCGGCAAGAGCATGGAAATCGATGATGAATTGAACCTGAAAGGCTTTCGGCAGGAGATACTGGAGGATATCCGTCTGCTGGAGCGAGAAGGGCTGATTTTTTTACGGAACGACGACTGGCGGGAGAGAAATTATGACGCGGCCAGGATTCGTTATCGGATGGAAGATATCGAGGGCGTTTACCGCCTGGCCGGGCGCGAGCCGATCTGGGTGCGCTGGGAGAGACAGAAGGAAGACCTGGCCGGCTGGCGAAAAGGGATTACAACGCCGTGGATCAACCGGGGCCTGGATGAATGGGAGGAAAGGCTTGCAAGAGGGACTGTGTTTGCAGCTTCGGACTGGGCCCATCGGGAAAAGGTCTGCCGTTGTCTGCGGGGACTGGATGAACTGGAGCGTTTCAGCCAGGAGGATTCGCCCCGCGTTCCGATGTATCTGCGGGTATTCAGCAAGTATTATCTGGGAAATTCCAAGGAGTTTCACAGGCAGTATGAAAAGACCATCATCGGTATGGCCCGCCGCCTGCACCCGGAGGCGGACGCAGACAGCGAGGCCATGGACGACGGGGCCGTTCTTCGCCTTCTGCATATTGATAACTATTCCCAGGAGCTGACCATCAAAGGTTCCCTGCGTATCGAGCTGGCTGGGAAATGCCTGGACACGGCCGATTATCCCTATGGGCTGGTGCTCAACGAGCCGACGCTCCGCAGCGCACGACTGTGCGAAAAGCAGACCATCCGCCGTATTCTGACCATCGAGAATAAGGCCAATTTTATGGCGGAGCCGCTGGAAGAGGGGAAACTGGTAGTTTTTACCCACGGCTATCTTTCTCCCCGGGAAAGGGCTTTCCTGAGCAATCTGGCCGGAATTCTCAGACGTCAGGGCGATCCGGTGCGCTATGAGCACAGCGGCGATTTGGACTACGGAGGAATCTGTATTTACCGTCATCTGCGGGAAAAGGTTTTTCCGGAACTTAGGCCCTGCCGGATGGATCTGGAGACCTATGAGGGCTGCCTGGCCAGAGAACTGACCGAGGAAATATCCGAATCCATGGCTGAGAAACTTGCCGCCCTCAGCACAGATCCCCAGCTGGGAGAGCTGGCTGCCCGCCTGGCCGTCGACCGGCGCGTCGCCGAGCAGGAGGCTCTTTTATAAAACGACAAATCGACCATCCTATGGATATACCGCCGGCATAACAGATCGGTGACAACCGGTGTAAGAAAAAAGTAAATGACGAACGAATCTTTCAATGGTATAATAGCCGCAGAGAGGCTATTATACCAGCGCCGGCCGGCGGCCGCATGAAAAGACGAACAAGGTCCGCAGCAAGCCGTGCGCATCCCCCTTGGCGGGATATCATGTCTGCGCAGCAGCAAAGGAAGAAGGAGATCAAGATCACCATGGAGGCATATACCAGCTTTGCACAGGTCTACGACCTGTTTCAGGACAATGTACCCTACGGCGAATGGGGAGATTATCTGGTCTCTCTGCTGGCGGAGTACGGCGTCCGGGGAGGCATCCTTCTGGATCTGGGCTGCGGTACCGGCAGCATGACCAGGCTGCTGGCAGATCGCGGTTTTGACATGATCGGAGTGGACGGCTCGGAGGATATGCTGGAGATTGCCGTGGAGAAAAAACGGGAGGATGATTCGATCCTTTATCTGTGCCAGGACATGCGCAGCTTTGAGCTGTACGGGACGGTAGCCGCGGCGGTGAGCGTATGCGACTGCCTGAATTATATCACGGACCTGGAAGATTTGACCGAGGTGTTTCGTCTGGTCAATAATTATCTGGACCCGGGCGGCGTATTTATTTTCGATGTAAACACGCCTTGGAAATATGAGACGCTGCTGGCAGACCGGACCTTTGCCGAGGTGCGGGAAGAGAGCAGCTTTATCTGGGAAAATTTTTATGACCCGGAGGACAAAATTAACGAATATGATCTGACTCTGTTTATCCGGGAGGAGGGCGGGCTTTACCGCCGCTTTTCGGAGACCCACTATCAGCGCAGCTATACGCTGGAGGAGATAAAGGCATCGGCGGAGGCTGCCGGCCTGCGCTTTGAGGCTGCCTATGACGGCTACACAAAGGAACCGGTGCGGGAAGACAGCGAGAGAATCAGCATTGTTTTGCGGGAGCAGGGAAAGACTAGAGAGGAAATATACTGAAATTATGGAAAATAATATTATGGAAGACTACATTGTAAAGGCTGTAGCGGCGGACGACCAGATCCGGGCCTATGCCGCTACGACGAGAAACCTGGTGGAATATGCCCGGGCGGCTCATAATACGAGCCCGGTGGCCACAGCCGCGCTGGGCCGTCTGCTGACAGCAGGCGCAATGATGGGCAGTATGATGAAGGGGAATTCCGATGTTCTGACTCTGAAAATAGAAGGCACCGGTCCCATCGGCGGTATTGTGGTTACGGCGGATTCTCATGCAGATGTCAAAGGTTACGTATACAACCCGGAAGTATTGCTTCATGCCAATGCCCAGGGCAAGCTGGATGTGTCCGGTTCTATTGGAGCCGGTATGCTGCAGGTGATCCGGGACATCGGTCTTAAGGAGCCTTATATGGGGCAGATTGCCCTGGTCAGCGGGGAGATTGCGGAGGATCTGACTTATTATTATGCCACCAGCGAGCAGACTCCTTCTTCTGTGGCTCTGGGGGTACTGATGAATCGCAACAATACGGTTAAACAGGCGGGAGGCTTTATCCTGCAGCTTCTGCCGGATACGAAGGACGCGGTGATCGATCAGCTGGAAGAGAAGCTTTCCCATGTTACCTCCGTCACCGATATGCTCGACAGAGGAATGACGCCGGAGGATATTCTGGAAGAGCTCTTGGGAGATTTTGGCCTGACAATCCTGGAGAAGGTGCCGACCCGGTTCCACTGCAGCTGCAGCAAGGAGCGCGTGGAAAAGGCGATTGTGAGCCTGGGAGAGAAGGATTTGACGGAGCTGGCCCAGGGCGATAAGCCTGTGGAGGTCAACTGCCATTTCTGCAATACGAATTATCAGTTCTCCCCGGAGGAGATGCAGGCGATTTTGGAGCGCAGCCGGGAGAGGCGTTTGATCCGGAATGAGGATGGTGAGCAGGCCAATGAATGAAGAAGCAACGTTTTTTCCGCGTAAAAGCGAATTGTCTCCGAATGCAGGCGCTCAGGAGCGGCAGCAAATGTTTGAACTCTGTCTCAGGGACGTTGAAGCAGGAACAAGCGCTTTTGGCGGCAAATCCCGTATCATTGGACTGATGAATATGCAGTATATCGGCTGCTGCGAGGCGGACCGAAGTTTAACCATGGGATTTCCTGTGGAAGACTGGGAGCTGAATCCGGCCGGAACCATGCACGGCGGCATGATCGCCACGGCGGTGGACTCCGTAATGGGTCTGGTATCCCACTATTTCAGCGATCGCCCCTTCACGCCTACGATCAGTATGGACGTCAATTATTTAAAGCCTGTGATGGCAGGAGATGTGCTGGAGGTAACGGCCCGGATTGTAAATCTGGGACGGAGAGTCTGTTTTATCCAGTCGGAAGGCCGCCGCAGAAGCGACGGCAAGGTAGTGGTGACGGCTCAGGGCAGCTATATGACAGGGGCATAGGCTCTGGCGCAGAAGATTCAGTTATAGAGAAGCGAGGATGAAATAATATGCACGATGCAGCGCAGAGACCGTTGGCTGCTGGTTCTGGAACAGAAGGAAGGCGGACGGCGCACGGGTATTTATATAATGCCTGGCATCATTTTTTGACGATTACCCATCATAAGATACTGGTAATGCGGTATTGTTTTCAGGTGGGGTTATACAGACAGGGACTGCTTCACGATTTATCCAAGTATTCGCCTGCGGAGTTTATCACAGGAGTCCGTTATTATCAGGGCTTCAAAAGTCCGAATTCAGCGGAGAGAGACGCGTTGGGCTATTCGGCGGCCTGGCTCCATCACAAGGGGCGCAATAAGCATCATTTCGAGTATTGGATTGATATCCGCGGCAAGGGCGACGGCACCCTGGTGGGGATGCCGATGCCGACCCGGTATGTGGTGGAGATGTTTTGCGACCGGATTGCTGCCTGCAAGGTGTATATGAAGGAGAAATACACAGACGCCAGTCCTTTGGAGTATTATGAGAGAAATATTCCCTATGTGACGATTCATCCGGATTCAGCGGCGCTTTTGGTACGAATGCTGAAGCTGCTGGCCGAAAAAGGGGAGAAGGAAACCTTTCGCATTGTAAGAGAAACAATTGTAAAGCCCCGCTATCACAGTGGGGCGGGGAGCCGCTTCTAGCCGGCGTTATAGAGAGAAGGGATATCCCGGGCAATAAAGAGCCCTGGAGATAAAGGGGGGAGATCCCCGGAAAAACGGTGTAAAACACCAAAAAAAGGAGGATACAGGATGAAGAAAATGAAGAGAATGCTGAGTGTACTGTTTGCCCTTGCGCTGATGCTTGGTCTGACTGCCTGCAGCAGCGCTCCCACTGCCCAGGAGGTGTATGATCAGGCTATTGCAAACCTGAATGCAGCCACCGGACTGGATGCCAACCTGGATATGACCATGACGATGTCCGACGAGACCGACAGCATGGATATCAGCATGGGGGCAGCCATGAAGGCTCAGGATGTGAACACCGAAACCATGAAGATGGATATGCTGATGAATGTGGATGTGATGGGAATGAGCGTAGAGATGCAGACCTATTACGCCGACGGCTATTACATGATGGATCTGATGGGGCAGAAGATAAAATATGCGATGCCTCTGGATGATGCCATGGAGCAGGTTTCCCTGACCCAGGAGCTGAGCGATGAGATGATGGAGAATCTGACCATGGAGGAGAGCGACGGCGTCCGCACTCTGTCCTATTCCGTGGATGTGGCCAAGCTGGGCGAAGCAAGCACGGCTGAGGAATATATGTCTATCCTGGAAAGCATGGGACTGGCCGATATGATGGGCGACACGAACATGACCTATGATTCCATGTCCGGTACAATGACGGTCAATGAGGATGGCTATATGACCTCCAATAATGTGAGTATGGCAGGAACGGTGGACGTGGAGGGTACTCCGGTGAATTTTGAGCTTCAGATGGGGCTTACCTACAACAATCCCGGCCAGGCTGTGACGGTGGAAATTCCCGACGCCTCCGAGTATATTGAGATCGACGCTTCCATGCTGGAATAAGAAAAGGGGAGCGTAAGGTCAAATATCTAATATCTGGCTGAGTCTAAAGCCGGCTGTTTCCATGGGAGCAGCCGGCTATTTCTTATTTTTCATATCGAGGATTTTGATAATCAGTGACAATATGGTCAGCATAATCATCAGTTCTTCATATGTACTCATAAGCACCATTCCCTTCGGTAAGACTCGAAGCGGGTGGAGGCACGTCTCTCGGCTGCCCAACTAAATATAATATACGTAGAGGCCTGCCATGCGGGCCTCTTTTCATGCTAAGATATCTTTTTTGTTTCAGCCTCGTTTCCATCACCAGATCTGCATACTGGGGCATATTTTTGGATTTGAGCAGATTCTTTCTTGCTATTTTCGGGTATTCCTATATAATGATGTTGGGATTAAAGAATCTTTTCATCCCCCTTATGGTGTCTGTAAACAGAAGCGATTTAAAAGTGTGTCCACACAGGAGGAGATAATGAATATTTTTGAAATACTGGGACCGGTGATGGTAGGGCCTTCCAGTTCGCATACGGCGGGAGCTGTGCGGATCGGTTACATGGCGAGGAGAATACTGGGAGAGGCGCCGGTGCGGGCGGAGATACTGCTGCATGGGTCTTTCGCCGCCACTGGCAGCGGCCATGGAACGGACAGGGCGCTGCTTGCCGGACTTTTGGGCATGGAACCCGACGACAGCCGGATTCCTGACAGCAGAGAGGAGGCCCGCAGGGCCGGCCTTGACTACAGCTTTGCCTCGGTCAGTCTGCGGGATGCTCATCCCAATACGGCGGTATTGACTCTTTGGGGAGGAAGCGGGCGCAGCGTAAAGGTGCAGGCGTCTTCTTTGGGGGGCGGCCGGATTATGGTCAATAAAATTGATGATATCCGAGTGGATTTTACAGGCGAAAAGCCGACGCTGATTGTGCAGAATGAGGACAGGCCCGGTGTCCTGGCCTCCATCACCTATGCGCTGTCGGCGCAGGATGTGAATATCGCCACGCTTCAGCTGTACCGCAACAGGCGGGGAGGTTACGCCTTTACCATTGCGGAGACGGATTCGGATATAGGCGAAGACGTGCTGTTGGAGCTGCGGCAAATGGAAGGTGTGCTGAAAGTGATTCGTATTGCGTCAGAGGAGGAACTGTAATGGCTTTTCATTCATTGGAGCAAATCTGCCGGCTGTGCAGAGAGGAAAATAAGAGCTTTTATCAAGTGGTTCTGGAGGATGATTTAAAGGAGAGGGAGGTGAGCGAGGAAGAGTCTCACCGCAGGATGAACGGAATCTGGCAGGCTATGCGGCAGGCGGCCGAGGATTACGACCCTTCTCTCAAATCTTCCAGCGGGCTCTCCGGCTGTGATGGAGGCAAGGCCGAGCGGTATTTTGCCGCAGGCGATTCCTTCTGCGGGGATTTTATTGGCGAGGTAGTTACCCGTGCAATCCAGATGGGCGAGTCCAACGCATGTATGCGCAGGATTGTGGCGGCTCCGACGGCCGGCTCCTGCGGCGTGCTGCCCGCCGTGCTGATTCCCTGCCATCGGAGATTTGCCCTGACGGATCAGCAGGTGGAAGAGGCCCTCTATGTGGCGGCCGGCATCGGGCAGGTTATTGCCTCACGTGCTTTTATCGCCGGGGCTCTGGGAGGATGCCAGGCAGAGATTGGCTCCGCCAGCGCTATGGCGGCCGGCGCTTTGGTGTATATGAAGGGCGGAGATGAGGAGCAGATCTGCGATGCGGCCGCTATCGCTATCAAGGCTCTCCTGGGGCTGGTCTGCGATCCGGTGTCCGGCCTGGTAGAGGTGCCCTGCGTCAAGCGCAACGTCATAGGAGCGGTGGGAGCCATGACAGCAGCGGATCAGGCTCTGGCCGGGATTCACAGCTTTATCCCTGCCGATCAGGTCATTGACGCCATGCGCGAGGTGGGCGAAAAAATGGATATTTCCCTGAAAGAGACAGGGCTGGGTGGGCTGGCCGCTACTCCAAAGGCTCAGAGCCTGCGCTGACTTCGTAGATTTCGCTGGGCAGACAGCGAAACATGGATTTGAAAGCGCGCAGAAAAGCAGAATAATCCTGAAAACCGCAGGCCATACAGGCTTCTGTTACCGGGACCCGATGCATTAAAAGGTCTCTGGCGTACAGGAGCCTTTTTTGACGGATATATCGGTGCAGAGTACAGCCGGTCTGTTCCCGAAAGCGGTGCATCAGATGGGATTTGCTGATGAAAAAACGGTCGGCCAGGGATTCGGCTGACAGTTCCTGGCTCAGGTGCGCCTCGATGTAGCGCAGAATGCTCTCGATCCGCGCGTCGTAACGGATATCCTGCCGGCACAGGGCCGCGTCCTCCGGGCTCTGGGACAGGGTCCAGCGGTTCAGATAGATCATCAGCTGCAAAAAAAGTGTGTCGGCCATGAGACCGGCGGCAAAATCTTTTGAGGTCAGAGCCTCTTCCAGCTGGCGCAGAAGACGGGTAAAAAGTCCCTGCTGTTCCGGCCCCAGCCGCAGCAGACACAGGCGGCTGTCCTTTGCCAGTGCGAACAAAGAGCCCAGGTCTGCCTCCTTTTGCGAGGCCAGAAAGCTGGAATTTACCCATAACACAATTCGTTCATAAGGGGCCTCATCCCGAATCACGGACTGGTGGACAGCGTGATGGGGAACCAGTAAAATATCGTCCTTCCTGAGCAGATAAGTCTTGCCCTCCATGATATAGGTTACATTTCCGGACAGGGGAATTACAATTTTGTCAAAGTCGTGAAAATGAAAGCGGTGGACCGATGAGCGCGCATCGGCAATGTGAAACAGACGGTAATTCTCCGACAGATAGCCGCGTCTGGCTGATTCGTTCATATCTTTTCTCCTGCTAAAACGAGCTTTGTCATTTATGGAGTCTCTGGACCCTTAGAATACAGCATTTTTTGCAAGATTTCAAGCTGTATATGCCGCGCTTCGGGGAAAAAGACGTACTATAATAGAATTGATTACAGATTGCAGACCGCAGATACTGCGGGGATGCAGCGGCAATGCGGCGGCAAAGCCGGAATACCGATTGGGAGGAAAGAGTATGGATGAAATTTTTGCGGCAGTCAACCGAGTGTTTGCCTTTGTTGTGCCGGTGGCGGATTTTTTGTGGGATTTCCCCACGAATTTCAGTTGGTGGAACAGGATACCGATTATCGGAAACCTGACCTTCGCCGTCCTGCTGCTAGTGGGATCGGGAATTTACTTTACGGTGCGGACCGGATTTATTCAGGTGACCCGTTTCAAAGATGGAATTCGGGCCATCATGAAGCAGAAATCGGCATCCACGGGCATTTCGCCCCGGGCCGCTTTTTTCCTCAGTTCGGCCATGCGGGTGGGGCCCGGCAATATTGTCGGTGTGACCGGAGCCATTGCCGTAGGCGGGCCGGGCGCGCTGTTTTGGATGTGGGTCAGCGCCTTTTTTGGCATGGCTACGGCCTATGTGGAGGCTGTGCTGGCGCAGACTTTTAAGGAAAAGAAGGGACAGGAATATGTGGGCGGACTGCCCTTTTACGGCAAAAGGATTTTGGGAAACCGCGCTTTTGTAGGCGTGGCGCTTTCCTTCCTCTTTATTACCTACGCCTTTTTCTGCCTGCCTGCCCAGGCTTTCAATGTTTTTTCCAGCGTAGGACAGATGGCGGGAATTGTGACGGGTCATACCTATGAGACGACTTCCGGACTGTATTATGCCATTGGAATTCTTCTGATTGTGGGAACGGCCTTTGTGGCCTTTGGGGGAATCCGCAAGGTGACCAGAGTAACGGATGTGTGCGTTCCGGTGATGGCGGTGCTCTACTGCGGTTTGGTTATTCTGATGATTCTCTTTAACCTGAACCGGCTGCCGGACTTTTTTATCTCGGTGTTTGGCGGCGCCTTCCGCCCGGAGGCTCTGTTTGGCGGCGTTATGGGAACCGTTCTGGCTCAGGGGGTAAAGAGAGGACTGATGTCCAACGAGGCGGGCCAGGGCACCATCACCATGTCCGCTGCCGCCGCCGAAGCGGAGCACCCCTGTGAGCAGGGCTGCGTCCAGTCGGTGGGAGTCTTTTTGGATACGCTGGTGATCTGCACCCTGACCGGTTTTGTGGTGGTCATGGCACAGACCTGGAATGGCATGGACAGCGCCGCCTGGGCAGCTGCCAGTGCAGACAGCTTTTCGCTGTTTCTGAATTCCCTGTCTGTTCTGATTCCGGGAACGGTCCTGGACGGGGCGGTAACTTTTCTTATCTGTCTGTGCTATGGACTTTTTGCCTACACGACGCTTTTGGGAATGCTTTCCTTTGCGGAGATAGCGGCCAACCGCATCAGCCGCAAAAAAGGCTTTATTAACGGCGTTCGGGCTGTGGGAGCCTTTGTGTTTATTCCTTTCGGCGTACTCTGTGTGCTGGCGGGGCTGGAGCTCTCCAACCTGTGGTATATCTCAGATTTGGGCAATATTCTGATTGTCTTTGCCAACCTGCCTCTTTTGTACCTGGGAGCCCGGTATGTGTTTCAGGCCACCAGCCACTACAAAAGGAAGGACGGTACCCCTTTTACCGGCGCGGTGATCGGACGGCAGTGCAGCTGCTGGCCCGATGAGACGGCAGCTGCACAGGAGAAAAGCACGGAGGGTGGCCGGGAGGATAATTTGGATAGTTAACCGGCCGATCAGCCGGCCAGTATCTCCAGAGCGCAGGGCCTTCCCTCAATCATCTCCACCAGAGAGCGGACTCCTCCGTCTACCATGCCGGCTACTGCCTCTTCCGTATAAAAGGCGATATGCTGCGTCATTGTAACATTGGGGAACTGACGCAGATAAGCCATGGAACGATTGCGGATAATGTTGGAGCGCAGGTCCTGGTGATAAATGCCGGTTTCGTGTTCCAGTACATCGATGCCCAGGGCACCGATCTTGCAGCTCTCGATGCCTTCGATCAGGACTTCGGTATCCATCAGCTCGCCGCGGGCGGTATTGATCAGAATTACGCCCTTTTTCATCCAGGAGAGGGTCTCCGTGTTTACCAGATGGTAGGTATTGTCGGCCAGCGGAACGTGGAAGGTGATGATATCGCTGTTTTGGAACAGCTCTTTTTGGGACACATAGGTGGCCAGGCCTTCCACCTCCTTTTTGGGATGGCCGCAGGCCAGTATGCGGCAGCCCCAGCCTGACAGGCGGCGGATTACGGCGCGGCCTATATTGCCGGTGCCCACCACGCCCACCGTCTGGGTGCGCAGCTCTTTGCCCTGCAGGCCGGCCAGAGAATAGTCGTTGGCGTTGCCTCGAAACAGAGCCTGCTTGTAGTGGCGCAGAGCCATCAGCATCAGCATCAGAGTAAAGTCAGCCACGCTGCCGGGATCATAGTCGGAGTGGGCGATGTGAATGCCCAGACGGGCGGCAGCTTTCACATCAATGTGGTTGTATCCCACCGTCCGGGTGGACAGATAGCGGATGCCTTTCTCGGCCAGAGCGGATAAAAGAGGGGCGTCCAGATGGCTCTCTCCCAGAGTAGTGACGGCCTGGCAGCCGGCAGTCAGATTCAGGGTATCCAAAGAAAGGGCCTCGCGCCGGTAAGTCAGACGTACCGGATACGTGCGCTCTGCATGGGCAAAAGAAGACATTTCGTCCTCTCTGGCTTCAAAAACGGCGATAGAATAGGGGCTTTCCATGATAAATATATTCTCCTTCTTATATAGCTTAAAATCAGTATAATATGATTTATGACCGCAGGCAAACATGGGCTTTATAGCGTAACGCTTTTGTGTGCTGAAGTCTGCATAAAAGCGGAAGATTCTGCCATACTAACAGAGGAAGGCCGTCCGGTGACCGGACGAGTAAATTTCTGGAGGAATGATTATGGCAGTGGATTTTATGAACAGTGAGACGAAAGGAAATCTGATGCGGGCCTTTGCCGGGGAAAGCCAGGCCCGCAACCGCTATACCTTTGGAGCTTCGCAGGCAAAACAGCAGAAGCTCTATGTGCTGGAACGGATTTTTCAGTATACGGCGGATCAGGAGAAGGAACATGCGGAAATCTTCTACAATTTTCTAAAGGAAGCGGCCGGAGAGACCATCCATGTGGACGGAGGGTATCCGGTGGATATTTCCGACAGTCTGGCGGATTTGCTGCGTATGGCTCAGCACAATGAGATGGAAGAATACGGGGTAGTCTATAAGGCTTTTGGCGACAAGGCAAAAGAAGAAGGTTTTGCGGCGGTGGCTCAGGCCTTTTATCAGATTGCGGAGATCGAGAAAACCCATGGGGATCGGTTTGGCCGTTATGCCAGATGGATGGAGAATCAGGAGCTTTTCTCCTCCGACGGAGAGATTTGCTGGCTGTGCCTGAACTGCGGCCATATTCACAAGGGACCCAAGGCGCCTGGAATCTGTCCGGTCTGCCGGCATGAACAGGGCTATTTTGTGCGCTTGGAGGAGGCGCCCTGGACGAAATAAAATGAGTAAAAAGAGCAATAAGCTGCGGCCTTTGCGTTTTGGCCGCAGCTTATTTGTCTCTGTAGTCCGGCTATTGAAACCATCGTTTGCCGAACAGTATGTTTTTGTTATTTTTGTCTGCGCTTTTTCTGCCTGTCTTTGAGGAACAGCGTGCCCAAAATACCGCCGGAGGCAAGGAGAGCGGCGAGCCAGAGGGCGATTGGATTATTATCGCCGGTGCCGGAACCGCCGTTGGATTCCTTAGGCTGTGCCGAACCGGAGCTGCTGCCGTTTGCTCTCGGATTTACCGTTACAGTAACGCTGATGCTGTTTCCTGCCTTGTCAATAACGGTGACGGTCTGGTTTCCATTTGCAGGGGAAAGGGTAAGCTGGCCATTGGTCAAGGCAACCGCTTTTCCGTTTACTGTGACAGAAGCGACATTTTTTTCGACCACCGTTACGGTTGTATCTCCAAAATAAGCTCCTCCGTTCTGGATACCGCTTATGACAGGAGCGGTGGCGTCGACAATGATGCGGGAGCCGCCGCCATTGTTGACTGCAGCGGGAGCCGAGGCGTCGACAACCTCCAGGGTTTCCAGAGATATGGAGGTTTCCATTTCTGCCGCAGTATCCTTTACTTTGAATTTCAGGACGATAAAATTCCCTTTGGCGGAAATGGTCGATACTTCGTCCAGTGTGGCCAGCAGCCGGTAGGGCTCTGCCGTCAGTTTTTCCTGGACGGTAAACTGGCTTTGGGTAAAGATATCGCCGTAGGTATAACCCAGCAGCTCCAGGGAAGCAGAGTCATAGCTGACAGCCGCCAGGATGCCCCAGAGCTCCGTCGTCTGATCCAGCTCCACCGCAACTTCGAATTCCTTGCCGCGGTTGAGGGCAACTTCTTCGGGTGAGAGAGTCATCGTTGCGTTTGCTGCGGACGCCGATGCCGGCAGATTTATCGGAACAGGGGCTGCTTCGGAAAAATAGGCGGCCGGCGCTATTTTGTACAGCACAGTGGGGGCAGGAACCTGGGCAGCCGGCTCCGCCGCGGTGTCGTTTGCCGGAGTGCCGCTTACCGGTTCCATAGCGGTATCGCTGGAGGTCTCCGCCGTGGTTTCGTTCGTAACTTCAGGAAGAACGCCGTCTGTTGATTCTGCGGGGATAGGAGCATCGGCAGTTGTCTCCGTCGGTGCGGCAGGAGCGGCCGCCAGGGCGCTTTGGATACTGCTGTTGGCTGCTGCCAGATCGAATTGCCCCTGGTCGTTTAGAGATGTAGCTCTTGCTTTTGACCTTGCCGCTGTATAGTTTGTGCCTTCTGCAACATGTACGATTACCACATACACTCCGGCGCCATGCTCCTGTACATTAAATTCTCCGGTCGTGTTGCCAGTTTCCAGCGTTTCCAGGTAATATCCATTCTCTTTCTGCAGTTCATAGGTAACGGCTCCGTCCCCCTTGATTCCGCAAAAGCGGGTGTCAACTGTTATGACCCAGTTGCTGACGGAGAGAGAAGGAGCATTAAAGTACCCATACTGCGAGCCCGGCTCGACCATGGAAATCTTATCGATCGACACAACTGACGCATCGGTGGTGTATTCAAAGGCCTGGTATGTATCATCCGCTGCCCGGCTGAATTTGACCAGGTAGCCGCCGGCATTGACCGGCAGAGCTTCCGTCCATTCCGAACCGGGTTTTTCCCACAAATAGGTGATGGTGAAATCCTCCGCCGTCAGGTCGATTCCTGAATTTTCCGGCGGATTGAAGGTGAAGTCAACGGGGAAGCCGGGTTCTAACTCGTTATAATCGTAGGTCCGCTGCGTAATGGTAAACCAGCTGCTCTGAATCTCTATCTTTTCCGCCCAGCGGGCATAAAGGGTCTGGTTTTCCGTGAGGGAATAGATGGTATCCGCTGTGACTTCCTCCCCGCCTTCCGCCTGTGTAAACCAGCCCAGGAAGCGGAGGGTATCGTTCGTCAGCGTCGGAAGAGTCCCGTATCTTTCGCCGTACCGAACGGTGATGGGAGAGGGATCGTCTCCGTTTACGGCGTCAAAGCTGACAGTATAGCTTCTGGGTTCCCATTTGGCGTAGAGGTTCATATCCTGGTTCGGCATCCGTGCGCCGGTGAAATCAAAGGGAACGGTCAGGGCTTCGTCGGAAAACCATCCGCCGAAGGTATAGCCGTCTCGCACCGGGTCGGTGGGCTGGTAAATGATATTCCCTTCTGCGTAGCGCTGCGCTTTGATCGCGCTGCCCCCATTGGTATTAAAGGTCAGCGTATGGATGGAGTCCGGATCCTGTACGGCCGTGCAGATCACAGTGTAAGTGACCGAGTTTTCGGACGGAGCCGGAGTCGGGGTGATCTCATAGCTGGCGTCTCCCACGATTTCATCCAGGTTGGCCAGGTAGGGGGTTGTGCCCTTCTTAAACGGCACCTCTATGTCTTCCTGGTTACCCAGGCCGATGAAGCGGTAGGTGGCGGTCAGGGCCTCATCCCGGTAGTTTGCCGTCAGGGTAAGGCTGTCGCCGTAGTCTTCCGCGAAGGCCATATCCACGGTCAGCTCGCCGGTTATTTCCCCGCCGCTTGCATCGGTGAGGTTAAAGAACGAGGTATAGGTATTGGTCGCCGGATTGTTCGTGCCGGTATCCCGGAGGTCGGAGAAGTCAAAGCTTTCTCCGTAAAGGGCTGTGTACGTCCTCGTTTCCGTCGTGCCGTCCGCGTTCTGGACTCCGTTTACCGTAACGGTGTATTTCTTCGGCGTAATCTCGAAGCGCCAGGTCCGGTCGGTGGTCAGGTTCAGTCCCGTGGTGTCTTCCTGATAGCCGCCGGCGGATTCGTATTTCAGGTTGCCGTTATCGGTTTCGTAGCCGTAGTAGTAGATAAGTCCCAGAATTTCCTCCTCAGTGGGGAGGTCAAAGGTCTGGACACGGCTGTAGCGTTCGCTCCACACCAGTTCGTAGCCATCGGTGAGATTGCCTGCCTCTACGCTTGCGGTGAATTTTTCATTCAGCTCCGAGCCGCTCATATTCGTCCAGACCACCGGAACCGTGATATCGGTGTCAAACTTGCTGAAGGCCAGCTTGCCGGTTTTCCATACGATGCGCATATCGCATTCCATATAGCGGGTGCCGGCTGGCACGTCGACCACAATTTTTCCGTCTTCAAAACGGAACCGGGAATCGGTAAAAGTAATAATAAATTGATCGTCGTCATAGAGCTGCTGTCCCTTTTCGCCGCTGACCAGGTGAATGGTTTTCATCGTCAGATAGATGTCGGGTATTGTCATGGCGATCCCATTGGAGCTGTCGATATCGTCGTCCTGGATGTACAGGACGTCGTCCTCATCGGGAGCCAGGGCAAAGTCATAGGCGGATAGCGGATTCCCGACGGTGACCAGCGGGAACTCTCCATTGTAGAGCGTCGGCTCGTATTTGAGAAGGCCCAGGACCTGCGCCTTGAAATTGACCGTGACATAGAGGCCGAAGTCGACATAGAGGGCGCCCATCATTTCCTCCGTTTCCTCCCATGTCGAGGAGCCTGCCTGCCGCAGCCTCTCAAAGTAATAGATGAAGTACCCGTACAGTTTCAGATAGGTGCCGAATTCCACAGTCGCGCCGATGCTGGCTATGCTGGTGCTGATCAGGCCGAAGGAAATTTCCGCCTTGATCCCCGCTTTCAGGCCGAGGGTGCCCATAATGTAGAACTGGAACCCAAATCTTTCGTCGATCAGATCGATTTCATTGGAGCCGGATTCCAGATCCATGATATGCAGCCAGAAAATATAGCGCTTTCCCACCTGATATTCCAGGTCCGCTCCCATGGCCAGGTTGACATTTCCGCGGACAATCACGTTTACGCCCACCTTGATGGCAACGATCTTGACATGGAATTCATGCGACCACAGTTCCAAATTGAATAAGTCAATCCAGTCGCATTCCTGGTTCAGCATCTCCTGGTAGCGCTGGATCAGATTGTCCAGGCCGGTCCTTGCCTCGGCATCGTCAGAGGCCTGGAACATCTCATCGAAGGCCTCGCTGACGTCTTCTGCCTCCAGGCTGTCCATGATCTCATCGACGCTGTAGGTTACTCCGTCGACAGTTACGCCGGGGAGGGTGGCTTTCAGCGTGGCGAGCGAATCCTCGAGCACCGTGATGCCATCCTCCATCTTATTTTGGCCTTTTACCGCTATCTTCTTAATCTTAGCGGCTATGGTATTGATCTGGCGTATGGTGGCTCTCATCTCGGGCGAGGCGTTCGGGCCGGTGACTGTTTCCGAGAGTTCTTTCCATTTTTTCTTGGCTATATCATCCCGCAGCGTATAGACGACTGCGCTGACAGACATGGCGGTATAGTCCTGGATATCGATTGAGACCGTGACGTCCAGATCCTCCAGCACCGGGATAAAGAGATACCATTTCCAGCGGTCTTCGACGCTTACGTCAAAGCCCAGGGAGACCTCCTGCTCCAGATAGGCGTTCAGCTCGATCTGCACTTGGCTGACCTGGTTGTTGGGCATCCTTCTTTCCACGTGCATGCTGAGGCAGAATTCCAGCGCAATGCCGACGCCGTTGTCAAAATGCTCTCCATAAATAAAGGTGGGGACAATGTCGATCCCATCGATTATGAATTTGGTCCGTTTGCCAAAAGGCTGCTGCGACGTAATGGAGGAGCCGGAACCAGAGCCAGAAGAGGAGGCGGAGGAGGCGGCGGTCTGGCTCATCGTCTGGATTTCCGCCTGTGTCATGCCGATGTCCATCAGCCGCTGCTGTATATCCTCCGTCTGCAGGGCGGAGGCTACCATCCGGTTGGCGACTTCCTCGGCAAAGCCGCTTTCCACCGCCTGCTGCTTTATGCTTTCCAGGATTTCCTTTTGCTGCTCCTCATCCACTAGAGATTTGCCGTCTACCTCCTGGGTGACGAACATTCCCATAAAATCCTCGATATCCTGGCGGCTCACCAGACGGTAGGAAACCGTATCGCCGTCTACGTCCGTGATCTGCCCATAGGCGTAGGAGCTGCCCGCGTTAAGGCTTTCGAAATCGTCTGTGTAGAACACGAGAAAGTCGTTGACCGCGAAGGCCGGGGCTGTTTCCATGCCCAGCATATTTCTGGCAAGGGCGTCGTAATCGTTGCGGTTGACTGTGCCGTTCTTATCAGGCAGACTCGCCACCTGATAGGGAATGGTGTCCGGCATGGCCAGCACTTCTCCCGCATCCTCTTCGTTCAGGCTCTCGAACTGATAGGTGTTTCCGTCTACGCCGGTAATGCGGATATAGGCCAGGGCGTCGTCCTCGTAATCGTCCTGGGTATAGTCGCGCTGACGGGGATCTATGTTTTCATAAATGCAGACGATGTCGCCTGACTGCAGAGCTGTCTGCCCGGCGCTCATCGTAAAACTGCCGCTAATGGTTTCGGTGCTTTCGTCGTTGCTTAAAAGGGCGGATTCCAGCACGTCCGTCGTCTGGCCGCCGACGGTGTAGCGCATCTCCGCCGTATCCTGGATGAAAATCATGTCTGCGTTATACTGGAGATTGTCCACCTCGTTTTTGGCGATATCAAAATAGGCCGTGCGGTACATTTCTTCTTTATCTGCAAAGCAAAGGCCATCTCCCAGCGTAAGCTCGTAGGTGCTGCCCGGCGTGAAGCCGTCGGGGGCATAGATGGTAAAGCTGCCGTTCCCGTCATCGCGGACATCGAAGGCGACCGGTTCGGAACCATCCTTGGGCAGGAGGGTAACCAGCTGCTTTACCTCCTGGAC
>CALWLM010000083.1 GCA_944381515.1 uncultured Lachnospiraceae bacterium | reverse complement strand
CCCAGATGAAGGGCAGGGGCGTGGGTGACCAGGATGTCAAAGCCTTTATGACGGGCAAGCTGAAACCAGAGGCGCATGGCCCGCTGCTTCATCTGATTTTCCGTATACTGATAGGGACCGCTCTTATAGCGCATGGAACCGCCCAGCCCCAGAAAACGGACCCCACGGTACACATATACCTGATCCTCGATGGAAATACAGCCCTCCGGCGGTTTCTCCTGATAGCAGCCGTCGTGATTCCCATGGACATAGAGGACCGGCCCCCTGAAAAAGGTCGCCAGAAAAGAAAGATAGCTGGGGTCCAGATCTCCGCAGGAGACGATCACATCAATCCCCTTTAACCGCTCAGGATTATAATAATCCCACAGAGCCTGGGACTCCACATCTGAAAGTGCAAGGATTCTCATAGAGCCCCTCCCTTTTCCGGAAAAATTTCCTGTGCTTTCATAATCTGGGCAGCGCCCTCGCTTAATTCCTCCGGCTCCGGCAGCCTTCCCACCACATTGGCAGCCAGCCAGTCCATCCGGACAATCTGCGGCGGCGAAAGAGGAACCCCGCCCGGAGTACGCAGGACATTGCGCTGATCCCGGATATCGCCGGAAAAGATCTGAAAGCTCTCATTGACAATCTGCTTTTTAACCATCTCCATAAGCTGCACCGAGCGGGCGGGAACCGATTTGGACACAATCACATCGATAAGGCCGGAAGAAATCCCCCACCAGTAATTGATGGAATCTCCCGAAATTTCCGACGCGGTCCGGTTCCAGTTGCCGTTCAGTACCGTCTGAAGAATTCTCTGGTAAAACTTCCCCCAGTGCCAGATGGAAGAAGCCAGATTGACCCCGCCCTCCCCTTTCGGGCGATACAGGCCGTAAGGACGGGGCGAATTAGAGGGAGCAAGCATATCGGCCCCCGAAATCAGGTCCACTCCCGCCTCCAGCAGCCGTTTTTCCGGCTCTTCGCCCTTTTCACAGGACCAGGCCAGAAATACCCTGGCCTCCGGACAGACCATCTGTACTCCCAGGGCAAAGGCATTTATGGAAGCGGTCGACCCCAAGAAGGGAAAATCAGCGATATAGCCGATCCGGCCGTTATCGGAAAGAATACCGGCCAACATTCCCACCAGAAATTTTGCTTCGTACAAACGGCCGTAATAGGTGCGCAGATGTCCGCTGTATGTATTCAGGGAACAGTTTAAAATCTTCACATCCGGATGACGGACGCAGGCCCGAATACTGGACTCCAGAAAGCGGGCGGAGGTGGTAAAGATCACCTGACAGCCGTCAGACACGGCCTGTTCAATGGCCGCCAGACTGTCCTGGCTGTTCTTCATGCCGTCATAGATCTTCGTAATGACCTGTCCGTCCATACTGTCCTCCAGATATAAGCGTCCCAGATCATGGGCATAGGTCCAGCCGGAGGTATAGATGGTTCCATAGTGCACAAAGCCCACCGTCAGCCGGGGACGGGCCGCCGGTATCAGCTTTCCGATCAGGGCGCTGCTGTCGGCCGGCTGTGGGATCAGCTTCCTGAAAATAGACTCTCCGTCATCATCGGCAGGCTGGGTGACGAAACGCACCGAACCGGCAGAGGACAAGGTCTCCAGATCCGGCCAAAGAAGGGTGATTTCCCGGCGAAGTTCGTCCATGGATTTCTCCAGCATACCATTCCATCCGTATATATTCAGATAAAGGAGAAATGCGTCTCCCACCGTAAGGGGCAGCTTTTTTCCGCCCTTTTCCTGATAAATTTTGGTAAACCGCAGAAGCGCGGAGGTAAAGGTCCGCCTGTCATCATCGTCCCAGACCGCTCCCTCTTCCTTTCCCAGCAGACGGCAAAGCCGGGTAAAGCTCCCTTCCCTTGAGAAATAGATGGTATTAATCCGGGAATGGCTATAAAAATCCATGTACTCATAATAGATTTTTAGCTCAGGACTGTCGCCGGGCGCAGGAATAATCCGGGTCACATAGCCAGGCAGGCTGACCGCGCCGCTGAACTTCATTACGCTGACCCGCTTATTTCCTTCGATAATATAGTAATAATTCATAAACTCGCATGCGACCACCGGTTCCCAGATTCCTTCTCCTATCTGAGCCCGGTACAAAAGCGACCATTTCTTGGCAAACTCCGAGTCCTCCGGCAAAAGGGGCATGAAATCGCCGGCAAAGGCCCGGGTGCGTCCGGCAGTCTTGGTGCCCACAATCCGAGAAAGGGGAATCTCCACCAATCCCAGATCAGACTCCCCCACCGTCTCCCAGAGCGGCAGGATCTCATCCAGGACCTGCAGATAGGGATTACGCCTGGCCTCCATGTCCTGGCGATAAGCCTTCTGGGCCAGCTTTCTGGCTTTGGAATATTCTACAATTGCCATAAAATGCTCCTTTCGTACCAAGGTCTTTGTTCCCCCTTCGGGAGAACGCGAGCCGGCGCAGGTATAATTCGCGCTCTTCGCTCATTATACCATCCCACTCTTCTGTCTTCAATTCTTTTCCAGGGGCTGCCGTATCTTTTGCATGCTGCCGTATGCCGCCGCAGATGTACAGCAAAAAGGGCCTGGCACAGTTTGTTTCTGTGGTGTGCTACCCGTCAAGTAGACAATGAAAAAAATATAAAATTTTTATATTGCCCGGTTTGTGCCGGGCAATATTTTTACGCGGCTAATAACCGTTCATGAAATTCAAACGGTGTTAATACATCAAGGC
>CALWLM010000082.1 GCA_944381515.1 uncultured Lachnospiraceae bacterium | reverse complement strand
CCACCGCCCTGCATCGCCGCGGCTGCCCTCTCACCTATGTCAGTCGTCTGTTAGGACATGCCAGTACATCTATGACCGAGCAATATTACATTCAACTGTCAAGCGATGATCTACAGGCCGCATATATGAAATATGCCACCCAACAATCCGTAAATCGCTATTTACGGGTGGAAACATACTTTAATCAGGCATTACGTATTGTAGGACATGCACCTATGGGATCTATTGATGCGATCTTATTGGATCCCAACCTTTGCAATATTTTGGCGCAAAATGCTACTGCTTTTGGTATTTTCGAGGCTCATTATAAAAGCCAGTTATCTGCTTATATTGATAGCAACTTCAATGATTCCTTAAATCTGTTGTGTTTTCTCAGCAAAGCAAAGGCTTATTTGTATCGCGATGGGAATCAGTGTACTTATATTACTGGTGGCTGGTACAATACGGCATATGACGACTCC
This sequence comes from uncultured Lachnospiraceae bacterium, assembly GCA_944381515.1. Classification (GTDB taxonomy): domain Bacteria; phylum Bacillota; class Clostridia; order Lachnospirales; family Lachnospiraceae; genus RGIG7193. The sequence goes on along the minus strand of CALWLM010000082.1, from coordinate 15,482 downwards.
GCTAAACACAGTTGGTTTGAGGATACTCAAATCCGGATGGAAGGCGGATGGTCTGAGGCATATCCCTCTGCTTTTGTCTGCACAAATTCCACCATTGACCTAAAAAGATTTTCTACCCTGTATGGTACTGCCATTGTTACAGGTGTGGGCGTAGCCCGATTAGGGGCAAGAGATGTTAAGACCAGCGATAGCAACAATGATAGCGGATACATTGCTTCTCTTTGTGCCTACTGGCTTAATACATCTGGCAATACAGAAACTCCAGCTACAACCAAAACCATTTCCTGCGCAAGTGGCGGCGCAGTTCGGTATGTCGGCATCTGGATGAAGAAAAATACTGAAAGCAAAGGGATGAAATTGCAAGTTCAAAGAGTGTGGGTACAATAGGTATAGTATTTTATCGATATACCTCCACTTTTGAGATAGAAAAAGTAGTCGTTCCATCACTGGTCAATGTCATATTTGCACTCACCCCTAAATATGTATAATCGCTGGATCCGTTAATATTAATCTCAACTTTTCCAGACGATGCCACATTGCCCGAATCAGCGTACAGTTTGGCATTATTTCCAGCTCCCTCCCAGTTGCTCCAGTCATTACCTTGGTATACGCCAAACCGGAAAACTACCGTACCGGCGGCTCTGGCACTGAAGTTTACGGTTAATACAACCTTTTTTGCTGTGCCAAAAGCACTGCCTGCTCCAAAAATATCACCAAAACCATAGCCATTTCCGCCGCCGCTCCCGTTTCGCGAGGTCGTCATTGTTATTGTCCTGGTGCCGGCATTTACTGAGCCGCTGGTCCCCCATGTTTGTCCGGTCTGGAAATTATGCGTCCTGGTAAAGAGAGATGTGATATCCTGTACCGCATAAGCATACACATATCTGACTGCGGTGGTTGTCCGGCCAGCTCGGTCGGTAGCCACTATGGTGACCGATGTCGCCTGCCCGGCGGTAAGTGTGATTGAGCGGCTCCAGCTATTGCCGGATACCGTCGCTGCCTGTCCGTTGACGGTCACCGATGCAATGCCAGACCCATCGCTTGCGGTGCCTCTGACAGTGTATGATGTGGACTCGGTGTAAGTCGGAGCTGCGGCAGAGGTCCCAGTCGGTGCTGATACTGAGATTATTGGCGCGTCTCCGTCTACCCGTAAATAGCGATTTACCGTTGTCGTTCTTCCCGCTTTATCTTTCGCCACTACGGTAATCGTATGCGTTGAATTTGTCGCCAGTCCCGAGAGAGATTTGCTCCAGGTGTTTCCGCTGATTGCAGCTGTTTGACCATTGACTGTAACCGATGCTATTCCGCTGGCGTCTGAAACCGTACCCGATACGGTATAGCTTGCTGCGCTGTCTGACTGCACATAAGTCGGAGAGGAACTGGAGGTACCTGCCGGAGTTGATACAGACAGGGATGGAGCCGCGCTGTCGTAACGTACATACCGCACAACCGCTGCGCTTTGATTTCCTGCGTTATCTATGGCATATACCTGAACAGTGGCAGTACTGTTAGCTGTCAGACTTATATCGCAATACCACGTTGTTCCGCTGATTACCGCTGCGGTGTTGTTGACGTATACTGCGGCCACACCGCTGTCGGAATCCATTACGGTTCCCTGTACGCGATATGTGCCGGATGTAGTATAAGTCGGTGCCGAAGCAGCTGTACCGGAAGGCGCTGTGACCAGTAATTCCGGCGCTGCACTATCATATTGATAAATTTTTCGATTTCCCAGATAAGCTTCCCGAATCCGGCTGCTGCCCAGATACAATTCGCGGATTTCCTTATTTTTCAGATAGACCGGCATTTCACACCTCCTGGATCAGATACAGCGTATTATCCGCAGGCGAAGAAGGCAGTTCCGATACAGCTACAATTTTTTCCACACCCAGGGCTCCCTGAATATCTGTCAAAGACGGCAGCACCTGAAACAACGGTTCCACTGCTGTCAGAGTCAGTCCTTCCAGCTTTACCCGATACAGAGGCATCTCATGGAGCGAAGCCTCGTTTCTAATCTCTCCCGCTGTAATCTCAGGATCTTCGGCTGTTTCTGCTGCCGTACCTTTTACAACAGCCAGTTCAATTTTTTCTACAGCCGTTTCACTGTCCAGCGTATACCTTGCCACAATGAGGTCATTGCGCCCCAGCAGCTGTTCTCCATTTTCGATATTAACATCCTCATAGGTTCCTGCATCTATAGATGCCTGGCGTCCCTGCATTAAAATTTCTCCATCAAAAATTCTCACCTGATTGTTGCTGACAATCTGTGCCTCCAGCTTTTTTCCCACATTCAATACATAGTCATCCGTGCCTGCAAAGCCCATATTCAGGCAGCCATCATTCCCTGCTGTTACGTGTTTTTTCCCCGTATAACCTGTTATAATATTCATCTCTTATTCTCCAATCTTACATTCTATGGTTTCACTGTCGCCGCTTAATTTAATAATCTTTTGTACAATGGGTTTTTTGATTACAACACCCGTCATTCTGTCTCGTCCGCCCACAATATCTCCTATTGGAATATCTTCGTTTTCTCCGTCAAATTCCAGATTCATGGAGGTGTAAGACATCAGATTTTTCAGCTCCTTTTTGCCCTCCTCAGTCAGTTCTTCCCTGGTTTTTGCATTGGATATTTCAAGCACTGAGCATCTCTCCCACATTCCCGTATAAAATGGGATTTTGTCTATGGTCCCATTCTCCTGTACGTACAGGTGCTCTACCAGCTGTTCCTCCGCTTCATTCTTTCCCAGACAGATCAGGTGGTTGATTCCCTCATGGCGGCAGGTTGAAAACTGAATCCGGCTATCAGAACCAAACTCCAGCTCCTCTGAATAATCCAGTATCTGTACTGCGCCGACCATAACCTTTCCCGCTGCATACCGCAGAGACAGCCGGCAGCCTTTGTCCTCTGCAAGCTGCTGCAATCCATCTGCCAAAGTGCAGTAGCCCGGGAATTGAAACTCAGTCGATATCCCGCATTCTTCCTCCGCCTCCATCAGATCCCCAAAGCTGCCGTTCAAAACCTGACCTATAATTTCGTTTAAGTCTCCCGAAACCGTCAGGCCGCTTTCACCGTCTGCGGGGGCTAACACTTTTCGGGACAGCAGCCCCCTCCAGGTATCTCCTCTGAGAATAACCTTATCATCCGTATGCGTTTCAATCTCTGTAACGATGCCTCCGTACTCCGTGCCTTCACAGAATATGCGATAACCGTTTTCATATCCGCTGCTCAGGAATTCTTCCATTGGGAGAGAAATCTCAAAGTCGTTTTCTCCCCCGATCTCCATGTCCAGTTCTCTTCTCCGGGATAAGTATCCGATCTCTCTCCCCTCTCTGTCTGCTACGATAAACTCCACACCGGTTCACTCCTTTCCGTCACAAGAATCAGGTCAAACCAAAAGCTTCCATCCCAAGTCACCGTATTTTTCCCTGCAGCAATGGGCTTAAACACATCGCTGCTTTTTTCTCTGGCAGAGAAAAGATTTTCCTCCTGTCCCGTTTTCTTAACCCGTTTGATAGTTCTCAGGCGGGAATCAATCAGCGCATACTCTCCTTCGGTCAGATCGGCATTAATCTTGTACAGATGGCCGCCGATATATACCGCAGGATTCGTACATGGGCCATACAGGCAAAGCCGGAACGGGCTTTCTCCATAATGCTCATTGTTGACTTCATCCTGCTCCAGATAGCTCCGATATCCATAAGGATAATCATAGGGATAATCCGCTTCCTCCGATACCCGGTTCATTGAAAACTGATATTTCTTTTCACGGCACCAAAAGGGATAATCCGATACCAGGGAAATCTGCGTCACCAGAAATCCGCTCATATATTCGGTATAACTTTTATTTCCGGAAATTATGTAGCAGCTCAGATACTGATCGTTTATATAGAATCGGCCGGGCATACCCGCCAGAATATCCCGTTCGGCCGTCTCGTGCAGCCGGTTGAGCGCTTCATAAGACCAGACGCTTACCGTAATTTCATGAGATGACATTTCTTTATACAGTTTCGTAATTTTAGCTCCATTCACCCCCGTGGTATTCACAGAATCATACTCCCAGGCATAGTCCAGCAGATCCGACGAAGATATCTTATATTGACGGCTCATAAAGTCTATCTTTTGCCCAAAATTATTCTGGTAGAAAATCTTCAAATCCGACTCCCCTCCTTTATCAATCTACCCAGCTCACGGCTGTTCACATACACACGAATTCCTGCCCGGTCAAATGCTTCTACAGTAGCTTCTCCCAAGCGCCTGTAATCCACCAGCTCTTCCGGGAAGCGCACTGTCACGTCTCCGGCAGAAAAATTCCCCATTCCGATCATTCCGCCGATACCTCCCATTGCGCTGTAAAGCTGATTTTCCTGACGCGTCAGCACCCGTTCTCCATAATCCAAATATGCTGGGAAATAATCTGACGGAACAAAAGAAAGGCCTTTTTTCAATCTGGGGATCAGAGAAATGTTAAAGCCCAGTCCCCCCAAACCAGGAACCCAATCAGGAACTTTGATTTTATTTATGGCCTTAATAAATCCATTAATTCCATCAATGATAAAATTGATTGGCATGGTAAAAAGGGTCTTCAATCCCTCAAAAACACTGCCAAAAATTTCAGAAACCGCCTCCCAAACCTGGTCCCAATCGCCTTTAAACACTCCGTCCAAAAAATCAATGATTCCCTGGAATACCCCCGTTATGTCTTCAATAATCGTTTTTGCCGATGTGAACATTCCTTGCAGCCGTTCTGAAAAAATACTGCTAACTGCATCTATTACAACCTGCAAGGGCACCAACACCCCTTGCATCAGCTGTGTAATAATTGTAATCAGCGGTACAATTGCTTCACTAATCAGCTGGGTTATCGGTGCAAGCAGCTGCATAAATGCGTCAATAATCGGAGTCAGCAGTTCAAAGAGGACTTCAAATATAGGAAGCAGCGCGCCGACCAATTCAATCAACGGCGGCAAAATTTGATTGATAACCTCAATCAAAATCACGCCTATTTCCTCCATCAGTCCTAATGCCGGCGTTAACAGTTCTCCAATACCGGCCAAAGGACCATCCTCCGCCAGCAGACTGGTCAGCAAAGGAATGAGCGCTTCTCCTAACGGTACCAGCAAAAGTTCCAGGCTTCTTTTCATGCCGTCGAACATACTGCCCAGGTCGTCGCCCTGCATATCCTTAATGGTCTGCATGGCGTCTCCCGCCCCATAAGCGCCTTCCTCAATGCTGCCGAACTGCTCTGCAATCTGAGGCCCCAGTTCACCCCATTGTTCTCCAAACAGCGCCGCAGATGCCGAGCTTTGCTCCAGAGGATCTTCCATAGACTCCAGCGCCTCCATGGTCTGCTCAAATGCCTCTCCTGCACTTTCTCCTCCCTCCTGGAATTTGGCAATTATCTCATCGGCATTAAGGCCCATGCTTTCCAATCCTTCTCGGGTTTCTTCGGAGCCTTCGGCAATACGGGACGCCATCTCAGACACAGCGCCTCCTAATTCCTCGAAACTATAGGAACCTGTCTCTGCTCCCGAAGCAAAGAGAGCAAACATCTCCTCAGCTCCTACGCCCAACTGGCTAAATTGCTCGCTGTACTGCGCAATCCCCTCCATGAGCTGATCCGTATTGCCTTTGCTGTCCATTGCTCCTGCGGCAATCAGGTTCATTGCCTCTTCGCCGGACACCTTAAATTCGTCCATGATCGTCTTTGCCGCCGCTGTAGAATCTACAATATCAACGCCAAAAGCATCTTTTAAAGCAAATGCAGATTCTGTCAGGCTTTCCAGGTCTTCTGTCCCCATATCACCCATGGTGTTCGTTACCTGTGCCATTGCAGAAGCTATTTCATCAAAGGATTCTCCGTAATTATGGGAATATATATTTTCAAGAACTCCCTGATAAGCCTCTGTTTCATCTGCGCTTTTGCCTGTGGACAATATATAAGAGTCCATAGCGCTTTCTACAGAAGCCGCACTGGAAATAGCCATTTTTCCCACTTCTAAATATGCTGACCCCAGCTTCTGCACCTGTTCTGCATTAATTACTTTTTTGGCTGTTTGGGCAGCATTAACGAAAGGGCTTAAGGCATCAGAAGCTGTTTTAGAAAATGCTTCTTTGGCTGTTTTCTTAAAGCTGTCAATCGGGTGCGCTAAAGCATCAACCATTTTTTTCCCCAGATCAACAACCTGACCTCGCGCAGTTTCTTTAAATTCTCCAAAACTTTCTTTGATTTTCTTGATATTATCTGGTATAGAAGTAAAAGCCTCTTTAAAAGCTTTTCCAAGCTCCGATGCTCCGTCCTTTACTTTTGACAAATTTGAGCTTACACTGTCAGTAAATTCTTTCTTGGCATATGAACATATTTCTTTGACAATACTTTGGCGCTCTTTATTTATTTTCTCTTCCGCCTGAATCTCCAGATTTGTACGTTCATCCACCTGTTTTTCGATCTCATCTGAGACCTCGCTTGCTGCTTTCTTGGCTTGCTTCTTGGCTTTTTCCACAGCAGTCTCTATTTTCTTCTCAGAATCCCCCAGATCAACTTCTGTTTTAATGGTTACATTCTTCTGCTTATCCGCCATACTCCTTCCCTCTCTTTCTCATCCCGCCATCCCCTCCAGCGTTTTAAACAGCCGGTCCAGGCCTTCCTGCCCGCCGCCTCCGCTCACGGGAAGGGCATAGTAAGATTTTAGTTCCATAATATTTTGTATCTCCTTCTGATTGTATTTTGTGGGCGCCGGAATCTCCATTCCCCGAATATGCATGACTTGCCGAATCTTTGTCTCATCTGACAGGCCCTGAAACAGGGCTATGAATCTTTTCCAGTGAAGCCTCCCCTGCTCTTCAATCAGGTCTATCCCGTAATCCTTTAAAAAGGAAGCATAAATATATTCCCCGTCCAATTCAAAGTCCACCAGAGGCTGGCTGCTCCCTTTTACCGGCGGCTTTTGGGGCATGGAAATCTGCTCACTGAATATTTGTTCCAGAAGACCGATCCGCTTTTCCGCCCTCATTCGCCGGCACTGCCTGGGCCGTTTCAGCAGAATTTCAAGGGCCTGCTCCACCTTGTCCTGACTGCTCAGCCGCTCATCCCGATACAGCTTCTGGATCAGCAGCACATGGTTAAAGGCTGCGTTTACAGGGTAGCGATGCCCCTCCCAGATCACATCGGTAAAAAAGCGTTCCGTAATCATTCCCATATGTTCATCGTCCCCATATATTCACCGTTTCGTCATATGGTTTTTCCGTCCGCTGTTCCTTCTGTAATAATCTTTGACTGCTCTGCGGTCCTCCTGTGCCGCATGTCTCAGTTCCGGGATAATCCGGTCGATAATAAAAGGAATGATTTCCGTACACATTTCAATGCTTCGGTCTTCATAAAACGCAAGAATCGCCTGTGCATCCTCCTGGCCAAACACGGCTTTGATCAGACCGGTCACAGCCAATCCCAGCCGCTCCAGCTGTTCAGGGTCAGCTCTGTCCTCTGCTCCCGCATTCTGAAACAGTCTCTGGGCGGAACACAGATCTCTGTAAGCCTCCATCACCCTCTTCATCATTGTATCTGTATCGAGCTCGACCACTATTTTTCTCTGAATGAGTCCGTTCTCATCCACCAATTCCAACTCCTGCGTTCTTCTCTTTCTCCGTTTTATTTGATACACCATTTTCTTTCCTCCCAATTTTTTCTACGAAATTTTTCTCCCAATTTATCTCCGCTTTTTCTCCAATTTTCTGCCCCGCCCAAAGGCGGCAGGGCCGGAAGAGACCGCTTTCTCCTCTGATCCGGCCCTGCACAAAACCGAAAACTTAATTCGGATTTTTCGGATTTTTCTGAGGTTTATGCCGTCACGGTTGTCCCAACGCTGGGAGCTCCATTTCCATGAATCGTAACCGTCAGGGCATTGGGCTGATTGCTGTCTCCATAGGCAGGGGTGATATTTGCCAGCGTCACCGGCCAGATCACCACTTTCTCTCCCTTTACCAGCTTAAGCTGCGTCTTTCTGGCTTCGCCAAAACCATACATCACCGCTTCCGACATCAGGTAATCGCAGGCTGCATCTCCGGGCCTCACATCACCGGTGATTGTTAAGGTCAGCTGACCTCCGGTCACCTCCGTGCTGCCCCAGCCCTTGCCGTCATAATACGAAGCCTGATACAGCACCTCATTGAGAGACTGCGCCATATTCTTTGTAAGAGCCGCCATACTGGCCCAGACAGGAGCCTCCTCTCCCGGAGCCGTATTAACAAATACCTCCGTTTCATAGTTGATTTCGGGAGTCGCCCCATTTGCCGGAATCGTCGGCTCAGCAAAATACTGCAGATTCATATTCATCATGTCTTTCTTCTCCTTTTTCGTTGCATTCTTGTTATTCTTCTTATTATTCTTCTTATTTTTATCAATATTGTTTCAGCAATTAGTAAAATACCCTGCAATCAATTGTGCAGAAATAGATGAGTTCTTCTTCCTTTGTCTCATCCCTCCTGGGCTGTGCCGATACGATCGCATCCAGCCAGGTAAATGATTGGGCCTCCGGATAAATACTCAGTCCCTCCAGATAATTGCAAACTGCCGAAAGCTCTTCCATGCACAGCTCCCGATCCGTTCCTTTTCGGAAAAAGCGGAGAGGCAGAATCCGAACGGCGCTTTTATCATAGTACACAGTCTCCGTATACCCTTGTCCCGGTTCTACATACATTCCCTCTTCTCCGGAAAGCCCATACAGATAAATTTTTTCTATCCCACAATTCTCCTCCGCCATTGCGGCGGCCAGTTCTATCAGCTCTGTCTGTGGATTCATCTTTCCCTCCTTACCTTTTTTGTCCGCCTTGTCCTAAAGTTCCCTAACCATAGCGCAGATAAAACATTGCATTCCCTCCTTCTTCTTTCTACGAGTCAGCGGCATTTGCGTTTTTTATACGCATTTGCGTATCTCATGGTTGTAATATACTCTCGTTTGCGTATTTTGTCAAGAGCTTTTTATTCATTTGCGTAAAATTTTGATTTACTTTCTTTTCCGCCTATGCTATGATATCTTTGCAAAAGAAAAGAAATAAAAATAATACGAGGGAACTTACCAGGAGGACTTTCACATGGGAATTGGGTCTAAATTAAATGAGCTCATGAAAAAAAGAGGAACCAACGCCAACGAACTGGCGCAAAAAATCGGCGTCCCTCCTACTACTATCTATTCCATGATTAAACGAGACAATAAAAAGGCAGATATCGACGTGCTGTTAAAAATCGCCCGCGAGCTTGGCGTTTCGGCGGAATATTTTTCTGAGGAAAGCGCTTCCTCTCCTATTCCCACCCTGGCCGCTCACTTTGAAGGGGAGGATTTTACTCCGGAAGAATTGGAAGAAATCTATAACTTTGCCGAATTTGTCCGAGCGAAAAGGAAGTCCTGATTATCGGACAGCTTTGCTGCTACAATAAGCAGGAAAGGATGATGCTGCGTGAACGAATACGAAAATATGCTTCAGGAAGCTGCCGATAAAGGGCTGCATGTTATTGAATGGGATTTTTCCAGTGATAAGATCGACGGTCTCTACTGTGACGGTACGATCGCCATCCGCTCCTCTTTGCCCGACTCCGCCTCCAAAGCCTGCGTGCTGGCAGAAGAAATCGCCCATCACGACCTGACCGTAGGCGATATCGTTCTGCAAAAGGAGCCAAGGGACCGCCATCAGGAGTACCAGGCCAGAATGCTCGCTTATCACCGCTTCGCCAGTCCGGAAAAATTGGCCGAGGCTCTTCAGGCCGGCCACCGCACCACCAGCTCCATAGCAGATTATCTTGGGATCACAGAAGAATTTCTTGTCGGTGCAATCGAGGGCTACCGCAGCAAATATGGCCTCTACACAAAGGCCGGAGACTGCATCCTTCTTTTGCAGCCGACCATTGGAATTCTGCATCTTACAGAAAATAACGGGGAGCCTATATAGCGCGGTTCCCCGTTATTTTCTGCGATTTTTTCAATTCTTCTCGTCCGGCTCAAAGCCTTCAAAAATAAAATAGTCAAAATAATCCCGGCAGGAAGATAGCTCGTCCTGGCTGCGTATAGTCCAGGCCACGGCAGGACAGCCGAAGACAGCTCTGCACAGATTCAGGGAAAGCGCCTTCTTGTCCTGACAGTTATAAGCGATGAAATCCGGCGCCGTCAGGAAATTCGTCAGCAGATGGCGCATCGCATAGTGGGCCAGCGTCTTATTGCCGTCGTGCTTCGGGAAATTGCTGGAGAGCTGGCCACGGCACACCTCAGGACGGTTCAGCCGATACCACAAAAGGACCGCCGGATTGAAGGACTCTATACAATAGATCCCCTTGTAGTCCTTAAGAAGGGAATCTGCCATTTCGCAAACCAGACTCTTTCTGTTTTTGCATTTGAGTTCCACAATCAGGGGCACCTGGCCGTTCACCAGCTCCAATACATCCGCAAACAGGGGCACTGTCTCCTGGGAATTCAGGATCGGATATTTCTTCAGCTCCTCGTAGGTAACCGCATCGATATCCTTGTCCACCCCGCAGATTCTCTGCAGGTTGTAGTCGTGGGCCACCACTGCCCGCCCGTCTCTGGTCACCTGCACATCCAGCTCAATGCCATAGCCCTTTTCCACTGCCAGGCGGAAGGCTGCCAGAGTATTCTCCGGGGCCTCTGAATCATTATCGTGAAGTCCCCGGTGCGCATAATATACCTTCGGCATTCTCTCCGGCCGGTTAAACAGTCTGGGAGTAATGGCCGCCATGTAGGCCGCCGCTCCGGTCAGCATCCATTTCGTCGTTTTCTTCATCTGTCTACACCTCATTTCTCTCTTATGCTTTTTCAGGCGCGGGCCGGTTATCTCCGTGGCGCACCTGGCTCATTGTCAGTATTGCCAGAATCGAGAATACACATGCGTAAGGAAACAGCGTCCGATAGGACACATGCTGCAGCAGAAATCCGGAAAATACCGGTGTAAAAATCTGCGCCGCCATGGAAAAAGTATAATAAAGTCCGGTATACTTGCCCACATCGCCCAGGGAACACATTTCCACTACCATAGGCAGAGAATTAACGCTGATAGCCGCCCATCCCACGCCGATCAGAGCGAAACCCACATTGATGATCGGATGGTAGGAGGAGAAAAATGCAGCTCCCAGATAGCAGCCCAGCATCAGACCCAGACCAATCAGAATACTCTTTTTGCGTCCGATTCTGCCGGAAATATGTCCGATGGGAATATAGCTCACAATAGCCGCCACCGTTGCCACCATCAGACAGTTTGCAAAGCCGCCGCCCTCAATATTCCACACGGTCCTGGCATAGCGGGAGAAAGCGGTGGTCACCGCATTGTAGGCCGTAAACCAGAAAAAGATGGAAAGCAAAATAAAGATCAGGCTGCGGCGTACATCCGCCGGCAGCTTTTCCTGGCCCCCTGCGGCCTTTTTATTCTTTGACAGATCAAAAGCCTTCGGCTCCTCAGGCTCCGGCTCCATAGCTCCCTCTCCATACTCCTGGCGGATCTGAGCGGCCAGCTTTTTTTCCCGCACGGTAAGGAGAAGCAGAACCACCGCCGCCACCATCAAAAACGCCACGCCGGCAAACAGCCCTGTATAGTCCGGCGTATCTCCCTCTCCCACCAGGAGACTGATAAGAATCAGGGAATACACTCCGCCAATGGCGCCCATCAGATTAATTACGGCATTTGCCTGACTGCGCAAAGGCTTGGGCGTCAAATCCGGCATCAGCGCCACAGCCGGCGACCGGTAAAGGCCCATGGACAAAAGGACGGATCCCAGGCTCACCATAAAAAGAGGAAGATTGCGGCTGTTGTCCGCCACAGGAATCAGCGTCATAAAAAGCACAGCCAGTATCGTTCCCACTACGATAAAGGGCGTCCTCTTGCCCCATCTGGTATCCGCCCGGTCAGACAGGGCTCCCAATGCCGGCAAAAGCACCACCGCCAGCACATTGTCCGATGCCATAATGGCTCCGGTCAGAGTCTCGCCCAAATGAAAGGAATTCTGCAATATCAGCGGAATAATGTTGTCATACATCTGCCAGAACGCACTGATTGACATAAAAGCCAGTCCAATAAAAAAGGTACGCCGGTAGTTCAGCTTCAAGGTTTATTCCTCCTGTGCGTAAGTTATTATTTGTTTTATTTTACCACAGTCCGCACATACCATGCAACCACCGTCTTAATTACAGCTATCTGTTGCAGATACGGACAAATCCGATTAAACTAGGAAGCAGAAGAACAACGGCCATCCGTTTTACCCCCGGTTCATCACGGACTGTATCATGCACCGCATTACGGACAATGCCGGACAGCCGGGAGAAAATCACAGGAGGATTTTTATGAAGATTCTCGATGCTGTAAAAACCATTTCCCTGAAAAAAGATCCGCCGGTCAGTCATAGCCTCCAGACTCCCTGGACTTCCCAGGCTCTGGCCGGAACACCCTGGCAGGAATACCCCAGACCGCAGCTTAAACGGGACTGCTTTATCAGCCTCAACGGCCCCTGGAATTATGCCTTCACCGCAAAGGAAGCGGCCGCCGGCGCGCAGGCCCCTGCCGGGAATGCAGGAATGACTTTCTCCGGGCAGAATTCCGCCTGGCAGAATTCCGCCTGGCCGGACCCCGCTTCACCGCCCCGCCCGGAGGGCAAGATACGGGTACCTTTCTCACCAGAGGCCCCTCTCTCCGGCGTAGGCCGCCAGCTTCTGCCGGGGCAGACGCTCTGGTACAGCCGTTCCTTTCAGCTGGATCATATTCCTGAGAAACAGAGACTCTTTCTCCACTTCGGCGCCGTGGACGAGCGCTGCCGCGTCTATGTCAACGGCCATATGGCCGGAGAACACAGCGGCGGCTATCTTCCCTTTTCTCTGGAAATCACAAAGCTGATCCATGAAGGGGAAAATCAGCTTCTGGTCCAATGCCAGGACGACAGCGACCAGAGCTACCACAGCCGGGGCAAACAGACCCTGAATCGCGGCGGTATGTTCTACACAGCCCAGAGCGGCATCTGGCAGACCGTGTGGCTGGAATGGGTGCCGCAGATATTCATTGAGAAAATCGCTCTGACCCCTCATTTCGACGAGGGGCGTATCCAGATAAAAGTATACGTCAGCGGCAGTACCTGTTCCGGTGAATCTGCTGGCGAATATACCGGTGAATTTCCTGGCGAACCTTCTAGTGAACCTTCAGGGAAACTTTCCGATAAACTTTCTGGCAGACTCCCCTGCGGTCTGCATCTGACAGTCCGGGTCGCCCCCGCCAGCGTCCAGACCGCTTCCGGCCCGGATATCAATCCGGACGCCGGTCCAGACGCCAATACAGATGCCAATCCGGATGCTGATCCGGATGCCTTCCGGGAGACTGCCTTTTTATCCACCGAACAGACGAATTTTTCTCTGGTTATTCCCGATTTTATCCCCTGGACCCCGGATAACCCCTTCCTTTATGACCTGCATCTGACTTTGCAGGGGAGTCTGCCGGAGGGAGATATAGAGGACAGGGTGACTTCCTACTTCGCCATGCGCTGTTTTACAGTAGAGCCGGACCAGGCCGGCCATGCCAGACTCTGCCTCAATCATCGTCCCCTTTTCCAGAACGGCGTCCTGGACCAAGGCTATTGGCCCGACGGTCTGTACACCGCTCCCTGCGATGAGGCCATGATCTACGATATACAGGCCATGAAGAAAGCCGGCTTCAATATGATCCGCAAACACTGCAAGCTGGAACCTCTGCGCTGGTACTACCACTGCGACCGTCTGGGTATGCTGGTATGGCAGGATATGGTCAATGGCGGCTCCGCCTATGACATGAAAGCCCTGTGCTACCTGCCCACCGTCCTTCCCTCCTACGGCTCCGGGCCTCACGACAGCCTGCGGGCCACCGGACGCACGGAGGCAGCCAGCCGCAGAGAATGGTACCGGGAATGCCGCGATACCATCCATTATCTGTACAACAGTCCCTGTCTGGCCGCCTGGGTCCTGTTTAACGAAGGCTGGGGACAATTCGACACGGAGAAGGCTTCTTCCTTTGCCCGCCGCCTGGACCCGACCCGCATCATCGACGCCGCCAGCGGCTGGTTTGACCACGGCTCCGGGGATCTGCGAAGCGTACACAATTATTTTCGCCGTCTGAGCTGCCCTCAGACCGGCACGCCCACCCAAAAATCTCCGGTCAATATATCCGGTATTCGGGCGGCCTGTATTACCGAGTACGGAGGCCTTGCCCTGCCTCTGCCGGGACACGTGGCCACCGACCGTGTCTACGGCTACCGGAATTTAAAATCTCTGAAGGAATTCCGGCAGAAATTCGCCCAGCTGCAAGCGGATATCGACGCTCTGAAGGCTCTTGGCCTGTCCGCCGCCGTCTACACCCAGGTATCGGATATCGAGGATGAGACCAACGGTATCCTAACCTACGACCGCCAGGTCAACAAGCTGGACGAATCGGTATAAAACGCTGCTGTCTGCGGCAAAATGCAGTTCAGCTGCAATTCAGTTGTAATTCAGCTGTAATCCAGCTGCAATCAAAAGCTGCCGCGCTGCGGCGGGACTTAGCGGCATTCAATGAACCGCTTCCCGTCGCAGCTGCGGCAGCTTTTTGTCCAAAAACGGACTGCTCAGAATAATATTACGAATAATATTTTCGCGAAATATTCAAAAGCCTATTCGGATGGCCTGAAAGCAGTTTGAGATGATTCAGCGATTCAGCGCATAATTTGCCGCGTACTCGCCGGCCATCTTACCGGAATTGAAGCCCCAGCCCAAAGCCACGCCGAAAAGATCTGGATAGGCCACCCCGTCCAAAATCGTACCGATGGAATCCACGCCTGCGGCATACAGACCGGGAATCACCTGATCCGCCCCATCCAGCACACGCATAAATTCGTCCACCTCTACGCCGCCCAGGCTGTTATAGGACATAACGCAGCCCTTCACTGCATAGAAGGGGCCCGTCATATCATAGGGATACATATACTGGGTATCTTTGTAAAACATGGTGTCTTTGCCTGCCTCACAGCTTTCATTATATACCCGGACATTTTCCGTCAGAATATCCGCATCCATTCCAGTGAGAGCGGCCAGCTCCTCCAGCGTATCCGCCCGGAAAGCCATGCCGATTTCCTGCGCCGCTTCCATAACGGCATCCAGATTGGTCATAGCGTCCTCCGGTCCCAGAGGCCAGGTGAGAAAGCTGGGGTCAGGATTCTTATCCATGCCCAGACCAGCCGAACCCTGCTCCTTCAGAATATCATACTGTTCCTGGGTGAGAATCGTGTAGAATTCTCCTCCATTGCTTGCAACAAAGCTGGAGGAGGCTGTAGGCGAACTGGCCTTCTCATTCTCGTCCATAAACCTCTGTCCGGTGGAATCCACCCGCATTAATACCGGCAGGTTGGTGATGGTATAAGGTATGGCCGTATCATACACATCAAAGCCGCCGATCTGCACCGGCACCTCCGTCTGATGGGCGCAGGCCCCTCCCA
>CALWLM010000081.1 GCA_944381515.1 uncultured Lachnospiraceae bacterium | reverse complement strand
ATTCTGCCAAATACCATGCAGTCGGCAATGGCGTTTCCGCCCAGACGGTTTCCGGCATGGATTCCGCCGGTGACCTCACCTGCGGCAAACAGGCCTTCGATCACTTCTCCGTTCTCATTCAATACCTGAGCGTCCGTATTGATCTGTACACCGCCCATGGTATGATGTACGGAAGGCTTTTCAATTACGGCATAGTACGGAGCCGTTTCAATCTTTGTGCCAAATACATTTTTGCCGAAATCAGGGTCCTCTCCTGCATCCACATAGGAATTATATTTTTCTACCGATGCGATCAGGTTCTCTGCCGGGCAGCCGATCATTTCAGCCAGCTCCTCCAGCGTGTCGGCCTTGTACATAATTCCCTTTTCAACCATGGCGTCCACATCCTCCTGGGTCGCCATATTCTGCAGAGTCGGAATCATAGCCTGATCTGCGATGTGATAGAACACGCCGTCGGTCTGGCTCAGGGCCGCAGCTGCCAGCGTATCACGCTCAGCATACTCGTTGACAAAACGATTTCCTTCCTGATTTACAAACATGTAGTACTGAGAGGGCACTAAAAGTCCATCAGCCAGCTGGCCGGTTACAGCGCTTGCCGTGGGCATCAGCTGCGTCAGACCCATATCCACCAAAGAAGCGCCGGCTTCCAGAGCAAGACCGATGCCGTCGCCGGTAGCGGAGGCTACGCAGGTCGTCTTGATTCCCTCCGGAATCGCAGGCCAGTAGGTGTTATACTCCCGAACCATCTCCTCATTGGCTCCAAAACCGCCGGTGGTGAGAATAACCGCATTTGCATGAATCACGACCTCGGTTCCGTCGCTCATGACAGCGCTCACGCCGGTAACCTTGTCACCGTCCATAAGCAGATGCTCAGCCTTTGTCTCTAACATCAGCTCGCCGCCGTGCTCTTCCACATAAGACAGAGAAGCGTCAAATACGCCCTGCTTTGTCTCGAAATTGTGTCCGCGCAGCCACAGAGAACCTACAGGCGAGGTGATCGTATCGGACAGAGCGACGCCCACCGTATCTCCCAGCCAGTGATAGGTGTCCAGACTGTTGGAGCACAGCGTATAGATCAGATCGTAGCTGCCTTCCACCACGTTACCGTTGATATCCGTTCTCTTGCCGCCCAGATAAGTCTGGATGATATGCCACTCCACTGAATCAAAGGATTTGGAGGTATCGCCGGCCAGGTATTCTTCAATCTGGCCCTTTAAAACGGTCAGGGTTTCAGCAAAATCGCCGAACTCCGCCTCGTCGTAGGTGAGAACCTCCTCCAGCGTGGCCACCTGGCCCGTCAGAGCATCCATCTGGCCGGTAACATCCGGGTCAGCCGCGTTCATAGCCAGACCGCTGGCCAGGGTATTTCCTCCTACAGCTGCGGTTTTCTCCAGGATAATAACGGAAGCGCCGTTTTCCGCTGCGGAAGCGGCTGCTGCCATTCCGGCGCCGCCAGCGCCTACCACGGCTACATCGACGGTTTTCTCAATGGTCTCGCCTGCTTCAGAGGTTTCAACCTCAACGGCGCGCAGAGCGTCCACGTCTGCTCCGGCTGAGGCGGCGGCCGCCGCAACAGCTTCGATAATTGCTTCACTTGTGATGGTGCAGCCGGATATTGTATCCACTCCCAGAGACTGATTGGCTACGATATCGGCGGGAATACGCTCGATGGCAGGATCGGCAATTCCCTCGGTTTCCTGGTGATCGGTAACTTCTACCGATTCAATGGCCGTCTCGCTGAAGGTGACGGATACCGTTATATCCCCGTTGCGTCCTGCCGCTGTACCGGTATATGTACCTGCCGTATACAGCGCTTCGGAGGCCGCAGTGGTGCTGGCCTCGGTTGTCTGTGCAGCCGTCTCGCCGGCCGGCGCCTGGCATCCGGCAGCCATCCCTGCCAGCAGGCAGAGAGCCAAAATCAGCGCGCTTCCCTTTTTGATTTTTTTCATGAACCTTTTCCTCCTGTTTGATGTCTTACTGTCAAATTGCAGCTCTGTGTTACAGAATTTGAACAGCACAGCTATCTTAGTCCTTACAACCATTGTAAGGTCAAGAGGAAATTCTCATTTTTTTCACAATATTGTTTGTTAAATGTTTTATCGCACGGGAGCGTAGACCTGATGGTAGCGATAGGTTTTCCCGTCCCGACTGCAATTGCCCAGTGTAACGCCCCAGGCGTCTCCCGCCAGTTCCAATCCGTTTTCCGCGCAGAAATCCAACACAGGCCGCAGACTGTGAGCGCTGATAAAATCCTGATCGACGCTGTAGATAATCGTTGTTACGCACTGGCAGGGCAAAATATGCTGCTCTCCCCGGATGTGGTTTAGTCCCAGCCGCTCAAAAGCGCTGTACTCTACGCCATATCCGAAGCTGACGTCTCTGGAACCGGATAAAATGGCCTCTCTGTCAAACCGCGGCGAGATAAAGGTCACCGGGAGACATTCTATCCAGCTGGCCGTCTCTTCTGTTACGATCGTCTCGTCCAGTACATCGTTATGCCGCAGGTCCACCCGCAGAATATCATCGCACATTACCAGCTGACATTGACCGGCCTTTGCCTCGATATTCATCCAGCTCCGAATGATTTTTTCCGTTGCCAGCTTTAACTCCTGATACCAGGCCAGCTTCCTTTCTGTTTCAGCCAGCGACTGAGCATAAAGTCTTGATACCTCATCGTAATCAGCCGTGTAAATCAGCCGGTCCATATCCTCCAGCGAGAAGTTCATATTCCGGTAGCGGCGGATGCCCTGGAGCTTATCGATATCATGAAAGCTGAAAAAACGGTATCCGTTATCGCCCCGTTCCGGCTCTATCAGTCCCAGCCGCTCATAGTGTCTGAGCAGTTCATTGGAAATATTTAAAAATTGCGATGTTTTACTGATATTATATTTCTTGTATTTGTTCATCTCCCGCTCCGGCGCTGCGCTTGATTTGAGAGCTGTCGGCTGCTCCTGTCCGAATAAGCACCTCTTCTACCGTATGAACTGGTATAATTTCCAGGCCGTCCTTTACCTCCTGAGGCACGTCTTCCAGATCCTCCGTATTCTCCTGCGGAATCAGGACGGTGCGCACGCCGGCCCGGAGAGCGGCCATCAATTTTTCCGGCAGGCCGCCGATGGGAAGCACGAAGCCTCGCAGAGACACTTCCCCGGTCATTGCAAGGGTCGGTTCCACCGCCCTGCCGGTCACCAGCGAAGCCAGCGCCGTAGTCAGCGTGATTCCGGCAGAAGGTCCGTCCTTGGGCACGGCTCCCTCCGGCACATGGACATGGAGATCGTTTTTCTCAAAAAGCTCTTTCTGGTCGGGAAAGGTCTCTTTGGCCAGAGTCAGAGCAATCTGAACAGATTCCTTCATTACGTCTCCCAGCTGTCCGGTGATAACTACCCGGCCGCTGCCCGGTGTGAAGGCGGTCTCAATAAAAAGAATTTCCCCGCCGGCCTGTGTCCAGGCCAGTCCCGTAACAATGCCGGGACGCTTTTCCTCCAGCACGGAGTCATGGCGCAAAGGACGCCTTCCCAGATAGTCGGTAAGGTGTTCTGCATCCACCGTGATATTTTCAGCCTTTCCTCGTACGATGGCCACGGCGGCGCTGCGGCACAGAGTGTCCAGCTGTTTTTTCAGTCCCCGCACTCCGGCTTCCATGGTATAATCTGAGACAATGCGCCGCAGCGCCTCGTCTTCCAGGGTAAGCATCTGCGGCTGGATACCGGCCTGCTCCATGGCCCGGGGCAGCAAATGACGTTTTCCGATCTGAAATTTCTCAGAAGCGGTGTAGCCGGCGAAGCGAATCACCTCCATTCGGTTTAACAGAGGTTCGGGGATTGTGTCCATGGTATTGGCCGTGCAGACAAAAAGAACGTTGGACAGATCGTAGGGTACATTCATGTAATGGTCGGTAAAGCTGTTGTTCTGCTCCGGGTCCAGCACCTCCAAAAGGGCGCTGGAGGGGTCTCCGCTGTAATCCCGGGTCAGCTTGTCTACTTCGTCCAGTACCATAACAGGGTTGGAGACGCCGCTTCTTCGGATACCGTCCATAATCCGTCCCGGCATGGCTCCCACATAGGTGCGCCGGTGACCGCGGATCTCCGCCTCATCCCGTATACCCCCCAGGCTCACCCGGACATATTTGCGTTTCAGAGCCCGGGCGATGCTCTGACCAATACTGGTTTTGCCGGTACCCGGCGCTCCTACAAAGAGGAGAATGGAGCCAGACTGCTTTTGTTTTAAATTCATCACCGCGATCTGCTGCAGAATTCTCTCCTTTACCTTTTTCAGACCGAAATGGTCCTCATCCAGTATCTCCTCCGCCTCGTCCAAATCAATGGAGGCGGTCTCCTCCTTCTTCCAGGAGAGTCCCGTCACAAAGTCCAGATAGTCATAGAGCAGGCCATATTCGTGGCTGTTTTTGCCTTCCTGCTTCATCCGGTTCAGAACTTTTTCAGCCTCTGCCCGGGCCGTCTCATTCATTCCGCTCTCCGCGATCTTTTGCTCAAAACGGCGCACGTCGGTCACGTTCTCCGGATGCATTTCGTCCAGTTCTTTTTGCAGAAATTCGATCTGCTTTTTGATGGCGTCCTCCCGGTACAGCTGCTCGTTGGATTCCTGCTGCGCTTTCTGCGCTTCCTGCTGAATTTTAAAAATCTCCAGGGATTTATAAAAGGCCTGTTCCATCTGCTCGGTCCGCAGATTCAGAGAATCCTCGGCAAGGATGGCATACTTTTCCTCTTCTGTAATGTGCAGCATCCCCGAGGAAAAAGAAATCAGCTCATTGATATTGCGCCAGCGCATGGCATAGCCGGCCCCCATACTCCACTGCGTTCCGGAGACAGCCTGAATAAAGGAGTCCCGCATCTTGCGGAAACGCTCCTGCAATTCCTCTTCGCTGATATCCTCCATATCCGCGCGCGGAGAGGTTTCCAGAGATATTTCGCCATCTTCCACCTGAATGCTGTTTACGTCCACCCGCTCTGTGGTAGTAAGCAGCAGCCATTCCTCATTGTCTGTATGTTCAATACGGCCGCTGGTGGCAATCGGATAGAAATCCTCCGCCGTCAGCTCTTTCGTCTCCTTCTGCTCACGCATCATCAGGAAAACCACATCGCTGTCGCCGTCCGTCAGCTCCACGGCCATAGTTTTTAGCTGCTCCGCCTGAATATAACAGGTCACATCCGGCAAAGCCAGCAAATCATAGTAAGGTATGACTATCATCGATCCTTTCACTTCCGTTCCTTAAAAATTTTCTCTATGCGTTAAAACTTGTACGACAAAGATAATTTTTTTGTCCGCAATTCCTATTTTATCGTGAAATGTACCATTCGTCAAATCCCCAGCTTTCCCCCGCCGCTCTCTTGATTTATGATTTATTCTGCGCAGCAGGCATGGTATAATGAGCGCAGAGCGCGAATTATACCTGCGCCGGCTCGCGTTCTCCCGAAGGGAGAACAAATACCCTGGCGAGCCGTGTGCATCCCCCGGCAGGATATCATGTCTGCGCAGCGGACATGGTATAATAGCCGCATCAAGTCCGATCATAGGAGGCCCATATGAATTTAGATCGCAGTAAAATCCGAGGATACCGTCTTCGCGCACATCACCTGGATGCAAAACTTCCGGCGGAAAAAATTTTGGACGCCGCAGGCGCCTGCGGAATACAAAATACCCCTCCCGGCGCTTTCGAAACCGCACTGTATCTGCGTTTGCAGGATTCCAGCCTGACAGCCATTCAGGACGCTTTATACCGGGAAAAAATTCTGCTGCAGGCCTGGAGCTATCGCGGCGTCCCCGCTGTCTTCCCCACGAAAGACAGCGATATTTTTCTCACGGCGCTGATTTCGCAGGAAGGGGAGGAGCCTTGGATCTATACCCGAGGAGTCAGCGCCGGCCTTGAATATACGGGCCTGTCCTTGAGCGAAGCCTTACAGCTTGTAAAGGATGCCGCCGCCAGCCTGGAGGGCCGCGTCATAGTAAGCAAGGAGGAACTGGATCGTGATCTGGCAGACCGGATACAAAAAAGACTGCCGGAGGAAAAGAAGTCCCTTTGGACTGCTCCCTCCATGTACGGCAGACCGGACCGGCAAACCGTCGGTCAGGCGATCGTCTCCTTTTTGCTTCGTCCCTGCTCTTTTTCTTCTCTGGTGGTATTTGGGGAGCGCTGCGGACAAAGTCCCAGCTTCACCTCTTACCGCAGCTGGACCGGCCAAGAACCGGCCCTCCTGCCTGATGCCGGCAAAGAGCTGGTGCGCAGGTTTCTTCACTGCTATGGCCCCTCCTCTCCCGCTGCCTTTGCAGACTGGCTGGGCAGCAGCCGCCGCCAGGCACAGCGGCTGTGGGACTCCGTCTCCTGTGAGCTTACGCCTCTGAAGCTGGAACGAAAAAATCTGTGGATGCTTACCAGAGATATTCCGGAGCTTCTCTCTGCCGAGGAAGGAGACCGCCTGCTTTTAATCGGGCCCCATGATCCTTATCTGGATCTGCGGGATCGGGAAATTGTTTTGGAAGATACGGTTAGACAAAGGCAGGTATTTCGCACTGTGGCAAATCCCGGCGCTATTCTCCGGGGAGGCAGAATTATCGGGATCTGGTCGGCTAAATCCGAAAAGGGGAAAATACGTTTTTCTCTGCGGCTGTGGGATGGGGCCGGCGAAGTTACCCGGCGTGAGCTAAATCGCCAGGCCGAGGAGTATGCCGCTTTCCGCGGTCTTACTCCGGACGTCAAATGGGACGAGGATTGACGGAGGCCTGCCGGCGTGCTATAATCTAAGTTAGAT
>CALWLM010000080.1 GCA_944381515.1 uncultured Lachnospiraceae bacterium | reverse complement strand
GCGATGATGAAGCAGGTTTTTCCCTGCATCAGATTGCGCATGGCCTTTTGTACCTCGCGTTCCGTATTGGTATCTACGTTGCTGGTGGCTTCGTCCAGGATCAGCATCCGGGTATCGCAGAGCATGGCGCGGGCGATGGTCAGCAGCTGTTTTTGGCCCTTGCTGATATTGCCGCCGTCTTCGCCGATGACGGTTCGGTAGCCCTGGGGCAGCCGCATGATGTAATAGTGGATATGAGCGGCCTTGGCAGCCTCTATAACCTCCTCCATGGTGGCATTTTCCTTGCCGTAGGCGATGTTGTCAAAGATTGAACCCTGAAAAACCCAGGTGTCCTGAAGGACCATGGAGTAGCTTTTGCGCAGGCTGTCGCGGGTGATAGAGCGAGTCTCGTGATCGTCTACAAAAATCTGTCCGCTGTCTGCATCATAGAAACGCATCAGAAGATTAATGATCGTGGTTTTGCCGGCGCCTGTAGGACCTACAATGGCGATTGTCTTGCCTGCGTCAGCCCGCAGATCCAGGTTGTGGAGGATAGTTTTGCCCGGCAGATAACCAAAGGATACCTGTTCCATTCGGACATTGCCCTCGGCGTTGCTCAGAACAAGGGCGTCCGGTACATCGGCCGTTTCCTCCGGCTCGTCCAACAGGCGGAATACTCTCTCGGCGGCTGCCAGGGCAGAATAGATTTCGTTGATGATATTGGCGATCTCATTGATCGGGCCGGAGAATTTGCGGGAGTAGAGTACAAAGGAGGAGATCTGGCCCAGAGTGACGATATTTCTGTAGTAGAGCAGTGCGCCTACCAGACCTATGAGAGCCAGACCCAGATTGCTGATGAAGGAGACGCCGGGGCCGGTGGAGGTACCCAGCCGGTCGGCTTCATAGTAGGCGTCGGCCGCTTTGTGATTGATCACGTCGAATTCGTCGCAGACGCCGTCTTCATATGCATAGGCCAGGATGCTCTTCTGCCCGGAAAACATCTCCTCCACGAAGCCGTTCATTTCACCGTAGGCAGCGCTGCGCCGGGAGTACAGAGGCCGCGTTTTCCTGCCCATAAATCGAGTGAAAAGGATGGCCATGGGAATGGTGATCAGCATACAGATCACCAGGGGAGGCGAGATGACCACCATCATGACGAAGGAGCCCACCACAGTTACCAGACTGGTGAGAATCTGCACCACATCGGTGGAGAGACTGGTGCTGATTACATCGATGTCGTAGCTGACCCTGCTGATGATATCGCCGGCCTGATTCTGATCGAAATATTTTACCGGCAGGCGCATCAGCTTGTCGAAGACATCGTTTCGCATCTTGCCCGCCACATGGCGGCTTACCCACATCATACTGAGACTTACGCAAAAGCTCAGAATGTTGCTTCCCACATAGACGATCAGCATCCATTTGGCATAGAAAAATACCCGGTCAAACTGTACCAGCCCGGCTCCGGCCTCCGCCTCGGCGATGGCGCTGCCGGCAAGCTTTGGCCCGATCAGGTTTCCGGCGTTGGAAAGCAGCGCCAAAAGGCAGAGAAATACTACGATCAGACGGTAGTCGGCCAGATAGCGCAGAATACGCAGAAGCGTTCCTTTGGCGTCCTTCGGTTTTTCTTTTTTTCCTCCTCGATCTCCACGTCCCGGCATGGCAGATTTCCTCTTTTCTATTAGAATTTCAAAAGTTGCCTGCAGCAGAAGTCACAGCAGAAGCTACAGCTCCCCCATCTGCGCGTGATAGATTTCCTGATAAGGGGGACAGGTGGCTAACAGATGCTCATGGCTGCCGTAGCCAATGGCCCGGCCGTTGTCCAATACCAGTATATTGGTCATGTTCTGGATGGAGCTGACGCGCTGAGCCACCATAATGATGGTGGAATCGCCGTGATGCCTGGTAATGGCCGTGCGCAGGGCGGCGTCCGTCTTGTAGTCCAGAGCGCTGGAGGAATCGTCCAGAATCAGGATCTCTGGATTGGCTGCCAGGGCCCGGGCAATCAATATACGCTGCTTTTGGCCGCCGGACAGGTTGGCTCCCTTTACGTCGGCCATATAGTCCAGTCCTTCGTCCAACTTGCTGACGAATTCCGCGGCCATGGCATCGGAGACGGCGGTTTGCAGTCCCTCTTCGTCAATGTCTCTGCCAAAGGAAATATTGCGGCGCAGCGTGTCGTGGAAGATCAGGTCATTTTGAAAAACTACGCCGAATTTGCGGTGCAGCTCATCCTTTTCATAGGTGCGCACATCTCGTCCGTCAACAAAGACGGCTCCGTCCTCCACATCGTAGAAACGCATCAGCAGATTGACAATGGTGGTTTTGCCGCAGCCGGTGGGGCCGATAATTCCCAGGGATTCTCCGCGATTTATGGAAAAATCGATATCATAGAGACATTGCTCCTGTTCGCCTCCGGCAAAGTTCTCGCTGTCGTCTGCCAAGGCGGGAGAGTAGCGGAAATTTACATGGCGAAAGCGTATGAAGGGAGCGGGCTCCTCTAGATGTTCGGCCTCGTCTTCAGAGAGCACCGGCTGGTCCTCGCGGGCAGCCAGTACGCTGGCAATCCGGTCTGCCGAAGCGGAGGCCTTGCTGATCATCATAAACATGCGGTTGAGCGCCATGACGCTTTGCAGAATCAGGTTGAAGTAGGTGAGAAAGGCAAGAATGACGCCGGGTTTGATCTGTCCGTTGTTGACGCGGACTGCGCCCACGAAAACGACCAGTGTCAGGCCGATGTTCAGGCAGGTCTGCATGAAAGGGCCGGGTACGGACATGATGGCGCTGGCCTTGATGTCCTGCTTTACCATGGCGTCGTTAGCCCTGTAAAAACGGCGTCTTTCATAATCTGTCTTGGAGAGCGCCTTGACAACGCGGATACCGGTAATATTCTCCCGCATGATGCGCACCACGTCGTCTAAGCGGTCCTGAACCCTGGTGTAGAGGGGGATGCCGTGACGCGATACCAGCAAAACCACGGCCAGCAGAATGGGGAGCATAACACAGAGGATACCGGAGAGAACCGGGTCCATGGTCATGGTCACGGCGATACCGCCGATCATCATGATCGGCGCCCGGACACACAGTGTCTGAATGCTCTGAACGCAGGACTGTACGTTGTAGCTGTCGCTGGTCATCCGGCTGGTCAGACTGGGCAGGCCATAGGAGTCGAAGACGGTACCCGACAGGTTGGCCGTCTTGTTGAACAGAGCCCGGCGGATATCGTAGGAGACGAAGTGAGCATTTTTGACGGCATTGCGGTTGGCCAGCATGTTCAGAATCCAGCAGGCCAGGGCGGTGAGGATCATCAGAAATCCCCACAGAAAAATTCGTCCCATCTCTCCCAGAGGGACGACGTTGTCGATCATATGCTCCAGTATGTAGGGAAGCATCAGCTCCGCCATGGTTGCAAGCAGCTTCAGGCTCATTCCCAGTGAAATGCTTTTGAGATATTTTCGCATGTGATGAAAGATCAGCTTCATTTGTGCGCGCCTTTCTTTTGTCGAAGAACTAAAAATGTCGGGAGCGGCAGGGTGCTGGAGTACGCTCTCACTGTGACACTTTACATCAGTATAACATAAAATTTTCAAGAATTGAACGGAAAAATTGGTTTAAGCAAAAATCAAATTATGAGAAAAATGCTGGGACTGGAAATTATGGTGCTGCCGCAATCCTTGCCCTAAGTCCTATCCCTATTTCTGTCCCTGCCTCTATCCCTATCCTTATCTCAATTCCTTCCCCAATTCCCCGATTCCGTTCTTTTCTTTCTTAATTCCTGCTTCAAATTGACTTCACTGAAATAAAGTTCTAAAATATAATAAAGGAAAGGGTTTTTATGGAAAGTGGGTGA
>CALWLM010000079.1 GCA_944381515.1 uncultured Lachnospiraceae bacterium | reverse complement strand
TCCTTTTTCTTTGCAAAAAAATCCCCTATACTTTTCTCTATTTTGTCTAAATATTTTTCTTCATCATCTACAACTGCGATTTTCATACTGGTTTTTCTCCTCAGGTATTTCTGTCGAAATATAGTATCTCGCAGGGCATTCACTATACAAATAACTTGCCTCTTCTTCTACATGTAGAATATAAACACGATCTACTGGCCTTCCCTTTGGATTTGCATTAAAAGCCATCTTCGACAGTGTTTTGTATGAATGCAGACCATGGATGTCCGATGGATTCACCTCTGATCTCGTAGCTTCAACCGCATCTCTTCTAACAGCTATCATTTATGCCTTCCCCCTAACTTTGCAACCATGATGCTGAAAGAGAATGATTACATGCGGTTATATTCCTTTTATAACATGTTTTTCCAATTATTACAATGCTATGACCTCAAACGATTGAATTTTGACCTCAAACGTTTCTATTTTTTTCCGTATCCGTTTTACGGCCTCATACTTCACTACTATAATAATACTAATTACATTTTATTAGTAAGATGCTCCCCCCTTGGTCAAACAGCTATTTTTCCATCCAAATAAGCTGTCGCGCTAAGGGGGAGCATATCAAACTAGAAACATTTACTGCCAAAGCTTCGGCTGCTGTCTGATTGTCAGCGGAATATTAAAAGCTTACCGGCAATTTGTTATGAGTTGGAGCAGGCGCAGTTATTGCCGCTCGTGCTCATGGGGGCTGCCTGACAGAAGACCGGCGCGTCAAATTCCGGGTTGAAGGCGTAGAAATTGCGGCTGTCCAGATGCTCCTGTGTAATCCGCAGGGCTTCGCCAAAGCGCTGATAGTGTACAATTTCCCGCTGACGCAGGAACCGGATCGGATCAGCCACCTCATGGTCCTTCACTAGACGCAGAATATTGTCGTAGGTCGTGCGTGCTTTCTGCTCCGCAGCCATATTCTCATGCAGGTCCGTTATCACATCGCCCTTGCTCTGGAACTGGTTGGCATTGAAGGGCACCCCTCCGGCAGCCTGAGGCCACAGAGCTGTGGTGTGATCTACGTAGTACTTATCAAAGCCGGAGGCTACGATTTCATCTGGTGTAAGGCCTCGGGTCAGCTGGTAGACGATAGCGCCGATCATTTCCAGATGCCCCAGCTCTTCTGTACCGATGTCCGTAAGCAGCCCTTTGCATTCCTTATAGGGCATCGTATAACGCTGGGACAGATAACGCATCGAGGCAGCCAGCTCGCCGTCAGGACCGCCGAATTGGCTGATAATCACCTGGGCCAGTTTGGGATTGGGTGTCGAAATGTTGACCGGATATTGCAGACGCTTCTCATATTTCCACATTACGCACATCCTCCTTCCCAGGGCCAGGGTTCGTCTACCCAGCTAAAGGTGCAGCTCTCCGGGACATCTGCCATGAAGAGAGGGCCTACCTGAGCTGTGTAGACTTCCACCGCCTGGCGGTATTTTTCCCTTGCCATCTGATAATATTTCATGGCTTCGGTATCTCCCGGATGAGTGTCCAGATACAGAACCACATCATCCAAAGCAAATCCAGCCATATCCACCTGGTGCAGATATTCGTTTTTCATCGTCCGCACCTCCCTGCCGCGCAGAAGGGTTTGTCGAGTTCCGGGAAAATTGTCCCACTCATCAAACCTCTGTGCATGTCATAGGTCTGGTTCCATCTCTGCCAGGGCACATAAGCCATGCCCACTCCGAAAGAATCCATTCCCGCCGTATTAGAACGTGTATTGCCGCCGCATCCGCAGTTTGCGCCAGAGGCTCTGTTTCCCATGGCGTTTCTCTGCATAGGGGCCTGACCGCCGTTCATCATTGGCCGGCCATAGCTGCCGCGCGGGCGTCTTTGTTGATTGCAATCCAAAACCGCGTTCTCCTTTCTGATCGCTTAAAGCTTCTACATAATCAGTTTATGGAGGAAGGATAAAAAGGGTGATTTCGATTTTGTTTGCCATTCATTCAAATAACTGTTATCATATATTTTGAAGCTGTTTTATAGACTCAAGTGGAGAAAAGGAGGCATATGAAGCAAGGAGATGGAGCAGATCTGGCTGGATGAAGTGCGGGGGAAAATAAAGCGCAGAAATCAGATTTTATTTTCAAAAGACAGTATTTTGCTGGAAGAGCTTTCTCTGCTGATAAAAATACAGAATCGGCGAACGCTGGTCCTCTGGGCGCTGGACTTGGCCGAAGAAACCGTGAAGGTTTTTGAGAAGAACCATCCGGAGGAGACCTTGCCGCGCAATACGGTTTTGGCAGCAAGAGCCTGGGCAGAGGGACGTATCAAAATGCCTGTCGCCAAGAAGGCAATCCTGTCCTGTCATGCATTGGCAAAGAATATGGCCTGTCCTGCGGACGCGGCACGGTGTCACGCCATTGCGCAGGGATGCAGTGTGGTGCATACCGAAGGACATGCCATAGGATTACCCATTTACGAGCTGACGGCCATTGTTCGTGAAAAAGGTATAGATCATTGCAGAGAGGCGGTAGAACAGCGAAATCAAACATACATCGATAAATTGCTGTATTGGCACCAGCACGAACCCGATTGTGACGGGCCCTGGGCAGCCTTTTTGAAATAACATATTGGTTTTGTTGCCAAATAATAATAGCGCCCTATCCTAAAAACAGGATTGTGACGTAATGTATCCTCTGATATAATAATAACAGATCGATAACTGAAAAGGCAGCCGCCTTTTATCTGATGGGACGCTTATCCTGTTCACAGCCGAATGCAGAGGGGGAAGTTTATGTTTCATGTCGACACTACAGACGGAAGTTTTGTTACCCTTGTTCTTTTTGGCATTCTTTCTTTTTATTATTTCTCCCACACCAGCACAAGTCTGATCAGATATATCGCCCGAAAAGAGACTTATGACGAGAGAAAAATTTCTCTCGCATTAAGATGGTTTTGTACCGGAATGGCCCTTGCTACAATTCCCGGTGTCT
>CALWLM010000078.1 GCA_944381515.1 uncultured Lachnospiraceae bacterium | reverse complement strand
TCTGTGGAACGGCTGAGAGAAGATGGCCGGGAGGATTTGCTTCGCTGGTATTTGCATGACTAAGGGTGTGCCTAACTTGGAACGCGGATTTGTCCGCCCCAAGTTAGGCACACCCTTTTCTTTTTTTGCTGCTTTCTCTTTTGTGGCCGTGTATTAAGGACAGCGCCTTTAGACATAAAAATAGCCACACCTGCCGGGTGTGGTTATTTTTATGGTAACCGGGGGAATTTGAAATGCTCGGCGGAAGTGAATTCCGCCTGCGCCGAGGTTTTGCCTGCGGCAAAACGCTCGCACGGCGCAAAAGCGCCGCCGGCCAGAAGGCCGGTTGAGTGGTCCTTCTATACCCTTTCGAGATTTCAAAATATCGATTTTGACCGTCCCTTCCAATGTGCAAAGAGGCACTCGATTTTCGAGTGTCTCTTTGCTTTTGCCAATCAGAGGTGATGAACCATGGAGAAACCCATCATCGGGATGACGCCCCTGTGGGACGAGGAGAAGAACTCCTACTGGATGCTGCCGGGGTATCTGGAAGGACTGGAAGAGACTGGCGCCATTCCCATCATCCTGCCGCTGGCGGCAGGCGGAGCGGACATCGCCCAGCTCGTGGATCTCTGCGACGGTTTTCTCTTTACCGGTGGGCAGGACGTCTCGCCGCAGATGTATGGGGAGGCCATGAAGCCCACCTGCGGCGAGCTGTGCCCCGCCCGAGATACCTTAGAACGGGAACTCCTGTACCGGGCCCTGGAGCGGGACAAGCCCATCCTGGGCATCTGCCGGGGCATCCAGTTCCTGAATGTGGCTCTGGGCGGCACCCTTTACCAGGACCTACCCGCAGAGCACCCGTCAGAAATCGTGCATTCCATGAAGCCTCCGTATGACCAGGCCGCCCACATGGCGCGCGTCCTGATAGGTACGCCCTTGGCTGCCCCGCTGCAAAAAACATAGCTGGGCGTCAACAGCTACCACCACCAGGCAATCAAAGACCTGGCGCCAGGTCTTGCAGAGATGGCCCGCAGCACGGACGGTCTCATCGAGGCGGTGTATCTGTTTGACAGGACTTTTGTTTGGGCGGTCCAGTGGCACCCGGAGATGTCCCTGTACGCTGATGAAAACAGCAGGAAAATTTTTGAGGCGTTTGTTGGGATTTCCAAAATCTAATTCGACGAAAGGAACGCCCACAGAATTATATTCTGTGGGCGTTCCTATTTGACAACTTTGAGTCACCAGCCTGACTGGTGATTTTAATATTTTTTCCTGTTGAATTGTGTCAAAAGATAATATCTGATATAATCGCTTTATCATAAGTACAGGAGGAGCGGTTATGGAAGACGGCAAAATTTCTCCCCTGGGGGAATGGATTCGAAAGGCTTATAAAAAGTTTCGTTGAACTTTTAGATAGTTTTATGTGTTTTTCAGTGCATGACTATCTGTGGGAGGCGCATCTATGGACGGTACGGCATGGAAAACGGACCGTGTCTTGAAAATCTATTCCCGGCTGGTCAATGGAGATATTTTGCGCAAAAAAGAACTGGCGCAGCAATTTCATATCACGGAACGCAGCGTTCAGCGTGACATGGAGTCGCTGCGCTGTTTTTGCGCGGAGCAGGGATTGCAGCAAGATGGGGTGTATGACAAGCGGGACGGAGGCTACCGCCTGGAACGCCCGTGGGCACCCATGCTGACCAACAGCGAGATTCTAGCAGTGTGCAAGATCCTGCTGGCAAGCCGCTCCATGCGGCGAGACGAGATGCTCCCAATCCTGGATAAGCTGGTGGCCTGCTGTGTGCCGGAGCGGAGCCGGAGAGCAGTGGCGGAACTGCTGGCCAACGAGAAGCACCACTATGTAGAGCCCCACCACAGACAACCCATCCTGCCCGGCCTGTGGGAGATTGGCTAAGCGGTGCAGAACCACCAAGTGATGGAGATCGAGTATGAGCGGCTAAAAGAGCCAAAACTGGTACGCCGCCGGGTGTTGCCGGTGGGAATCATGTTTTCAGAGTATTATTTCTACCTGACCGCGTTTCTGGAGGACAAAAAGACCTTTGACAACCCGGATGACCTGTTCCCAACCAGCTACCGGATTGATCGCATCCGGGATTTCAATGTACTGGAGGAGCATTTCAAGGTTCCCCATAAGGATCGGTTCCAGGAGGGCGAGTTCCGCAAGCGGGTGCAGTTTATGTACGGCGGCAGGCTGGAACGCATCCGCTTCAAATACACCGGCCCGTCCATCGAGGCGGCGCTGGATCGGCTCCCCACGGCGGAGATCATCTTCCAGGACAAGAATGGCTGGACCGTGGAGGCTGAGGTGTTTTGGAAAGGGATCGAAATGTGGATAAGGAGCCAGGGAGCATCAGTCAGACTATATGAAGGAGCGGAAAAAGATGTCGGGAAATAACCGGATTCGAATTATATATGCCCCCTATCGGAAGGAGATTACATGCGAATATCAGCGGGAGGGGGGGGAGATGAATGAGAGATGCCGTCTGCGGGTGGAAAACTGGCGGCGATTTTTCAACAGGGAACTTTGAAAGGTACCTTGCAAAACAATGCGCATAGCATTGGACAGGGGATTGTAGAGGATTATTGCACATATGGTCAAGGAGTGGGCCAGCTATTTCGTGGTGTCACAAAGGATCGGGATGACCTAAAGGCCGTTGTACAGGCAGAAAACACTGATTCACAGATTATCTGCAAAGGAATGACTGCGCAATTACCTAATGCAGGGGAGGTCCTGCCAAGAATCGAGAAGATCTTTCAGAAGCTGTCTGATGAGTTTGAAGAACTGACAGAGAACGAGGTCAAAAAGCCCATTGAGCAGTATCTGGAGACAATTAAGCCTGATGTTGTGCTCTATGTATCAGATGTGTATAGCGCTGGAAAATCGACCTTTATCAACGCGCTGATTGGGGAGGAGTTGCTGCCAAGTTCTGTTGATCCGACCACAGCATATACGCTTCAAGAAGCCGGAGATGCAAAATGAGAGACCATACACAGGCGAAGTTGGACTTTATTCACAAGGCTATGAATGGGGAATATACAGCAGATCGGGCAAAGACGGAATTGGATGAGATGGAGCGCGAATTTGGAGATCAAGAGTTCCTGCCGGAGAAGGTGACCCAAAAGCCACGCCTATAGACTAGGACTGACCTGGAGGATTTGCTGCTTGAGGTAGCGTCCGGTGCTGGTTCCCGGGACTTTTTCATTTATCTAGCGGAGATGGGAGAAGAGGTTACTCGGATGGAGCGGCGGAAGCGAACAACCAAAATCGTTGCTATCATCGCGGTGGTAGTGGCTGCTGGGGCGAACTGTACTGTGCGGGTGATATTGAGGAGGCGTAAAATATGAGCATACTCCCAGCTATATAAAGAAAAAACAGCAGATGGCATACTTACAGAAGAATTCCATTTACAGTGGCAAATTTCAAGAAAGTCCGAAGTTTTTATTGATTATTTCGACATTTTTCGATATAATAAAAACCATAGTTTTCCAAATTTGTAAAAACGAGGAAAACACAGATGATACTAGGCTGTTGGGGCAATTTAGTAGAGACAACTAAAAGAAAGCATCGTATACCCTGATCCCGCGCATGGTCTGGCAGTGTTCAATTTGAAAGCCGGGGAGAGAGCTTCGGTTTTCTTCCCGGTCGTTTTTTATAAAAATCACGACTGCGGGCAGAGTGCGGACACACGGAAACGGAAGATCTTTATAGGAAAAGAGGGTTTGCTTATGCGCAGAATACAGAAGGCGGCAGCATTGCTACTAGCGGTTCTTATGATCTGGAGCCTGCTCCCGGCCACAGCGGCTGCAGAGAGTAGCACACCGTCGCGGCGCATCCATATCGTGTACGATGACTCCGGCAGCATGATTACCACAGACGGACAATTGGTGGATACTTGGTGCCAGGCAAAATACGCCATGGAAGTGTTTGCCGCCATGCTGGGCGATGGGGACATCATGAACATCTACGTGATGAGCGACTTTGACGGCGGACGGACAGGCTCGTCTCCCAAGCTTACCCTTCAGGGCAGCGACAGTCAGAGCACCAATGTGGCCAAGATCCACAATATGGTCACCACTGCGGGAAACACACCCTTCAACAGCGTACGGAAGGCCTATTCGGACCTAGCCGCCGCCGCGGCGGACGAGAAGTGGCTGGTGGTGTTGACGGACGGCGTGTTCCAGGGCGTCACCGACATGGACGCCTTCTTCTCCCAGAAGAGCGGAGACATCAACGTCATGTTCCTGGGAATGGGGCCCAACGCTCCGGAGATCACAGAAAATCAGGAGGCCGGCATTTATTCGGAGAAGGCCGCCGCCAGCGACCAGATCCTCCAGAAGATCACAGGCATCTGCACCCGAATTTTCAACAGCGACCGGCTGGACGTGAACGTGTCCGCAAAGACCGTAACCTTTGACATTCCCATGGGGGAGCTGGTGGTCTTTGCCCAGGGGGCAAACGTGGCTATCAACGGCATTACCAGCGACTCCGGCCGTGAATATCTGAGTTCTACCACCCCTGTGACAGTTCAGTACTCTGAAACACCGGCCACCAATTACCCGGATTTTATCGTGAACCGGGATCTAAAGGGTAGCATTGCCACCTTCCGAGACGATTTCCCGTCGGGCAGTTATACGGTAGATGTCACCGGCGCTGATACTATCGAAGTTTATTACAAGCCCAATGTGGAGATCGCGGCGTATCTGACCAACAGCGAAGGTCGGGAGGTGACCTCGCTAGAGGATCTGCAGGCCGGGGAGTACACTATCACCTTCGGCTTTGTAAAGGCTGGGACCGATGAGTCGGTGAACAACTCCGCGCTCTTGGGGGAGGTGACCTACTCCGCGGTGGTCACCAACAACGGCACCACCCATGAGAAGACATATACCTCCGGGGACAAGATCTACATTGAGGAGGGGACGCTGGAAATTGACGCCACGGCCCAATATTTGGACTATAGCTCCGTGTCCACCCATCTGGACTACTCCATCTATGAGAACAAGGTCCTCACTCTCTCCGTGGCGGAGAACCCAGTCTATACGATCACCACGGATGGACTGGATGCCGCTGAGCCGATCCAGGTGCATGTGACGATGGAGGGGCAGGAGCTGTCAGAGGAGCAGTGGGAGGAGATGTCACTTCCCAGGGTTGCCATGACAGACGAAGAGGACCAGACGGGCTATGGGGCGTTCCGGGTGGAGAAGAGCGGCGCCGTCGGGGTGTATAACCTGTATCCAACGATCTCCGGCGAAGATCTGCGTCCTCAGATTTATGAGGACTGCGGGTTCACCGTGGCCTATGCGGGAAAGCACGGCGCGGCCACCTGGACAGGCACCACGGAGGGTACTTTGCAGGTGGATGACACCCGCTCCTGGCTGGAGCGGAATCTTCAACGCCTAATCAAGGGATTAATCCTTGCGATGATTATTCTGCTGATCCTGGGCTACATCCCGCCCTTCAAGAAGTACCTGCCCAAGAAGCTGAAGCGGCGGCCGTCTATTGACTGCTCGCCCAACCGTCCAGGAATCCACCAGATGACTGCCAACGGCAGGTATTCAAAGCGCTTCCTGACTTCACTGATCCCTTATAAGGCGGAGGAAGGCTCCATCAAATTCGTCCCGCCGGGGGTGGCCGGAGTCCCGGTCATGCAGGTCAAGGCCGCGGGTGGCAGCGGGATGCTGCTGATGAACGCCAAGGCCTACGCCGGGAAAGAGCACATCACGTTCAACGGCACCCCCATTGAGGAGGGGCGGGTAAAGCCTGTCCGCCTGAGTGCCGGGGCGATGATTTCCGTGAATACAAAGGAAATGACATACACATGCGTGCCGAATCAATAAACTTTTTAGGAGGTAAAGATCATGATAGCTCCCACATTGCTAGTAGGCCTCGGCGGTACGG
>CALWLM010000077.1 GCA_944381515.1 uncultured Lachnospiraceae bacterium | reverse complement strand
GAGGCTTTCTGGGAGGCGGAGGCACCTTCGTCATTTACAGCGCCGTATCCATGGGACTGAGCATTGTTATGACCATCGCCGCCTCTGCGGCGGAAAAGAGGGACTATAACAGGGCATGGACGGAAAGACTGGAAAGCTATGACCGTTATATCGAAGGAAAAAGAAGGCAGATTGAGGAGGCGCGAAGGGGCGAGCTGCGAGACCGAAACGAGATGTATGTATCTCTGGAGGAAAGTGTCCGGGAGGTGGAGCGTTGGGGAAGACGGCTGTTTGAAAAGGGGCCTGAAGACGAGGATTTTCTGCGGATCTTTCTGGGCAGAGGGCGGGTGGAATCGGCTGATCCGGTGACTTACAGCTGCCAGGAGTTTGCCGATCTGCAGGACCCTTTGGCGGGCGTGCCCGCGCAGGTGGCGCAGAGTTACCGCTATATCGAAAACGCTCCTGTTTTTGCAGACCTGCGCGCTTCCCGGGCAGTGGGAGTTGCAGGACCCGGGGAGATGCGAAGACAGATGCTCAAAAATATGGCGCTGGATATCGGCATTCGTCACTTTTATAAAGATGTGAAGATGGCCTTTATCCTGGAGGAGAGCACAGCTTCCGCGCTGGCCTGGGTCCGCTGGCTGCCCCATGCGGAAAACGAGAGGCTTGGTCTGAGGAATATCGCCTGTGACGAGGAAAGCCTCGGACTGGTTCTGGAGGATCTGTATATCACGCTCAGCGCCAGGCAAAAGGAGGGGGCAAAGGAAGAAAAAAGAAGCGGCGGCATCGGCCCGCGGTATGTGGTGTTTGTTGCGGATCTGTCCGTCGTAAAGGCTCATCCCCTATTCCGATATGTCCAGAGCTTGCCAGATTATGATTATGGATTTACCTTTGTGTTTTTTGGAGAATATGAGGAGCTGCTGCCCCGGGGCTGCCAGGAGATTATCCGGTTAAAGGATATGGCAGTGAGAACCACGGGAACAGGAAGTATTATCAAGGTGTCAAACGGTAATTCTGAAACGGCGTTTTCTTTTTCGCCGGTTTCCGATGAGAGAGCAGCCGCAGCCGGGCGCAGGCTGGGGGCTGTGACCGTGAAGGAAGCCTCCCGGGACAGGGAGCTTCCCCGGACCATATCCCTGTTTGAGCTGCTGGGAATTGTGTCGGCGCAGGATCTGGATCTTGGCAGGCGGTGGGATTCTGCGCAGGTGTGGAACAGTCTCGCAGCGCCCATCGGTATCCGGGCCAAAAATCAGACGGTATATCTGGATATCGGGGATGGAGCGGGAGCCCACGGGCCTCATGGCCTGGTGGCCGGCACCACCGGTTCAGGCAAGTCCGAGCTGCTGCAGACCTATATTTTGTCCATGGCAACCCTGTTTCATCCCTATGAAGCGGGTTTTGTCCTGATTGATTTCAAGGGAGGGGGAATGGCAAATCAATTTCAGAAGCTGCCCCATCTTATGGGAACTATCACCAATATTGACGGCAGGCAGATAAACCGCTCTCTGCTTTCCATCAAGGCCGAGCTTTTGAAACGGCAGGAGATATTTTCTCAGGTTCATGTCAATCATATCAATGATTACATAAAGCTTTACAAAAGTGGACGTACCAAAACGGCCTTGCCCCATCTGATTATTATCGTCGATGAGTTTGCCCAGCTTAAACAGGAGTACCCGGATTTTATGAAGGAGCTGATTTCCGCCGCCCGCATCGGCAGAACTCTGGGAATTCATCTCATTTTAGCGACGCAGAAACCGGCGGGCGTGGTGGACGCGCAGATCTGGTCCAACTCCCGCTTTCGCCTCTGTCTGAAGGTCCAGACCAAAGAAGACAGCGGGGAGGTACTGAAAACACCTCTGGCCGCGGAGCTTGTAGAACCGGGGAGAGCCTATTTTCAGGTGGGGAACAATGAAATATTTGAATTGTTTCAGTCCGCTTACAGCAAAGCGCCGGCGCCGCAGGGGAGCGGAGAAAAATACTACGCCATTTATGAGAGAAATCTCTGGGGAAAGAGAACTTTAAAATATACCAACAAAAGGCCGGAGAACGATTCATTCACACAGCTTGAGGCCGTGGTCAGCCAGGTGGAAAGCTACTGCCGCAGCCGGAAAATTGAGAGACTTCCGGGGATCTGCCTGCCTCCGCTAAAGGAAAGGATTTTTCTTGACGCTTTGGAGGAGGAAGGCCAGGAAGGGGGAATCGGCGTGCCTGTCGGCCTGTACGACGATCCGCAGCAGCAGAGGCAGGGGACCGTCACCTTGAATATATCGGGAGATAATACTTATATAGTGGGTTCTGCGCAGACGGGCAAGACCACCCTGCTGCAGACCATTCTCTGCGGTCTGATTGGCAAATATACGTCGGAGCAAGTGAATCTGTATATCATTGACTGCGCCGGTATGCTGCTTCGTATTTTTGAGGACAGCGCCCAGGTAGGAGGCGTGGTGCTGGCAGGAGAGGAGGAGAAATGCCGGAACCTGTTTAAACTGTTAAGCGACCGTATGACCCGGAGAAAAAAGCTTATGTCTGAGAGAAGGGTGGGCAGCTACGCCGCCAGCCGGGAGGCCGGTTATACTGATATGCCTATGATCGTCGTTGTCATTGACAATATGGCTGCCTTTCGCGAGTACTTTCCGGAGCAAGTGGAGATGCTGGGCATTCTGGCCCGGGAATCCCTGGGGGCAGGGCTTTCCTTTGTAGTCACGGCGGCCTCGGCCGGGGCTCTGAATTATCGTACCCAGGCCAGTTTCGGCTGTCGTCTGGCGCTAAACTGCAACGATACAGGAGAATACAGTTCCCTGTTCGGTCACTGCCGGACGACGCCGGGGGAGAATGCCGGCCGCGGGCTTTTTATGCTGGAGAAACGGGTTCTGGAATTTCAGACAGCTGTCTTTGGCCGCAGTGAAAGGGAAACGGACAGAAGCAGGGAGCTGTCGGAGTTTATTCGGAGCCGCAGCAGGGAAGGCGGTGCCCGCGCGGTCCGGATACCTATGGTTCCGAAGCGTCTGTCCCTGGAGGAGATGCTGGCGAAGGACCGGGCTGCTTTTGAAAGGCGGGGTATTCTGCCTGTGGGAATGGATTTTTCCACGGTGGAACTGACCTCGATCAATCTGGCCCGCGACGGCTTCCTGGCCCTTCTGGGCGACGGCGGGTGCCGGCAGCGCTTTGTGGACAATCTGCTGCGTCTGATCTCGCAGACCGCTGTTATTCACGGGCTCGAGGTATTTATTGCAGATGATTGCTCCGGTAGGCTTGCGCCTTTTGCACCGTGCAGCTTTACCGGTGGTTATACCTCAGACCTGGCCGGCGGTCTTTCGCTGATAGGGGAATTCTGTGAGAATATTCTGCGTCCCACAGAAAAGGAAGAACGAAAAAACTTTTGTATGCTGATTGCCGCAGGCGAAGAGGTTCTGCAAAAAATATGCGCAGATAAAGCCGAGAGCAGGCGTCTGGCCCAGGCGATAAGGGGAGCGGCTCAGGCCCGGGCATTTATCCTTCTTGCGGCGGTTGAAAATCAGCCGGTAACGTTTCAGTCCTCCGAGGCGCTAAAGACGATCCGGGAGGAGAGGCGGGCGATTTTGTTTGCCGATCTGCCGGAGAGCAGATTGTTTGATATGGGCGGACGGGCAAGACCGGATGCCGGCTTTGACAGTACGATGGGATATCGATTCAGCGGAGGAGCTTGCTCCAAAATAAAAATTTTTGACGGTTCAGACGCGAAAGGAGTGAGAGGGGAATGAATGTGCCGGCGCAGACAGGTACCATCGATACGAGCCGAATTTATGAGGCGCATCGCCGGATTCGGGAGATTGTGAGGGCCTACAAAGATACCAGGGAGGAGGTGCATGAGATAACAAAGAAAATCAGGGAGAACTGGGTGGGAAAGGGAAGGAACGAATTTGAGATGCAGTATAATATTCTGATTCGCAAAATTGACGATTTTGGCGACAGCCTTCTTTCCGTCTACGACGCTCTTGTGGATGCCGAGGCGCAGTATGAGACGGCGGACGACGGGCTCAGGCAGGAATTTGTAAAGGCTGTCTGGAAATAGGGGCTGCGGGCGGTTA
This sequence comes from uncultured Lachnospiraceae bacterium, assembly GCA_944381515.1. Classification (GTDB taxonomy): domain Bacteria; phylum Bacillota; class Clostridia; order Lachnospirales; family Lachnospiraceae; genus RGIG7193. The sequence goes on along the minus strand of CALWLM010000077.1, from coordinate 12,184 downwards.
AGGGCGGATACTGCCGGCGTTAAGGCAGTGTGGAAAAGGCAGGCGGGAAATGAACAGCAGTGAATATTACAGAGAGTACAGACAAAAATGCGGGGAGGAAGCGGCTTATGATAAGCGTCTGCGGCGGCTTAAGGAGGTGCAGAAGGGACTTGAGGAGACCGCGCAGGAGGGAAGCGGCGCGGTCAGCCGCAGCCTGGGAGCGTTCAGAGAGGCTCTGGAGCAAAGTGTTCGTTACAGCGCCCGATTTATCTCTGCGGCACAGGCGGCGGCAGAGGGCAAAGAGGGAGATTCGTCGGAAGATCCTTTGTTAAGCGCGGCCGTTTGGGAACTGGAGGATGAAATATCCCGGATCGAGAGGTTAAAAAGCGAGACGCAGGAGGAGAAAGACTATTATTACAGTCAGTATTGCCGGGCAAGGGAAGAGGAGGCGAGGGCGGAGAGAGAACGAAAAGAACGGGAACTGCAAACGATGCTGGAACGCTTATTTAGGGGGGAGACGACATGAGTACGATAGCAATATCCTACGGAAGCCTGGAAGATGCCGCAGAGGAGGCAAGGACGGTGGCAAAGAGGCTGGATACATACCGCTCCTCTCTGTATGAGAGCGTCTATCGAAAGCTGTGCAGCTATGATATTTCGCAAGGCGCAGCGCAGGTGAGCGCGAAGCTCAATGAGCTTTCGGACCGAAGGGATTTTTACAGCTGCTATGGGGAGGCTCTTTTGGAACTGAGGGCTCTGTGTCAGGATGTGGACAAGGTCGTGAAAGAGAGGGTGTCGGAGCTGACGGCCTCCTTTAAAGAAAGCAACGGAATCCGCAGCGATGTAATAGGGAATATGATCGCGTATCTTGGCGTAAGTCTGAAAAACACATCCTCTTCCGGGCGTTTTCTGGGAGATAGGGGAGAGGATATCTGGGCGGCTGGCGCCGGTCTTAAGGATTGGATACGGGACTGGTTCCGCTTTGACGGCGGCAAGGAATTCTTAAAGGGAACGGTTGTGGGGGCCCTGGAAGTCGCTCTTGGCGTACTGGCGGTAGTCTCGGCTTTTGCCGCCGGAGGGGCGGTGATCGTTGTGATTGCAGGAGTCGTAAGCGGACTAATTGGATTGACAAACGGACTGGCAAATATGATGTGTGAATGGGAGGGGATGAAAATGGCCGGGGCCGGAGAAGCGGCTGTGGGAAGGAGGTGGACGCAGATCAACAGCTGTCAGGATTTCCTCCGATCATCGTTTATCTTCGGAGCGGACGGCGAGTATTATGGCTATAATGCCTATTATCATGAGTTTGCAGCGGGAATGGACGTGGTTATGCTGGTCAGTACGGCGGCCACAGCGATTAACAGGCTGGGGAGCCTGGTGAAAAACGGATACAAATGGGTCACCCAAAATGCCGGAAGCTTAAGGGAAATCAGCTGGAAAGAGGTATTTTCCAGGGATACGCTGGTCTCTGTCCGGAGCAAAATCAACGATGTGGAAGCGGCCTTTAAGATGCGGGGGTGGGCGGTTATCCAGGATCTGGGCAGTCAGATGGTGCGGGATATGGGGCGCAATTTGCGGGAGGAATTTTTGGATTTCTCAAGTCTTAAGGATGGGTGCGCTTCTCTGAAGCACATCATTCACATTCCCAGGACGCTGCTGGCGGAGGATTTTTCGGTGAGCACAATTGTCCGGACGGGAATCAGCAATATTCTGCTTCCCAGCCTGACGGTTTTTACGGTGGACAGCATGGAGGGGACCATCATCAGAGGGGAGGGCGGGCAGCTGCAATGGGACTTTACCGAGAAGGTGACGGCCGGAGATCTGGCGGGACTGCTTGATAAGGGAAAAACCCTGGGGGACGAGATAGGAAGGCTGTTTTCCTCCTGTACGTTTTTTGCATCGGACGTAAGCTGGCCCGTCATGAATACGGGGGAGGAGATATTCTGTGGATAGCCCTAATTATGTGTTAAAGGCCAACGAGGCGGTGCTGCTGCCGGCGAGGAAAAGGAGTCGGGGGCGAACGGCCCTGCGGGCAGGGATATTGGCGGCAGCCGCAGCTGTCTTTATGGGCTCTGTCATATTTCGGGAGAATTTCTTTGCCGCCCTTTCCTGGCCGTCCCAAATTTCTCTGGCGGTTTTCGCCCTGGGAGCAGTCTGGGGCGGCAAGAAGCGGGAGTGGACGGCTTCTCCCATGGAGCTTCAGTTTTACGATGATTATTTGATCCTTTACCTGCCCAAAAGACAGTATGGCAGAAGGTATGCCCGCAGGGAAATCAATAAAATGCGGTATGAGCAGATAACGGAATGTACTTTTAAGAAACGCTCCGGCAGAATTCACTTCTACGGGGCGGGGACTTCCGTCTGGTACAGGTATCGAAAGGACGGGACGATTCCGGCTAAGCCTGACAGGATCAGACACTGTGGCAGAGGGCTGCTCTATTTTAATACCAGGCTGGAGCCAGAGATAGATTTTGTGAGAGAAATTGAGGAGCACTCGCCTCTGCGGGTAAGGGTCGAAGATGATTAGAGGGGAGGACGGCGGTCATGGAGCATATAGGTACGGGAGCGATGGAACCAGAGAGAAATTCCGAAGAAATACGCCTGCAGGCCCGGGATATGAACATGCAGGGGGCAATGCTGCTGAGGGCGGGAAGATTAGAGCAAGCCCGCGCAAAGCTTGATCAGGCCATTGAGCTTTGCCCGACGCTTGCGGACAGCTACAAAAATTACGGCGATCTGTATATGGCGCAGCAAAAATACCGGGATGCCAAGAATTCTTACAGAAAGGCGCTGCTTGTTGAAAAAAGCGGTCTGCTGTATTTTCTGTATGGAAACGCCTGCTTTATGAACGACGAGCTTAACGAAGGGCTGGAAAGCTATAGCCGGGCAATATACGAGGGGTATGACGGCGCTGAAATGATGTTTTTTATGGGGATGGCCTGGGAGCAGATGCATGACGATGATATGGCGCTGCGGTATTTTCAGAAGGCCTGCATCAAAGATCCTTCCCGGCCGGATTATATGGTTAAAAAGATCGGCGTCCTGGTGCGCCTAAAAGAGTATGAAAGGGCCGGGGAGGCGGCGCAGGAGCTTCTGATTAAAGCGCCGGAGGCCTTCGACGGCTACCATATTCGGACACAGCTTTTGATTCTTCAGGAAAGGTACGCGGAAGCGGTGGATTCTGCCAGGGCGGCTTCCCAACGGTTTCCGGAGGACGCAGAGCTTATGCACGACTATGCAAGGGCTCTGGCCCTGGCAGAGAGAAACGAGGAGGCTCTGAGCCTTGTCCGGTCGGCTGCAAAGATGAAATATTTTGACAGGGTACAGCATTCCTTCGTTCTTTTGGAAGGGCAGATATGTGCCCAGAGCGGACAATGGGAGCGGGCAAAGGAGTGCTGCCGCTGGTGTATTGAAAGGGAGGCGCAGCTGGGATTTGACGGAGAGGCAAACTTTATGCTGCTGAATCTGTATCTGGCGGAGGAGAATTATGAAGAGGCTCTGAAGCAGGCGCAGCGGATTGTCCAGAAGAACGAGGCGGATGCGTACTATTATGCGGCTTTGTATTACAGGCCCTTTTGCATGAAACGGTTAGGAAGGTCCCGGGAAGCTGTGCAGACCTATAAGGAGGCCGGTGCGCTCTATCGTCTGGCCACTTTGTCCGATCCGTCTGCCCTCGATTTGTATCTGTACAGAGCGATGTGCCTAAAGGAGCTGGAAGATTATGAAGGGGCAATCAAGCTGCTTGATTTTGTGGAAGGGCTTAACAATCAGATCGCAGAGGTATATATGCTGCGGGCCGATATATATGGCAGTCAGGGGAATAAAGCGCTGGCTGAACAGGAGCTGGCCCAGGCCTGCAAGCTCAAACCGCGTCTTGGAGTGAATGAAAGGCTTAGAGTGAGCGAAAGGAAGAGAGATGGCAGAGAGACAGCTGGCTTATGAAGGCAATACGGATCTGGCATTTGACACGGCGGTATTTACGGAATGCGGGCGGCGCTATGGCCAGGCCGCCGGCAAACTGCGCAGACTGGCCTCGGGACTGGACGACTGTCTGACAGAGTTGGCTGAATCGGGCTGGACAACCGGGGCAGGGAAGGAATTCCAGGAAATGACCAGGGTCAACTGGAAGGAAAATATAGAAAAGTATGCCAAACTGCTGGAAACCCTTGAAGATATTATGATCGATGCCGCCGGCCGCTATGAGGAATTGGCGGAGGAGTATATCGAGAAGCATATGGAGAGAGTAAGCTGTTAAAAAGATTAATGGCTGAAAGTATAAAGTATCTACTAAAGTAACAGTGAAAAATGCACCAGGCGTCTGGAATGGACGCGGCGAAAGGAGAAAAATCATGGCAAACATCAGAGTTACACCCGAAACCCTGCGAACGCAGGGAAATGATCTTGTTGGCTATGCAGAAGATCTCAGAGATATTCTTGCAGCCATTCATACCAAGATCAACGAAATCACAGACGGCTGGGATGGTCTTTCTCAGGACGCATATTATGAGATGTATGCGTCAATGAAAGAAAGTCTGGATCAGTTTCCGGAACTGGTGAATGCTCTGGGGGAGGCCACGTCGGCATCCGCCGAGGCCTTCGAGAGCATTGACGAGGAACTGAGAAACAGTTTTCAGTCCGCACAGTAGAATTTGATGGAAGAGGGATCGGAGAAGATTAAACAGGCTGATTTTCGTATCGGGCTATGAAGTCCTATTGGATTTCATGGCTGTGTCCTCCTTTCTTGAACGGCGCAGACAAAACGGCTGTATCCTCATCCTGAGTAATACGCCCGTCCTCAATCTGCACGATCCGGTCCGCCATATGGGCAAGTTCGAGATTGTGGGTGATCATGACGATGGTTTGATGAAGCTCGCGGCTGGCCTGACGCAGCAGGCTGGCGACGGAGATGCCGGACTTGCTGTCCAGATTGCCCGTAGGTTCATCTGCCAGTAGTATGGACGGCCTGGCGGCGAGAGCTCTGGCGATGGCAGCCCGCTGCCGTTCGCCGCCGGACAGACTGGCGGGCAGGTGATTCAGCTTTCCCTCCAGGCCCAGAAGGCATACCAGATGGGAGATATACGCCCTGTCGGGGCAGCGGTTATCCAGTGAGAGAGGAAACAGGATGTTCTCCCAGACATTGAGAATGGGAATCAGATTGTAATTCTGAAACACAAAACCGATTTGTCTGCGGCGGAAGACGGCCGCTGGATCGCCGGCAAGCTCAGACAGACGGATGCCGTTGATTTCAATGCTGCCTTCCGTGGGGGTGTCCAGACCGCCGATCAGATTAAAAAGAGTGGTTTTGCCGCTGCCGGAGGCTCCGGTGATGGCGGTGAAGGTTTCCCTTTCAATTTCCAGATCTACACCATTCAGGGCCTTGACCTGAGTCTCGCCGGCGCCGTAATATTTTTTCAGTCCTGTTGTGCGAAGAACGATATCCACATTGCCTACCTCCTGCTTGCTGGATTCTATGGTTTGATCATAGCAGAGCTGTGTTACAGCGAGGGTACAGCGAATGTCTCCGTTTTGTGACGATGACCGGATGGATTATCAGGAGAACTGGGGATAAAAGGCCAGGGAAAGAGACAGAGAAGTGGACAGAGAAATGGACGGGAAAGCGGATGGAAAAGCGGATAGAGAAACGAAAAACCGCAGTCTTTTTCGCCGGAACAGGCAAAAAGAACTGCGGTTTTCTTTACACTATGTCGTTTAGCTTTGACGCCGGCGGCATCAAGGATCCGGAAAGGATCAAAACGGATCAAAACCTTACTGCTCGGCTTCGGAAGCTTCCTCAACAGGAGCAGCAGGGGCCTCTGTGATGGCTACCACGATTTTATCAAGATCCGTCATCAATTCGATGTTTTCATCCTTTGCAAAATCCAGGTCTCCCACTTTTATGGAATCTCCGGCCTTCAGATGGCTGATGTTTACCTGGATTCGATCCGTCAGAGAATCCGGCAGAGCCCGATAGGAGATCTCCGGCAGCATCAATTCCGGCACGCCGGCGCACATATCCGCGCCCACCAGATGGATTTCTGCGGTAGAATGAACTTTTTCACCGTTTACCAGAGCCTGAAAATCAATCTCATCTACCTGGCGCTTTAACGGATTGTAGTCCACCTCTTTGATCAATGCGTTGTAGACCTGGCCCTCCACATCCAGCAGAACCCGGCCGCCCTTGCCTTCTGATTTCAGAAGACGTTCCACAGCCGCTTTTTCCATTTTCAGCGGAATGGTCTCGCTGAGCTCGCGCCCGAAGACCGTGCCGGTGACAAATCCCTCTCGTCTAAGTTTCTTGGCCTTTGTGTTCATGTCTCGTTTTTCAGCTTTTAAAGTATTCATTTATCTTTTCCTCCAAAAATCTGAATCACGCTTAGCAGCCTTCCACTTTGTATGACAGGTCGTGTTAAGTGTATTTTTTTGTTACACCTTTATTATATCACCTTTTGTCAAGAGTAAATTTAAAATTCTGTGAAATTTATTCACTGATAATATCATCGAAGCCGACGAAATAGGTTACGACAAATGAGAGGACGATTACCAGCAGATAAATCCCCAGGTAAAGCAGAGGCTTATTGAGTGAGAGAGTAAGCAAAAGGCCGGAAAGGCCATACCCAAACGAGGTCAATCCAAGCATGGCTGCAATGCCGCCGCCTACGCCGGCGCAAAGACAGGCGCAGATAAAGGGCTTTACAAGGGGAAGGGTAACACCGTAAATTAAAGGTTCGCCGATACCTAAAAGCTGTACGGGGATACCGGAGAGAATAACCTTTTTTAATCGCGTATTGCGAGTTTTCAGATAGACGGCCAATACAGCGCCCACCTGACCGGGTCCTACAAAAGCGCACATTACCTGAATGGGTACATTTCCTATGGTGTTTTGCAGTTCTGCCTTAATAGGGGTTACTCCATGATGCAGGCCGGTTGCTACCAGGGGAAGCCAAACGGCAGACATGGCAAAGCCAAAGAAGAAGCCGCCTTTTTCGATTCCAAAATTGATTGCATTTACGATGGCGTCTGATAGGAGACCTCCGATTGGCTGGATTATCAGGAGTCCCACGAAGCCTGAGATAAATACGGTCAGTACGGGCGTGGCAAAAATATCGATAATGTCCGGGACAAATTTGCGTATCCGTTTTTCTGTCCAGGCGGCAAAGGCTGTGATTGCCAGGACGGCAATAATACCGCCGCGGCCGGCCTGCATTGTGATTCCGAATACGGATATGCCGGTCAGCGAGCTCATTTGAAGAATGGCCGCCACCGTGCCTCCGACGAACATGGAACCGCCGAAGGTTTTGGCTGCACTGATTCCCACAAAGATGGGAAGATAATTGAAGGCAGTCTGGTGAATAACGCTTAACAGCTGCGCAAAGGTACTCTCTGAGTAACCGGGAATAAAATTTTTGAGAATGTTATTAATTCCTGCCAGCAGGCCGGAAGCGATGATGGCCGGCAGAATGGGTATAAATATACCAGCGCATTTTTTGAGCATGAGCTTAAAAGGAGTCTGATTTTTGGCGGCCAGATCGCTTTTAAGGTCTTTTGCATCCATTACGTCATAGGTGATTCCGGCCGCAGAAGCTACTTCCTGAGCTACTTTTCGGCACTTGCCCGGACCAAAGACGATCTGGACCTGCGTTCCGGCAATAACTACGGCCTGGGCGCCTTCTATTTGCTCCAATTCTTTGGTGTTTACTTTGCCGATATCTGCCACTTCCAATCGGCATCTGGAGACGCAGCTGGTAACGCCGGCAATGTTGTTTTTTCCCCCGCTTAGTTCCAATATACGAATAGCAATTTCATGATTTGTCATTTGTTTTTTCCCCCTGTACCTTCCAGTTTAATATGTTGTTATTTTGCAGTAATCTTAGTCTGAGAGAGTCCAATGGTACGCTGCGGACAGTTTGTGCGCCGCAGTCCAATGCAAGGGCGGCGGCGGTGCCGGCTGCTTCGCCCGATAGAGCGCAAACGGGAATGGCCCGGATAATATCGCCGGCGGATTCACTGGCGGAGATGCATCTGCCGGCAACCAGCAGATTTTTTGTTTCCCCTACCAGTGCGGAGTAGGGCAGAGTAAAATGAGGACCTGCCTTTCGCCAATCGCCAAAGCAGCCGACGGCATCCTGGAAAACTCTGCCTTCATCCGATTCGTCAATTTCAAGAGTTCCTTTGAGCCTGCGCGTCATGCGAATCTGTGGGATTGTGGCAATCTGCGTGATTGTTGTATCCATAGAAAATTGAAGCGCATGCTGCAGCAGCATCTGCCGGGAATCCAGACAAAACTGAGTCACATCGTCGGTGGAAATTCCTCCGTAGAGGCATTTCACTTCTTTGTCAGGCCCTTTTAAGCTTTCCTGCACGATATTGAGCTTGTATTCGCTGCCGTCATAGGAATAATACCACCCGGCCAGACGATTGCGCACAAACTCAGCAGTGTTTTCTCCGGCTGACCAGGCCAGAACGGCATCTCCGGAAGCGTCAATAAAGATTTTGGCAGATACGGCAAAGCGCCCTTCGCGGTTTTCCAAGATGCAGTATCGGATTTCCTGACCTTCCTTTACGGCGCTGCTCATGGTCGTCCCAAGCATTAAATGGATTCCGGCCTGCGCTACCAGCTGGTCAAGAGCGCAGGCAAATGCCGGAGGATCAAATCTCAGTTTGTAGCGGATTTTTTGCCGCAGCTCAGGATCGCCGCCTTCCTTCCAGCATGAGGGAATTTCTCCGGAACCGTACCGGACTGATTCCTTCAGCAGCTCTTCGCTGATTCCGCCGATCATCTGACGCCCTTGTCCGTCGCACAGAGGCAGGTAGATTGCCACAATTCCGGCGGTGGCCAGTCCGCCGAGGATATATTCCCGTTCAACCAGACAGACGCTTTTGCCGTTTCTGGCGCAGGCCAAGGCGGCGGAAACGCCGGCTACGCCTGCTCCGATGACGAGGACGTCATAGCTGCCCTTTACCGGCAGTTCCCTTGCAGGTTCTACAATTTTCATAGATAAGCTCCTTGTTTTTATTTCAAAGCAGGCCAGTAGTCACGGTTTACTTTAATAAAATCGTCCAATATCTTTTTGGCAATATCAGCGCCGGGCACAGTCTTTGACATGGTGATTGCCTGCCAAAGCTTCAGATAGCTGCCTTCGATCCATGCGTCTACCGTGAGTTTCTCTACGGCCACCTGCTGTTCCATAAGCCCTTTCTGGAATCTTGGTATTTTTCCGATGGACAGTTTTTCATATCCATTTGATCCTACCAGGCAGGGAATTTCCACCATGGTGTCGGAGTCAAAGTTTTCGATGGCTCCTTCGTTTGGCACAATCAGAAGCATCCGCTCCTGTGTGTTGTAAGCGATGGCTCTGGCCAGATCCACAATGAAATCGGCGTGGTGGCCGATGGAAAAGCGGCAGCCGGCAACATCCTTTGTTTCGATAAGACGTCTGGCCTCCTCAAAAATTTCTTTCTCTCTGCCATCCATTACTTCATTGGCTCTTGTATAGTCAGGATTGCTGTGGGCGGCCACCTGGTTTGGAAAGAGATAATATTTCAGGTAGGTGTTGGGAAGCGTATCGGGAGCCAGCGCATAGACGTCTTTTGCCATCTGATAAGTAAGCTTCCAGCTTTCCTCCTGTTCAGCCTTGGGATCTCCTTTAACATAGTAACCATTTTCTTTTATGAATGCTTTAAGACGGGGCATAAGATCATTCCCCTGCCGGTCCGTTATTTCGGTAAACCATCCGAAATGATTCAGCCCATAATAGCGGACAAGCATTTCCCTGCGGCTTTGCAGGCCTAAAATAGAACACATCTTGCTTTCCAGGCAGACCGGCATGTCGCAGATATTGATAATTCTGGAATGAGGGCGAAGACGGTTCGTGGCCTCCGCTACGATGGCTGCCGGGTTGGAATAGTTGAGCATCCAGGCCTTGGGCGAGTATTTCTCCATATAGTCGATGAGCTGAATAATTGGACCGATGGAGCGCATACCGTAGGCGATTCCGCCGGGACCGCAGGTCTCCTGGCCGACGACGCCATACCGCAGAGGTATTTTTTCATCCAGTTCCCTCATGGCGTATTTTCCAACGCGGATGTGCGCCATAACAAAATCAATACCTGTAAAAGCTTCCTCCGGGTCTGTTGTATAAGAAAAGTCTATTTGAGGAGCCTCTGCACCCAGAAGTATTGAACAGGCATCTCCTATGAGCCGCTGTCTGTCGGCGTCATTGTCATAGAGCTTGATCTGGCGTATTGGAAAAATGCTGCTTTTGTGCGCCAGCAGGCGCACAATGCCCGGAGTGTAGGTGCTTCCGCCTCCGGCAATCAGTATGGAAAAGCCGTTTCCCATGGATATCTCCTCCTTGTCTGCTTCTTTTTTCTTTGTTGTACCTGAGATCTCATGTAGTTAAAGCTTATACGGAAATGCAGGGAATTTCAATGGATTTGGAGGCTTCTGTTCTTCGTTCCACGGGTTGTGACTTGTCACGTTTTTGCGTGATAAATCACAAAAAAACGACCGCCGGCCGGCAGTCGTTTATGATTTTTGTGAAGAGGGAGGGGGCTATTTCGCAGAATCGAGGCGGTGCTTTTTGTACATCTGATAGTTCAGATAAAGAGCTTCGATGGCGACAAAAAAGCCTACGGAAGAATTGAAATCGGGACGTCCATCCGTTGCGATATAGAAATTGGGAGAATGGATGTATATATTTTCATTACAGATAGAAGCCAGAGTATTATCGCTCAGCTTGGTGATGGACAGGACGTTGACATCCCTTAGCCGAAGCTTGCGGGCAAAATCAATGGTGTCTTTGTTTTCACCGCTCAGAGAGATGATAAATACCAGGTCGTTTTTTTCAATATGATTCAGGAAATATCCAATTTCTCCGGCATTGCCTATATTGATAATATAGTCGCCGCTGTTGTTGAACATTCTTCGCAGTTCATTCATGATATTGTTCTGCATGATGCCGGTGGCGTAGGTATAAAGATGCTTCGCCCCGTAGATCAGTTCGTTGATCCGGTGAAAATCCTTTTTGCTCAGATCATCAATAACGCGGTGATAGGTGTCAAAAGTAGCTGAAATGTCAAAAAGCATCTCATCCATTCCGGACTTCTGCTCAAAGTTCAAAATGGCTTTCAATTCGGAATAACCGGAAAGGGAGAGCTTCTTTGCGAAACGAAGAACGGTTGTCCGCGATACATTACATTTGCCGGCAAGCTCATAGATCGTATAACTGGAGCACTCTCTTTTATGGTTTACTATATATTTCCAGATAAACAAATCCGTATCGTTTAATTTATCAAAATTTTTATTTACCAATTCTTCAATTGTAAGCAAGACCCCCACCTACTCCTCATAATGGATTGACTAATCATGCGATATCATTATAAGAGAAATTAAAGAGATTTTCAACTTGTTTGCCCCTATCTTTTTGGGCAATTCATGGGTTCTTTTTCATATCGTCATATTTCCGCAACAAAAAAATAATATAATTACCTCGAATTTTTCCAGCAGCTATGTTATAATAGGCCCGTAAGCGGCTAATATACCCGTGCCGGTTTTCGGCTGCCGGGGGACAGACATGATAGAATGCCTGTGCCGGCGTTTGCTGTGGGCACGGTAAAATCACGGCAGGATGCGGGTTCTTGCAGAAAGCTTGCGTGCAGGCTCAAAGGAGAAAATGACTATGGAATATGGTCAGAAGTCTGAATGAGAGACTGCGCATAGATGCATTAAGGAGACTTTGAATGATTCGCACCAATAAAGTAAAGATTATGACCAGGGCGGCTGTTTTTGAAAAACATGAAGAGAGAGGCGCCCTGTATATCAGCCACTTTTTCAAAACGGATTATATTGGCTTTGGTATGCTGAAATCTGCCATTTCCCTGACCTTCGCCTTTGGGTTGGGCGTCTGTATGTGGGGGCTGTATTTTTCGGAAGAGCTGATGACGCAAAAAAGTATAGAAGACTTGCTTGGAATAGGAAAAAATATCCTTCTGTGGTATGCGGCGGCCTTGGTCGCCTTTTTGGCTGTCTCGGCGGCGGTTCATGCGGTTCGGTATTCCCGGGCGCAGAAGAAGCTCAAAGGATACCGCAGCGGTTTGAGAAAGCTGATGAAGGTATATCAGGAGGAAGATAGACAGAAGGAGCGCACGGTATGATGATGAAATTACTGCTTTTCAAGGAAAAGCTGAAGGAATTCTATGCAAAATA
>CALWLM010000076.1 GCA_944381515.1 uncultured Lachnospiraceae bacterium | reverse complement strand
TCAATTCCACTCCCAGGGAGTGCCTTGAAGGAAGGACGCCTTACAGCGTTGCTTTGGAAACCTTCGGTGAAGATGCCTTAAACGCATTTCAGCTTAAGCCGATCGACCCTGACAAGGTCAATCTGACGCCTAAGCTGATCCGCTTCAACCACTAACGAATTCTCAAATAAATCTGCTGCCAGACCGGATTCAAACTTTTACATTTTTCGACTCAGGCCGGTGGAATTCAGTCTAGCACACTGCCTTTCAAAGGCCTGCTTGTCGTGTCCGGAAAACAGGATTTTTTTGAGAACATGGTCTTATTATAGCAGAAATCGGCTATTTAAACATTATAAAATTGCCGAAAATATAAGGTTTTAAAAGTGCCTGTGGAATTTAATCTTGCACTGGAATTTACTTTTTCAAGTCAGCCAGCAGATATTCCCTTGCCGCCCCGCCCGTCCTCAGACCGCATCAAAGAACGGCAAAAGGGCGCCTGTACAAGTTGCACAAAAAAAACACCCCCTTCATTTCCTTGTCCACTTATCCACGTGTACATCTGAAAAATATCCACACTTTTTGTCCACATATCTACCCCTAGGTTTTATCAGAAAAACTGACTTATACACCAAGTTATCCACATTATCCACAAAAAATCAGGGAATTCCGGGGATATCTTTTTCCTGTCAAGAGAAAACATGCGTTTTGTGAAACTCTCATAAATCGTTACCCCAGGTCAAAAAAATACCCCAAACCCATTGACAAATAGAAAATTATACTTCTCACAAAATTTATTTAAATTTTATGAAAATTTAATGTGCGACAACTTTGCAAAGCCTTTGTTTTTTTCTCGAATATTTCTTGAAAAAAAACCGCAGTTTTGTTATACTAGAGTTAACCCTAAAACGGAAGGAGTTGGTTTCATGCGTTACACCATTACAGGGAAAAACATCGAAGTCACCGACGGGCTCAGATCCGCTATCTATGAGAAGATCGGAAAGCTTGAGCGCTACTTTTCCAAGGACACAGACGTCACGGTTACGCTGAGCGTGGAGAAGGGAAGGCAGAAAATCGAGGTAACCATTCCGGTCAAGGGCTCGATAATCCGGTCCGAGCAGACCAGCACCGACATGTATGTCTCCATCGATCTGGTGGAGGAGGTAATCGAACGGCAGTTAAAGAAATATAAGAACAAAATCATCGATAAAAAACAGAGCAATTCCGCATTCAGCGACGCCTATATTCAGGAGGAGATGGAAGACCCCGAGGAAGTTCAGATCATCCGTACCAAGCGTTTTGCCATGAAGCCCATGGACCCCGAGGAGGCCTGCATCCAGATGGAGCTTCTGGGACATGCCTTCTATGTGTTCCGCAGCAGCGAGACCGACGAGGTAAACGTAGTCTACAAGAGGAAAAACGGCACCTACGGCCTTATTGAGCCGGAATATTGACGGGAATAGCATAACTTTCGTTTGAATCACTCGCTGCACGGCGCTTTGCCGTGCAGCGTTTTTCGAGGGCGGTGAAGAGATGAGATACAAGGCAGCCATCTGCGACGACAATGCAGCCGACAGAGCTTATATTCAGGATTTGGCAAGGAAATGGGCGGACGCACGAGGCCACTCCCTTCATCTGTCCGCCTTTTCCAGCGCGGAAAGCTTTCTGTTCTGCTACGACGAAGAGAGCGATTTTGACATCCTCCTTCTGGATATCGAGATGGATGGAATGGACGGCGTCTCCCTGGCCAAAAAGCTGCGCGAGAGCAACGAAACCGTGCAGATCATTTTTATCACCGGCTACTCCGATTACATCGCCGAAGGCTACGAGGTGGCCGCCCTTCATTATCTGATGAAGCCCGTAAAGGAGGACAAGCTTTTTTCGGTGCTGGACCGGGCCGCAGATAAACTGCGGACAAACGAAAGGGTTCTGCTCCTGGAAACCGGAGGAGAAATGATCCGCATCCCTCTTTATCAGATCCGTTATATCGATGTGCATCAAAATTACGCCACCATTCATGCCAGAGAAGATATTACCGTCAAAAGAACCCTGGGAGAGCTGTCCGGCGAGCTGGACGACCGTTTTTTCCGTGCGGGACGCTCGGCCATTGTCAATCTGACCTGTATCGCCCGGGTGTCAAAGACACAGCTCCACCTGACTGACGGTACGCTCATTCCTCTTCCGCGCGGCGCAGCCGACAAGGTCGCCAGGGCCCTCATCAATATGAAATAAGGGAATCAAAAAGGCGGATAAAAGGACGGACAAAAGGGCAGGCAAAAGAACAGGGGATATCCGGGTCAGAAGCTTTGTCAGGAGGGAAACATGAGACTTTTCAGTAAAAAAATCGACCGGCAGCTGGAAGCCTATCAGCAGGAGCTCATCGAAACGCACTATGCCGAAGTAGAAAACATGTACCGGCAGATGCGCAGCTGGCGCCACGATTACCGCAATCATATTCAGACCATGAAGGCCTATGCCGCCGCCGGCGATCTCGCGGCAGTCAGCCGCTACCTGGACGAACTGGATGCAGATCTGACCAGGGTGGAGCCGGTAATCAAAACCGGCAACCCCATGACCGACGCCATCCTGAATTCCAAGATCTCCCTGGCCCGTTCCAAAAATATCCCGGTGCGGGCCGATGCTCATATCCCCTACCGGCTGCAGCTGTCGGAAATCGACCTGTGCTGCATTATCGGCAATCTTTTTGACAATGCAATCGAGGCCAGCTTAAAGCTGCCGGAAAAGGAACGTCTGATCCGTATCTATATGGATATGAAAGGTCCGCAGCTCTACATCTCCTTCACCAATTTTACCGCCGGCAAAAAGCTGGCCCTCAAAAACGGCCGCTTTGCCACAACCAAAGGCGAGGGACACGGCTTTGGGCTGTTACGCATCGACGCCATCGTAGAACGGCTGGGCGGCTATCTCCACCGGGGCTCCGAGGACGGAGCCTTTACCACCGAGATTCTGCTGCCTCAGATGGCCCCATCGGTCTCCTCATAGGAATGTTCCTCCCGGCAATTCGTCCCCCGATTCGCGCAATTCATCCCCCAATATACACAGGGGGATTTTTTTGTGCTAGGATATACTCGAAATGAGGTGACCTGCTATGAAAACAAAAAATGCAGCCGCAAATACGGCCAAAGTAAAGTATAATACGCCCCAAAACGTGGGATGGATGATCCGTTATGCCTGGGACTGGCGCAAAAACGTGCTGGTTACGGTATTTCTCTGCGCAGCCCTGACCGTCGGCACCAGCCTGGCCCAGCTCTTCATCGCCCCTGTGGTTCTGGGCAAGGTGGAACAGACCGCTCCTCTTTCTGAGCTTCTCGGTTCCATCGCCTTCTTCACCCTGACCCTGTTTTTGCTCATGGCTCTTCAGGCCTATCTGGAGCAGTACATCACCGTGGACCGTATATTTATACGGCTGCGAATGGTATCCGATCTCAACGCCAAGATCTGCCGCATCTCCTTTCCTCTGACCTTAGATCCCGAGGTCCAGAAGCTGCGCGACCGCAGCATGGAGGCGCTGGGAAGCAATGATTCCCCCGGAGAACAGGTCTGGATTACCCTGACCACCCTGCTTGCAAATATAGGCGGTTTTGTCATCTACATGTTTCTTCTGAACAGCCTGGACCCGGTGCTTCTCCTGCTGGTAATCGTCACCAGCGTTCTGAGCTTTGCTGCCGGCCGCTACAGCTCCGGCTGGCGCTACCGCCATCAGGAAGAGGAACGCGTCTGCCTGCGGCAGAGCCGTTACATTACTCGCCAGTCCAACTCCATCACCCTGGCCAAGGATATCCGCATCTTTGGACTGGCCCCCTGGCTGAACGCCATCTATGACAATATCCTAAAAAGGCTGGACCGGTTCTATCTGCGCTGCGGCAATGTGCAGGCGGCGGGCGGCGGAGCCGGCGTACTGCTGAGCGCGGCCCGCAACGCCCTGGCCTACGTCTATCTGATCCACCTGACGCTGCGTCAGGGACTGCCTGTATCGGAGTTTCTGCTGTATTTCAATGCCGTAAGCGGTTTCAGCACCTGGGTAACGGGAATTCTGACCCAGCTTCAGACGCTCCGCCAGGAAAGCCTGGAGCTGAACGCGGTCCGCGAATATCTGGATTACCCGGAGACCTTCCAATTCGAGGGCGGCTCTCCCGTCCCCAGGGCAAAGACATACGAGCTTCGTCTGGACCATGTCTCCTTCCGTTATCCGTCGGCCGGCAAAGATACTCTCCATGAAGTAAACCTGACCGTCCGCCCCGGTGAAAATCTGGCTATCGTCGGCCTCAACGGCGCCGGCAAAACCACCCTGGTCCGTCTGCTGTGCGGCTTTCTCGATCCCACCGAAGGCAGAGTTCTGTTAAACGGACAGGATATCCGCCAGTTTAACCGTCAGGATTACTACTCTCTCTTTTCCGCCGTATTTCAGGATATGTCCGTGCTGGAAGCCACCGTGGCAGAGAACGTGGCTCAGTCCAGGGACTATGACGCGTCCCGTGTCTGGCAGTGTCTGAAACAGGCCGGGCTTACAGAAAAGATAGAAGAACTGCCAAGCGGCCTAAACACCCATGTGGGACGCGAGGTCTGGGAGGACGGCGTTCTCTTCTCCGGCGGACAGATCCAAAGGCTGATGCTGGCCCGCGCTCTATATAAAGGGGGTTCTATCCTGGTCCTGGACGAACCCACGGCAGCCCTGGACCCCATTGCCGAAAACGATATCTACCAGAAGTACAATCAGATGACAGAGGGAAAGACCTCCCTCTTTATCAGTCACCGTCTGGCCTCCACCCGCTTCTGCGACCGCATCCTGTTCATAGCAGACGGGCGCATCGCCGAAGAGGGCACCCACGACGAGCTGCTGGCTCTGGGCGGTCTCTATGCCGATCTCTTTGATGTACAGAGCCGTTATTACCAGGAAGGGAGGGATTTCTGATGAGCAATAAAAAGAATGAGAGCCAAAGGAAGGACAGGATTACCTGGGGGCAGACCCTGCGTCTCCACCTGCGGGCTGTAAAGGATATCCGCCGGATCTGTCCGCACATTTTCACGATCTATGCCCTGTCTGCCCTGGCCAAAGCCGTTACCCCCTATGTGATAATCTGGTTTTCCGCCCGGATTATCAATGAACTGGCATCTGCGAGAAGAACCGACGTACTCTGGCCCCTGGTAGCCTGGACTGTAGCTGTTTCTGCCCTTTTGGGGCTCGTTACCTCCTTTCTGTCGGAACGCCAAAAGGCCATCCGCTCCAACTTCTGGCAGCATGTGCGTAAATTATACTCCGAAAAAATGTTCTCTCTGGATTTTGCCGACGCAGACCGCCAGGCGACCCATGACCTTTTGTCTCAGATCATACAGAATGCCAACTGGGCCGGCTGGGGCCTCTGCCTCATTCCGGATTGGTTTGGCGAGATTCTGGAGGCTGTTTTCGGCATTGTCAGCGCTCTGGCATTATCCGTCAGCCTTTTTACCCTGCCCGTCCCGGCCTCCGGCGGATGGCTTGTAATCCTGAATCATCCGCTGTTCGTCTTCCTGCTGTTGGCCCTGATGCTCTTAATCACCGCCATATCCGGTCAGTGCATCAGCAAGGCCGTCTCCTACTATGAAAAAATCGGCGAAAGCATCAAGCTGGGAAACCGCCTCTTTGGTTTTCTCACCACCATGGGAATGGAGCAGAACCGGGCGGCGGACATCCGCATGTACGGACAGCGGCAGGTGATCGGTTCTTATTGGGATGAAAACGATATCTTTTCCTCGTCCGGCCTCATGGCCCGGGCCACCAAAGGACCCATGGGCCTCTACAGCGGTCTCTCTGCCGGCGTTTCCGCTGTTTTCACCGGTTTTGTCTATGTTTTCACCTGTTTGAAGGCCTGGGCCGGCGCCTTTGGCGTGGGTTCCGTAACCCAGTATGTCGGAGCGGTGACCGCTCTGTCTTCCAATGTGACCAAGCTTTTTAAAACAGCGGGGAATCTGAGGACCAATATGACCTTTCTCCAGACCAATTATAAATTCCTGGATATTCCAAACTCCATGTATCAGGGCAGCCTGACCACGGAAAAACGGGCGGACCGCAACTATGAGGTAGAATTTCAGGACGTCTCCTTCCGATATCCCGGCACGCAGAACTGGGCTCTGCGCCATATCAGCGTAAAGTTTCAAGTGGGCAGCCGGCTGGCGGTGGTGGGTGAGAACGGTTCCGGCAAAACCACTTTTATCAAGCTGCTCTGCCGCCTCTACGATCCCGACGAGGGCCATATTCTGCTTAACGGCATCGATATCCGCAAATACAGCTACCGCGACTATATCGATCTGTTCTCCGTGGTCTTTCAGGACTTCCAGCTTTTGTCCCAGCCTTTGGGCGCCAATGTGGCCGGGCGGGAGGATTATGACAGAGAACGCGTACGCACCGCCCTTTCCGACGCAGGCTTTGACGACCGCCTGGCAGCTCTGCCCAAAGGGCTTGACACGCTGCTTTACCGGGACTTCGGCGACGACGGCGTGAATGTATCCGGCGGCGAAGCGCAGAAAATCGCTATCGCCAGGGCTCTCTATAAGGACGCCCCTTTCATTATCCTGGATGAGCCGACGGCCGCCTTAGATCCCATCGCCGAGGCGGAGATCTACGCCCAGTTCAACCAGATTGCCGGAGATAAGACCGCCGTCTATATCAGCCACCGGCTCTCTTCCTGCCGTTTCTGCGACGAAATCCTGGTATTTGACCACGGTGCAATCGTGGAACAGGGCAGCCACGATACCCTGCTGTCCCACGAAGGCGGTAAATACCGGGAGCTCTGGAATGCTCAGGCCCAGTATTATGAAGATAAAGAGACCGGGAGCCAAAAGTGCCTCCAGCAATAAAATCATCTGCAAATTTCAGGCGCACCTACGCAAAAGAGATTGCCGCCCGCTGATTCATCAGCCGCTGCGGCAATCTCTTTTTTCGTTTCATATTATCGTTTCATATTATCGTTTCATATTATCATTCCATATAGGCCTTATGGAAAATCTTCTTTCCCTTGCGGATCTTGACTCCCTCTTTCAGGGCCGCCTCATCCACCCGGCAGTCCAGGCTGTCCACTTTCTGATCATTCAGACAGATACCGCCCTGCTGAATCAGCCGCCGTCCTTCGCTGCGGCTGGGGATCAGTTTGCAGGCCGTAAGCAGATCCATGATGCCGATGGAGCCGTCCGTCAGCTGCTCCGGCTCTATCTTTGTCTGCGGCATATGGCTGTCGTCTCCGCCGCCGGCGAAAAGAGCATGGGAGGCGTCTCTGGCATTTCTGGCCTCTTCCTCGCCATGAACCAGACTGGTCAGCTCATAGGCCAGGACTTCCTTTTTCTCATTGATTCGATTGTCTGCCCAGTGATCCATCTCCTCAATCTGCTCTAACGGCAGGAACGTCAGCATCCGGATGCACTTCATCACATCCTGATCATCCACATTGCGCCAGTACTGGTAGAACTCAAAGGGAGTAGTCTTGTTGGGGTCCAGCCAGACAGCGCCCTTGGCAGTCTTGCCCATCTTCTTGCCTTCGCTGTTTAACAGCAGCGTGATCGTCATAGCGTAGGCGTCGTCCCCGGTCTTTCTGCGGATCAGATCCGTGCCCGCCAGCATATTGCTCCACTGGTCATCGCCGCCGAACTGCATATTGCAGCCGTAATGATCGTGCAGATACAAAAAGTCATAGGCCTGCATGATCATGTAGTTAAACTCCAGGAAGCTCAGGCCCTTTTCCATTCTCTGCTTGTAGCACTCCGCCCGCAGCATATTGTTGACGGAAAAACAGGCTCCCACATCCCGCAGAAGCTCCACATAGTTGAGCTTTAACAGCCAGTCCGCATTGTTGACCATAATAGCCTTGCCCTCGCCGAACTCAATAAACCGCTCCATCTGCTTTTTGAAGCAGTCGCAGTTGTGCTGAATGGTCTCCTCCGTCATCATCGTGCGCATATCCGTACGACCGGAGGGATCGCCCACATGACCGGTGCCTCCGCCGATCAGCACCACAGGCTTATTGCCCGCCATCTGTAAGCGCTTCATCAGGCACAGGGCCATAAAATGTCCCACATGGAGGGAGTCGGCCGTCGGGTCAAAGCCGATATAGAACTTGGCTCCTCCCGCATTAATCAGCTCCCGGATTTTGTCCTCATCCGTAACCTGGGCAATCAGCCCTCTGGCTCTCAGTTCCTCATAGATTCCCATTGCAGTCTCTCCTTTTCTTTTCTCTTTTTGTGGAACCTCGCTCCACGACCGCTTCGCCGCAGCGTGATTTCGGCGAAGCCTTTTTATTTCACAAAAACGCAGTTTCCTATGAAATAAAAAATCCCCTGTCCCTTGAATCAGGGACAGAGGACGAATCTGCTTCGTGGTACCACCTCATATTCCGGATGCCTGCGGCTTCCGCTCAGTGGCGCACTATCATGCGCCGTGCGCTGTATCGGGCGCTCCCGTCTTACCCTACTTGCATATCAGCCGTAACCTGCAAGGTCTCTCTCCGGTCCCGCCGGCGGCTTTCGGGCAGCAGCTCAGGGATGTATTCGCCACAGGGACAGCTGCATTCTCGCACCAGCCGAATGCTCTCTGAAAACCGTCTTCCGTCCTACTTCTTCCCGTCACAGCCTTATCGGTATCAATGATTCTATTGTACAGGAAATCGCCAAAAAAGCAAGCCCCAAAATTTGAAGCCTTAAAATTTGGTCCCGCGAAAATCAGTACCCAAAGGTCCCCTCCAGGGACTCGTCGTTTTCCACCCAGTCTTTCACCGCAATCACCCGATAATGATCATCGTCGTCCCGGATATAGACCGTTTCAATCCCGGCATTGATAATCATTCGCTTACACATGGAGCAGCTGCTGGAATTCTTGATGTATTCCCCGGTGGACATCTCGCGGCCGGAAAGATACAGGGCGCTGCCGATCATCCTCTCACGCTCGGCGCTGATAATGGCGTTGGCTTCGGCATGAACGCTGCGGCAGAGCTCATAGCGCTCCCCTCTGGGAATATTCATCTTCTGACGCAGGCAATACCCCAGATCCGAACAGTTTTTTCTGCCCCGGGGCGCTCCTACATAACCGGTGGAAATCACCTCGTCGTTTTTGACGATCACCGCCCCGTATCTTCTGCGCAGGCAGGTGCTTCGTCTGGAAACCACGTCGGCCAGATCCAAGTAATAATTGACCTTATCTCTTCTGTTCATGGCATTCCTCCTCAGATTACTGCCCGCCGGCAAAATCCTTCAGAAACTCGGAATCCTCAAAGTAATTGATTTTCATGGCTGTTTTCATCTTTTCCAGGGTGTCGGCCGCCTCCAGGCGCGCCTTCTCGCTGCCCGCCCGCAGCATCTCGTAAACCCATTCGATCCGGCCGGCATATTCCTTTCTTCTCTCCCGAATCGGAGCAAGCTCCTCCTGCAGCACATTATTCAGGAACTTCTTTACCTTTACGTCTCCCAGACCGCCGGCGGTATAATGGGCCTTCAGGGCGTCCAGATTTTCATATTCCGGCAGATACTTTGCAAAATGCTCGTCGCGGCAGAAGGCGTCCAGGTAAGTAAACACCGTATTCCCCTCCAGCTTGCCCGGATCGGAAACCTTGATATGGCCGGGGTCCGTATACATGCTCATGACCTTTTTTCTCACCGTCTCTTCATCGTCCGCCAGATAAATGCAGTTGCCCAGGGATTTGCTCATCTTGGCCTTGCCGTCGGTACCGGGCAGACGCAGGCAGGCGGCATTGGAAGGCAGAAGCACGGAGGGCTCCACCAGCACATCGCCGTAGATCGAATTGAACTTGCGCACAATCTCCCGGGTCTGCTCGATCATCGGCAGCTGATCCTCCCCCACAGGCACCGTAGTGGCCTTGAAGGCGGTGATATCCGACGCCTGGCTGATGGGATAGCAGACAAATCCCACCGGCAGACTGGCCTCAAAGCCTCTCATGGCAATCTCCGACTTCACCGTGGGATTGCGCTCCAGACGGGATAAGGTAACCAGATTCAGATAATAAAAGGTAATCTCCGTCAGCTCCGGCACGGCGGACTGCACAAAAATGACGCATTTCTCCGGGTCCAGACCGCAGGCCAGATAATCCAGAGCCACCTCCAGTATATTGCTGCGCACCTTCTCCGGATGCTCAAAATTATCCGTCAGAGCCTGCGCATCCGCGATCATAATATAAATGCGGTCGTACTCTCCGGAATTTTGCAGCTCCACTCTTCTCTTCAGGGAACCAACGTAGTGACCGATATGCAGCCGCCCCGTTGGACGATCTCCTGTTAAAATAACTTTTTCCATGTCGTATCTCTCCTCATTTCCTGCCATTGGCATAAAATCCGGCAAACTGCGCCGGACGCCGCCATCTGTTAGATAGAATAACACATCGGCCGCCAGAAAGCAAATAGTAAAAGGGACCGCCCACGGCAGTCCCTCTTTGCTTGCTGTCATATCGCAGAAATATTCAGTTCCGGCAATTAGTTGATATATCTGCCGTACTGGCAAGGCTCACGATATTTCATATTGGAGATAATCGTGCCGGTACGGGAGTTGCTGGCATGCACCACCTGGCCGCCGCCAATGTAGATTGCCACATGATCGATGGCTCCGCCGCCGCTGTTATAGAAGACCAGGTCGCCGGGCTGCAGCTCGCTCTCACTGATCGTGGTGCTGCCGCTGGCCTGCGAGCGGGAGTCTCTCGGAAGGGACATACCCAAAGCGTCTCTGTAAACCGACTGCACAAAGCCGGAGCAGTCCGCTCCATTCTGCAGACTGGTACCGCCATAGACATAAGGGGTCACGCCCACCCACTGCTTGGCATAAGATACCAGAGCGTCACGGCTGGCGCTGGTCACCTCAGAGCTGCCGGAAGACGAGGAGGAACCAGATCCGCCCTCTGCCGCCGCCGAAGATTCGGCTGCCTCCTGCTGCTTCTTGGCTTCCTCCAGTCTCTTCTGCGCCTCTTCAGCCTCTCTCTTCTTGCGCTCTTCCTCTTCCTTCTGCTGCTGCTCCTCTTCCAGAGAAATAGCCGTATCAAACTTTACATCTACATCGATCATATCGGCATACACATAGCCGACCAGATCCTCGTCTACCATGATCTTGACGAACTCGTCGCCGGTCTCCAGAACCACGTAGGTCTCGCCGCTCCAGATCAGAGTCAGAATATCGCTGTCCAGGCTGGGCTCGCTGCGCAGGCGCAGACCATTGGTATTTACACGGCCCTCCAGCTTGCCGATCTCAATGGCTCTTGCCTCGGCCTCATCGCCGGTCAAGAAATACTCTGCTTTGATATACCCCTGCACGCTGCCGGATTTGATCTCATACCATTCGCCGCCCTCGCCGTCCACAGTGGCCAGAATCGTAGCGGCGCAGTCGTTGTACAGCTTACCCAAAACCTCGGAGGTGGTATTGGGTTCGCTTCTTACCTTTACATAGCTGTTTTCACGAACATGAGATACAGCAATATTGGCATAGGGAGAAACCGTCTCCGCTTCTGTCTCAGGCTCCGTCTCAGCCGCCGCAGTTTCCTCTGCCGTGGTCTCGGCCGCCGTACTCTCCGCCTCCGTCTGCGCCTGGGTCTCGGCCTGCGTTTCCGCTTCCGTCGCAGCCTCTGCAGGCGCCTCAGTCTCAGCTGCCGCTGCCTGCGTTTGCGGCTCCCCTGCATTTAAGATGGCGTCGGAATTCAGGAACTCGCTGAGCTCCTCCTCCGGGTTCAGACTGCTGGCATAATAATTGTTCAGGGGGACCGCCACTCCGGCCACTGCTCCCTCAACATCCAGAGTCTCGCTTGCGCCTGCCATCAGCGTCGTCCCGCCGATGACACAGACTGCCGCTGCCGCACATCCGATCTGTATCCATCTTATCTTCTTCATTCGTACCTCCGAAATATATTAAAGAACTGCGTCAATTATTACGAATTTGTTACAACTGCTGCTATTATAACAGAGGGCCCGGGGCCTGTCAACAGCCTCCGGGCAATATTTTCGCAGAATATACCGCCAAATTATGGCATCTGTTGTAAAATCCGCCCCGCCGCAGCCGATATTGCGCATATTACGCCGCTATTACAGAACCGGCATCCCGTAGAGGGATATTACAGAACCACTACCATATATAAGAAAGAAGCGCTTCCAGAGCATTAAATTCGTCATTATTGTATCAATTTTCTTGATTATTCCAAAAAATGTGATATGATAAAAATGTAAAAAAGGGGTATTACAATAGTTTCCAATGCCCGGACAATTCTTTTCCGTTCCGGCACACACAGGAGGTTAAGTATGAAAAAGAATCCATTCATAGTCGACGGCCGTTTCTATTACGGCTGGGTCATGCTGTTTTGCGGCTTCATGTCCATGTTTATCTGTTATGTAATTAAGGTAAACTGCTCTTCTCTTTTTTACGATCCCATCTGCCAGGAGCTGGGCATTACGCAGACGGCTTATGTCCAGACAAATTCCATTATGACCATCACCATGCTTTTATCGTCGGCCTTTATCGGGAAGATTTACAAGAAGTTTCCGGTAAAATACGTTCTCACTGCCTGCGTTACGCTGACATCCCTCTGCTATCTGCTTATGTCCCGCGCTACCAGCCTGCAGCAGCTCTATATACTGGCCGGCATACAAGGAATCGGCTGGAGCGGCGCTACCAACCTGCCCGTCACCATAATGGTCAGCAGCTGGTTCGGACCTAAGATCAAAGGCACGGCCATGTCCATCGGAATGCTGGGCAGCGGAGCCGGCGCCCTGGTCCTTGTCAACGTAGTCAATGCCGTAATCGAATCAGGCGGCTGGCGCACCGGTTATCTGGCCATGGCCGGAATCAACGCGATCATGATTCCCATCTCCCTTCTTCTGGTAGTCAGCAACCCCAGCGACAAAGGTTTTGAAACCAGAGTAGGCGATCCCACTCCCGAAGAACTGGCCAAGTCCGGCAGCGTAGCCGGTGAAAAAGCCGGCATCACCGGCGCTCAGGCCCTTCGCACCAGCCGCTGGTGGTTCCAATGGCTGGCCGGTATGACCACCATGATCGGCGCAGCCGCCTTCAGCGCCCAGTTCGTCTCCTACTTTACCGAGGTGACGGGAGACCGCGCGCAGGCAGCCGCTCTGTATTCCGCAGCTCTGGGAACCATGATACTGGGCAAATTCCTTCTGGGCGTCCTGTCCGATATTTTCAAAATTCAGAGGGTCGCCGTCATCTCTCCCCTGTTTTATGGCGCAGTCTTTCTCTGCATGGCGCTGGCCTCCCAAAACATGATATTTGCCACCATACTGATTCCTCTCTACATGATCGGGGGAGCCGTTCCCTCCACCATTCCCTTTCTCATCACCTCACGCAATTTCGGCGACAGGGAATACGGCGTCATGAGCGGATGGATGAATATGGCCGGCAACATCGGACAGATCATCGGCCCCACCGTAGCGGCCTTCATCTTTGATTCCACCGGCACCTACACGCTGGCCTGGATCATCTTTGCGGCTCTGATGGTATTGGTATCCGTTCTGTATCTGCTGTCCAACATAGCCAGCCGCAGAAAAATCGAAGCTCTGGGCTATAAGCCCCAATAATATAAGCGGCAGACTGCCATAACACAAAGATGAACTGCAATGTAATTTCCCTATAACATAATCAATCTAATCAGGAGGAAATCAACTATGAAAAACTATTTTGATGTCAGCGGAAAATACGCCGTCGTAACCGGAGCTTCTTCCGGACTGGGAAGACAGTTTGCCATCTGCCTGGGCGAACAGGGAGCCAACGTGGCCATCATGGCCCGTCGTGTTGAGAAGCTCAACGAGGTTAAGAAAGAAGTGGAGAAATACGGGGTGAAATGCCTGGTGGTCCCCTGCGACGTCACCGACACCGCTCAGATCAAAAATGCCGTAGACACGGTTGTAAAGGAATTCGGACGGATTGATATTCTGATCAATAATGCTGCCGCCGGCTTTGCCACTCCCGCCGTGGAGACCGACGACGAGACCTGGCGCCGCGTTATGGACACCAACGTCAACGGCGTATTCTTTATGGCCCGGGAAGTCGGAAAGGTAATGCTGGCTCAGCACTATGGCAAGATCGTCAACATCGGTTCCTTCCACTGCCAGGTAACGATGAACGGCGTTCCCCGCTCCGGCTATTCCACCGCCAAGGGCGCCGTCTATATGATGACCAAGGCTCTAGCCGCCGAATGGGCCAAGGAAGGCATTACCGTCAATACTCTGGGACCCGGCTATTTTGCCAGCGAAATGTCCGACAAGGTGGCTGACGACAAATATGAAGCAGGCATCCGCAACAACTGCCCCATGGGCCGCCGCGGCAAACCCGGCGAGTTAAATGGCGCGATGCTTTACCTGGCCTCCGACGCCTCCAGCTATGTCACCGGTCAGCTGCTCTTAGTGGACGGCGGCTGGACCATCGTCTGATTTCCATTAATGATTTAAAGAAAACCGATCTCTGACGGCATCTCCGTCAGCTGCCCGCAGTGGCTCCCGCCTTCTGCGGGCACTTCTGTCCTTTTTACATGCAGCCTTATTTACATGCAGCCTTATGACAATCCCCAAGAAAAGCGAGGTGACAATTTGCAGCCTGCTGTTATCGGTATTATTATTCTCCTCCTGTGCGTTGTATTGTTTCTCACCGAATGGCTTCCCTCGGCAGTCACCGGATGCCTAGGATGCGCCCTGATGGTTCTTTTTGGCGTCTGCTCCTTTGAAGACGCCTTCGGCGGCTTCTCCGACAGTATCGTAATCCTGATGGCCAGCGCCATGATCGTCGGCATCGCCATGTTTCAGACCGGCGCAGCCCAGCTGACCGGCCGTATGGTCATCCGGCTGGCCCATGGCAGAGAACGTCTCTTTCTGTTCATCAGCTGTCTCACGGCCGGTATCTTATCCATGTTCCTGGCCAATACGGCCATTCTGGCCTCCTTCTTTCCCATCATCGACAGCGTATGCAGCGTCTCTCCGCTGATGAAGAGACGCAACCTGGTCCTTCCTGTGGCCTGCTCCGTCATGCTGGGAGGAGCCTGTACCCTGATCGGATGTACGCCGCAGCTGACGGCCAACGGCATTCTCAGCCAGCTGACCGGTCAGCAGATGGGCATGTGGGACTTAACAGGCCCCGGGCTGTGCCTGTTCGCCCTCTATCTGCTCTACCTGATGACGGCCGGCTATCCTCTGGGGGAGAGAATCTGGGGCCATCGTTCTGAGGATGAAATGGAAATCGACACCGAAGAAACCCATTCGGTCCTCCATGCCTCCTACGACAAGAAGAAGCTTACGATTATGCTCATCATCACCATTCTGATGATCGCATCCTACATTCTTTCCCTTCTTCCTATCGCCATGACCGCCCTGTGCGCCGCGCTGCTGTGCATCATTACCGGCTGCTGCAGCACCCGGGATATCGTCCACAAGCTGCACTGGGAGACCATCGTCTTTCTCGCCTCCTGCCTGGGGCTGGCCAATGCCCTGACTGTCTCCGGCTCCGGCGAGCTTATCGGCCAGGCCGTATCCTCCATTCTGGGCGGCATCAGCTCTCCCTTTGTCATCTTTGCCATCCTGGTGGCTCTGGCTCTCTTTATCAGCCAGTTTATCACCAATTCCACAGCCATCATCATCGTACTGCCCATCGCTCTGTCTCTGTGCTCTGCTTACGGCTTTCACACGATGCCTTTTTGCATCGGCATTACTCTGGCTGCCAGCGCCGCCTGCTGCACCCCTCTGGCCGCGGCTCAGATTGCCATGACCGAGGTGGCCGGATATGAATTCTCCGATTACATCAAATATTGCCTGCCACCTACCTTCCTGTTTCTCGCCGGCATCCTGATATTCGTACCTCTTTTCTTTCCTCTGCAGTAAAATGAGAACAGCTTATAGACTTTATACACAGCTGATCGTTCAAATGCGGTCAGGTGAAAGGAGAAAATCAGCAATGCGATGCGCAGAAAACATTGAATACAAGGAACTCACTCCGACCTATGAAGATTATCGCCAGCTGCGTGAAAGCGTAGGCTGGGCTAATTTTTCGGAAATTCAGAAAAGAGAGGCATTGGCAGCCACATCATCGATATGCTCATTCAATATGTAGAAAAGCAGACTCTGGAGAACGGCCGTTCCAGCATCCAGCTCATCGCCGAAAAAGGAAAGGAAGCCTTCTATGAAAAGAAAGGCTTCCGAACAATTCCTAATGAATTTTGTGGTTCAGGGATGAGAAAAGTCGTCAAGACCGCACCGTCACCCCATTGATCTGGACATGCTCGTCGGCGGCGATCACAATACATTTCCTGCCGTCGATAATCCGCGTCTCCACCAGCTGCGCTCTGTCAGGCGCCACCTGAATCACCACGTCGGGCGTGCGGACCTCCAGCTTCCGCACGCCGACCACATTGGCCGCCATGAGAGCAGCATCCTCTCCGGCTGCTTCCTCGAATTTCTCCTCAAAGCCCTCCAGCCGCTCCTCCGGCACGCCGCTCTCGAAGAAAATCTGACGCACATCCTCCTTATAAAGGGTGACCGGTTCCGGGTCCTCCTTGTGCTCCTCTATCATTTCGCTGATCTTTTCGTTGATCGCCATGACCGTCTCATAGCCGCAGTCCGCCCCCAGAGTCTCCTCTACCAGCTCCTGAAAGACCTCCTTTTGGTCGGCTGCCGCCAAAGGCGTCACGCAGCCCAGAAATTCTGCCGCAAATTCTCCATGCAGCTGAGCCGCATTGCGGGAATAGTACAGCACCGCATGAAGATCCGTACTGCGATCGTGAAAGGCCGGGAACAGAAAACCGCTCTGAGGCATGTCCACAATCCAGTCGCGAATGCGGTTCTGGAAACAATTATCCTCCGCATTGTAGGAGAGCCCCGGTTTGGAAAGCTTCACCGGGCACAGGCAGCAGAGCAGGTACTCGTATACCTCGTCGGAGGCGTCAAACATTTCCTCATTATCGGTGCCCCTTCCTGGAATATCATAGGCTCCGTGAATCAGCAGGATCAGATAATTCTCTCCATAGTCATAGTTTCCAATAACCCTGTCGTAGAAGTCCTCCAGTACTTCCTCGTCCTTCAGCTGGCTGGCCCGAACCCGCAGCAAAAACTCCTGCCGGCCCCCTTCTTTTTCTTCGTCCAGGGGAAATTCCATCGTCATCAGATTTTTGCCAATGGTCCCGGACAGGGACTTTTTAAAGATATCAAAATATTTAAAGGCATCCTCCTCCGGCAGAGAGAAAAAGGCGTCCTTAAAGGTGGTGCGCTTCTCCTTGTCGCCGTCCACATAGCAGCCGCAGATCCGAGTAATTGTGCAGCGCTGGGGCGTAAACTGTTTTTTTATCTCGGCAATTTCTTTCTTATTCATTTTCGGTCCTCCCCGTTATCCTTCCTTTTTGCTTTTTCTTCGTATCGGTTTTGTGTCTTTCCGTATTCCTCCGGCTCCTGCTTTCCCAGACGAATCCGCTCCATCTGCTGGGCCAGCTCCTCGTCGATCTCGTCGAAGAGGTAACGGCGGCCCGATGCCTTTCGGCCCAGGTGCTCCCGGCGGATCTCCTGCTCGGTCAGACGAATTTCTTCATAGAATTCCGCCGCCGACATGCGCCGCGCCCCCTGTCCCAAAATAATGACCTGCTCCAGGGCATCCGAGGTTGCCACCGTAACCTCATGGCTGCGGCCGATTTCATGAACCGTCTTTTCTATATACTGATCCGCCGTCTCCGCTTCCTTCGTAAATACCACATGAATATTGTGATAGCGGAATATCTCGCCGGTACCGCCTTCCACCCGATATGCGTCAAAGACCAGAATCAGCGTCATTTTCCGGTAGCCCTGGTAGTTGCTGAGAATATCCATCAGCTTTCCTCTGGCCGCCTCCATATTGATTCCGGCCAGCTCCTTTAGCTCCGGCCAGGAGAAAATAATATTGTAGCCGTCCACCAGCAGATACTGACGCGCCGGGGGTCTGCCTCCTCCCTTTGAGGTCCGTCCGCCGCTTCGCTTCAGATCCCGGGCGCCCTCCTGCTTTCTCTGCTCTGCGCCGGCTGCCGGGGTCTCCTCCATCGGAGGATTGTACCCATTATACCCCTCGCTGGCAGCGGAATCAAACATCCCCCTCCGGCGCCGGATCGGGCCATAGGTTCTCACAAATATCTCCTCAAGCTCCTGATCCATTTTGACCATGGACGAATAAGAAAGTTCCGGCATCAGGGCCGTCCCTCCCTCCGTCTCCCCGGCAGACTCCTCCGCTTCGTCTTCCCGTTCCATCAGCCGTCCCATATGGGCCATCTCATCCACCTCATACCAGGGAACCAGGAATCCTGCTCCATGGCTGCAAAAGACAGAACCGGTGGGGTTGTCCGTATCTGCCTCCGAATCATACCCGCAGGCTGCCAGAACCTCCTCTTCATTGTGGCACCGCTCATATCCTTTCAGCTCGCAGGAGAGCTGGCCTCTTCCTCTGGTGTAGGCCGCCACCTGCCGTCCATAATCGCCCAGACAGGCTGCCGGCACCGTTCCGATTAACACGGCGCTCTCCTGATCCATCTCCGGCTGACCGAATTCTCCGTGCATCCGGCGCAGATCCGTCATCGCCCGCCCCAGACAGTCGGACGGCACCCGCAGCCAGAAGCTGTACACCGGTTCCAGCACAACGCTGCGCGCTTTCTTCAGGCCCTGCCGGATCGCCCTGTAGGTGGCCTGGCGAAAATCCCCTCCCTCTGTGTGCTTCTTGTGAGCCCGCCCGCCCAGGAGAGTGATTCGCATATCGGTAATCTCCGAACCGGTCAGCACGCCGGGATGCTGCCGCTCTGCAAGATGGGTCAAAATCAGCCGCTGCCAGCTGCGGTCCAGCATATCCTCGCTGCATACCGTGTCAAAATGCAGCCCGCTTCCCCGCGGCGCAGGCTCCAACAGCAAATGCACCTCCGCATAATGACGCAGCGGTTCAAAATGGCCAATTCCCTCCACTGCATCTTCTATCGTTTCCTTATATACAATACTGCCGGAATCAAATTCCACCGCCAGTCCAAATCGCCGCAGCAGGATATCTTTGAGAATTTCGATCTGTACCTCTCCCATGACCTGGACATGGATCTCCCCCGTCCGCTCTTCCCAGAGCACATGAAGCTGCGGTTCTTCCTCCTCCAGACGCCTCAGCTTGGAGAGCGCACCGTGGACGTCGCTTCCTTCCGGCAAAGACAGCTTATAGGTCAGAACCGGCTCCAATACCGGCTGCCACGACCAGCGGTCCGCTCCCAGGCCCTGACCGCAGCGCGTCTTCTCAAGCCCTGTAACCGCACATATACTGCCCGCCGGAGCCTCTTCTGCCAGCTGATAGCCTGCGCCCGAATAAATCCGGATCTGATCCGCCTTTTCTTCGCCTATTACATCCTTTACCCGCAGACTTCCGCCGGTAATTTTCATATGTGTCAGGCGGCTTCCCTGACTGTCCCTAGATATCTTGTATACCCTGGCCCCAAAGGCTTCCCCGTAAGCAGGACGCGGCGCGTAGCTTTCCAGACCGGCAAGCAGCTCGTCCACGCCCTCCAGCCGGAGAGCCGAACCAAAAAAACAGGGAAAAACTCTGCGTTCCTCCACCAGCCGGCGTATGTCCTCTTTTTTCACAGCCTCGCCTTCCAGATACCGCTCCAGAAGCTTCTCATCGCAGACGGCCACCTCTTCCTGCTGATCTGCACAAAGCTCGCCCGACTCCTGAGGCATCAGGTCCACGCAGCCCTCTCCCAGAGATTTTTTCACGGTGCGGAGAATCTCTGCCTTATCTGCTCCCGGCTGGTCCATCTTGTTCACAAAGATAAACACCGGCACCTGATATCTTTCCAGCAGCCTCCACAGTGTGCCTACATGGCCTGTAATGCCGTCGGCGGCGCTGATTACCAGCACAGCGCAGTCCAGCACCTGCAGGGTACGCTCCATCTCCGCCGAAAAATCCACATGTCCCGGCGTATCTAACAGCGTCACCCTCCTTTGCCCCAGGGGGAAGACCGCCTGCTTGGAAAAGATGGTGATTCCTCTGTTTTTCTCCAGTTCATAGGTATCAAGAAAAGCGTCCCGGTGGTCCACCCGTCCCAGCTGTCTCAGCTGCCCGGTCCGATACAGCATTCCCTCCGCCAGCGTAGTTTTTCCGGAATCTACGTGAGCGATCAGACCGATATTAATATAATCCGAAGGCCTTAAATCCGGCTCTTCCTGCCTGTTTTCAGACGTATTTTCCATGAAAATACCCCTTTCTGTTCTATAATCACGCAATCATAATCATATCACAGAAAGGGGGATAAGTCGATAATGCCAAAAATATACGGCATGACCAGGGGGGCAGCCATGCCGTATATTCAGGGATTTATATTTTGCATCGTTAAAGATGCGTTTGTATTTTCATTAATGTATATTGAAAGATGCCTATTATATCACCGCCGCATCGTCCTGCGGTACTGTGCCTGCAAAATATCCGGTCAAAAGTCCTCGTCAGCCTTCAATGGCAATGTAATTATTCTGCTCCACCTGTCTGCGGTCCGTCTTGGGTACGGACAGCCTCAGGATACCGTCCGAATATTTGGCATGAACATCTTCCTGCTTTACAGCATCGCCCACATAGAAGCTTCTGCTGCAGCTGCCGGCATACCTCTCTCTGCGGATATAGCTGCCATCCTCTCTCTTCTCATCGTTGTTTACGTTCTTGGTTGCTGCCACGGTCAGGTATCCGTCCTTCAGCTGTACCTTGATGTCGTCGGTCTTGAATCCCGGCAGGTCGATGTCCAGCTCATAGGTCTGATCCGTCTCTTTCACATCGGTCCTCATCAGACGGTTCGTATTGGTCCTTGCCGTGTAATAATCTCTGTCCCAAGGAAAATCAAAGAAATCATCAAACAAATTTTCACCAAAAATGCTGGGTACTAACATAATTCACTCCTCCATTCTTTCCGGGCTCTCGGCCCGCCCTTCATGCTGTTCCTTACCCTTCAATGGCGATATACTTATTCTGCTCTACCGCAGGCTTCTTCTCCTTCTTGGGGACAATCAGGGTCAGAATACCATGCTTGAATTCCGCCTTGATATCCTCCTGGGTCAGATTCTCACCCACGTAGAAGCTTCTGGTGCAGGCACCGGTATAACGTTCCCTGCGAATGTAGCGTCCACTCTTCTTCTCCTTCTCATCCTCGTCGAGACCCTTCTCGGCGCTGACGGTCAGATATCCGTTTTCCAGAGCCACCCGGACTTCCTCTTTCTTGAAGCCAGGCAGATCCATCATCAGCTCGTAGCTGTCATCGGTCTCCCGAATATCGGTCTTCATCAAACGGCCGGCTCTTCTTCCGTACAGCTTCTTTTCTGCTTTGCGCATGTCCTTATCATCATAGTAGAACGGAAAGTCGTTAAAGAAATCATCAAATAAATCTTCTCCAAAAATACTAGGCATCAACATAAATCATCGCTCCTTTTTTTACGTCTCACATTGTTACCTTGTTTCTTTGGAACCGGGATGTTTCAAGGATTCCGGAGGTCCTTGCCTTCCGATCATCTGTCCGGATCGGTCCGGCCTCTCAAACCCTCTTCCTTTGTTCTGTTTATGTTATAGCACGCTTTGTTAGCACTGTCAATAGGTGAGTGCTAATTTTATTGTGAAAAAAGTGTGAAATTGATATTTTTCAGGACATTTCTGGTTTTGTTATCGCAATTAATTTTTTATTTTTTCTTTATTCTATACTTTTTCAATAATTTCAACGATTGTTTTGGATCTCCCCATAGGAGCGAACAGGCGGCTGCCCTTCCCTATGCTCTCCAATTATTTTTTCCATCCAGATCATATTGTACCAACGGCCGAATTTGTATCCGCACCGGCGAAATTCTCCCGCCATTGCAAAGCCCATATGGGCATGGAACTGGGCGCTGTTTCGATTTAGGTATTCATCCTCCTCTTCCACCGGATAACCGATGCAGGCATACATATTTAACACGCCCATCTCTTTCAGCTTTATCTCCAGCTCCTCGTAAAGCCTGCGGCCCAGCCCGCATTTCTTGGCTTCGGGGTCCAGATAAATCGTCAGCTCACAGGACCAGTCGTAGGCGGCCCGCCCCACAAAAGGAGCCGCATAGGCATAGCCTTTGATCACGCCATCCATGCAGGCGGCAAGATAGGGATATTTCCTCATGATATTTCTCATACGGTTTTCAAATTCAGCAAGGGAGGGCGTCTCGTATTCAAAGGAAATTGCCGTATGTTCCACATAATACTGATAGATTTCCAAGATGCGCCCTGCATCTTCCAGCTTTGCATCTCTTACTATAATTTCGCTCATTTTTATTTTCCTCCTCTTTGGCAGAATATTCCCATGCAGACTCATGCAGGACATCCTCTTACAGAATATCCTCACGCAGAATATTCGTCAAAATAGAACAGTTCCTCAAACTTTTTATCCAAGGCAATGCACAAAATTAAGGCCAATTTGGCCGTCGGATTAAACTGACCGGTTTCGATCGAGCTGATCGTATTGCGGGAAACTCCCACTATTTTCGCCAGCTCCGCCTGCGACAGGCCTTTTTGCGCTCTGGCTTCCTTTAAACGGTTCCTTAAAATCAATGTATCGTCCATTTTCTCATCCTAATATTTTGCCCGCCTGCGTGCCAGGATATCTTCTTTTCCCATCTAAAAACCTCCCATTTTGCCAAGTTTACTTGTTATTTCCATTATATCACGCCAAGTTTACTTGTCAAGATGCTGCGTATTACGCTGAACAGGGGTAAATAGTAAACCGAGAATCCCGTCTGTAAGCCAAGAATCCCCGTTTAATAAAAAAAGCCGAAGTGAAAAGTTTATTTCTCCATGTCTTTTTTCTAAAGAAGAGATAAACTTTTCACTTCGGCCTTTTGAATTCCCAGCCTTCTCATCCCTTATTCCGATGAACCTGCTCAAAGAAAACGAAGCGGTCCGGCCGGTGCCGGGACTGAGTGTATTCAAACATGATGCCGGCAGCATTGTAGGTGTTGCTGCTGACCACAGCCAGGCAGTTATAATCCTTGAGATCCAGGTATTTTTCGTCCACCTGGGTCATCCGTTCCACTGTGTAGCTCCTCTTGGTCGTTACGATGGTTTCGTGAAGCTCCTTCTCCATATATTCATAGACGGACTGCTCCGCGATCTCCTTCGTCAGCCCCCGCACCACGTCGGCGCGGAAATAATTGTGATCGATAATCAGGGGCTCTCCATCCAGATACCGGATTCTCTGCACATAATAGAGCTGGGTTCCCACGGGGAAATTCGTCTTCCTGGAGATTCGGGCATCCGCAGTAACCTGGCTGAACTGTACCACCTTTGTGGTGTATGGAATGTTTTTCCGTGCCGAAGCTTCTTTCATGCTTTCCAGATTATTCAGGGTAATCTCCCTCTGCTGCCGAGGCTGATAGATAATCTGGACGCCCTTGCCGTGGACGCTCTGCACATAGCCCTCGTCCGCCAGCTGCCGGATGGCCCGGCGCACCGTATTGCGGGAACAGTCATACTGAACAATCAGCTGATGCTCAGACGGCAGCATACTCTGTTCCTCATACTCCTGAGATTCTATTTTCTCGCGCAGGCTTTGATAGATCGCACTGTACTTTGCTGCGGGCATGACTGCACCTCTCTTCCCATGGTTAATCCCCATCTATGATAGCATCAATCCAACGGGCAGGCAATATTTTTTGCCGCGGCTGCAAATTCTGAAAAAGCCTACCGCGCCTTGTCAAGACGATAGAGAATATTTCCTTCTCTGCCGTCCAGCCGCCGTCCGTGGGCATCCACCCGCTTTGCCTGGCAGAATCCCTCCTGGCCAAATACCCTGGCCGGGACCCGGTCGTCACGGCCTGCCAGTATATCGCCGCAGCAGGCGATGCAGTCATCCAGCACCCCTTTCGTCGACCCAAATGTCCCATGGTTTCTCAGCACCGTATCATAACGATGTTCCTGCTTCTCCTTTAAGGACAGCAGGCTGTCTCTGTACTCGCTGACGGTCAGAGCCCAGTCCTCAAAAAGCATAACGCCCACTCCGCAGGCATCGCCAAAGAGAATCGTTCTCTCCTGGGGCATAAGCATCATCATGCTCCCCGGCGTATGCCCCGGCACGGCGACAGCCTCCACCGATATTCCGCCCAGATCAAAGACCTGACCGTCATGCAGATCGCAAAAGGGCTCCTGCGCCGGACGCACATATTCGCTGGCCGGTATATCCCGAATTCCCGGTATATCCTGATAAAAGCTGCGCCGATAATCGATGGCGCTGTGAACCCGGTATACCTCCTCGTCCCGCCGGTTCATATATACCCGGTCAAAATCCGCCGCGCCGGCAGCGTGATCCAGATGACCATGGGTCAGCAGAACTGTCACTGGCCTGTCTGTAAGAGAAGAGACATACTCTCTGAGATTGCCAAAGCCGCAGCCCGTATCGATCAGAACCGCTTCCTTCTCTCCAATCACCAGATACATAGCTACCGCCACCGGATCACAGATCCGTATGATATGCTCCGATATGGGAACGCTTGTGAAATATTCCATTCCTTTTCCCTCCTGCCATAGTTCTGTTCCAATACTTACAAATCTGTGTCTTCAGCAGGGTGAAGACTGCCGCAGCTGATCACTGCGCCAGCGAATAACCGCCCGCCCCAGGCAGGAAACCTGCTCTGTTTCCTGCGCTTTCTGCTGCTCCTTCTGTCCTTTTGGCTCCGCGTCTTCCTCCCCGCCGCTTACAATGGCCTCCGCGCACATTCGATAGTCTCGGATCCAATCGACAGGCAGAGCAATTTTCTGATGGCCCGGATAGAGGGCAGAAAAGCCCCCGGCCTCCTTTTCCAGCCGTCTCATACTGTCAAGATATACCTCCACCGGTGCAGAATGGGTGAAATTCAGCAGTATGCCCTGCTCGCAGAGACTGTCCCCTGTAAAGACCGCCCCATAGTTTTCATCCAAGATGCAGACCGACCCTCTGGTATGCCCCGGCGTATGGATCGCCTTAAGCTTCCTGCCTCCCAGGTCTATCTGCTGTCCATCCCGCAGGGCAAGACGATTCTCCCTGCGGGGCAGACTGCTCAGCCGCTCGATATAATCCTGAATTTCCTCAGAGGCAATCTGCTCCTGACTGAAGCCCTTGCTGCGAAACCGCCCGGTCAGGTAGGCGCGGCGCATCTCATAGGAGCTGTGCTCCTGAAACACCGCTTCGTCCGCCGGATGCATATACACCCGTTCAAAGTCATGATTGCGCCCGATATGGTCCAGATGTCCATGGGAATTAACGGCCAAAAGCCTCCGGTCCGTAAGAGAAGCCGCCAGTCCGACCACGTCCATGTCGCCCAGACCGGTGTCAATGACCGCCGCCTGCTCCTTTCCTTCCAGCAGGTAACAGTGCCTGGCTCCGCGGCCGGTCCCCTCCGTCATCACCCAGGTATGTTCATTCAGCCTCTCTACGCTTACCTCATCGTGCATGGCTTTCCTTCCCGCCGGCTGTATTTCCCTCAGGCGAACCTGTCAGCAGCCAGTCCACCGCTCTCTCAATGTACTTGTCCCAGAAGGTCCACTCGTGTTCCCCCGGTCCTTCCTCCCAGGTCACCTCTGCTCCCTTTGCCAGCAGCTCATCACGGGTCCGGACGTTGGAGGGATAAACGAAATCCTCCGTTCCGCAGGCCAGGTAGAGTCTGGGCATCCTGCCCTGGGCCAGAGCCCGGTCCACATGATACATGGGATTCTTGTCGCTGGGGTCCATGATATGAGACAGGTCGCCAAACAGTCCGCCCATTCGGGAGAGCTCTCCCGCCTTTTCCAGATGCATGGCCCTGCCCGCAGCCAGATCCTCCAGGATAAACCCGGAAGACAGGCAGACTGCTGCGCTGAAGGTATCGCAGAATCGGCTGCCAAGGAGCAGACTTCCGAATCCTCCCATGGACAGTCCGCCGATAAAGGTATCCTCTCTGCGGTCCGACAGGGGGAACATCCTCCTGGTCACCTCCACCAATTCTTCACCTACAAAGCTGCCGTAGCGGGCGCCGGTTTCCTCATTATCCTCATAAAAGCTGTTCTCCGCCGAGGGCATCACCACGGCCAGATTGTGATCTCTGGCTATTTTAAAAATCCGGCTGCCATATATCCAGTCGTTGCAGTCTCCGGAATAGCCGTGTAGCAGATACAGCGTCTTAAAGCGTTCCGGCTTGTCCTCCGGATGGGGCCTGTACGTCTTTGTATCCTCCACCGGCAGAATCACACGAAATTCCACGCTGCGCTGAAAGGAATAGGCCTTATAGCGCACACTCATCTCTGCCATTGTCTTCATCTCCCCTGTCTGTCTATAACTCTCGGTAGGTAATGCATTTTGCTGCGCTCTTTTGCAGCAGCCCGCGGGCCTCGTCACTGCACAGCATGGCCGTCTCATGAATACGCGGATAGGTCAGGGAGGACGCAGTCATAATGATCTCGTCCAGATATCCCGGATGATAAATCACAATACCGCACCCTTCCTCCGGACAATCCACAATAGCCTGCAGCTGCTCCAGAGGCGTTTTATCTGGAACGCTTCCGCCAAAATAGCGCACCATACGGCCGCCTACCTGCACCTGCTGCGTCCAGTCTGCCGGAATGGCGCTGTATTTTACCCCGTATTCTCCGGCTGTCTCCTCCAGCGCCCGCGCCAGCTTCGGCGTAATAGCTGCATGACAGTCCAGATAATCCGGTTTTCTTCCCACCAGGCCGATGAACTTTTCCATCTGCGCCCGCACTTCCAGCCCGGCCTCCTTCTCCGACACGAAATCCTCTCCGGCGCTGCGGTAATAATGCGAGGAATGAAAGAATCCCTCTTCATCTACCAGCGACGGCACCTGAGCCGGATCGCAGGCCGGTCTGCCGCAGCAGGCCGTAAAGTGAAGTCCCAGGCACAGCCTCTGCGTGTCCATCAGACGCAGGCCATGCCCGGCCTCAGGCATCGCAATCATCACGCCCACCGTCTGGATCAGTCCCGCTTCCACCGCATCCCGGATTCCATAATTGACTCCCCTTGAATAGCCAAGATCGTCGGCCCTGAGTATCAGTTCCCGCATAGTTTTTGCTCCTTCCTGCAATCCCCTGTTCTGCTTCCATTTTCATCCGGTTAATCCGGTTTAACTGGCTCGATTCCTTGTTTTATTCCACTGGGAATAGGATATCCGTTCTATTGCGCGCCCTTCCACATACTGTCTGAGTGAAGGGTCAAGAAAAACTGCCAGCTCCTTCTCCCGATCATCGTTTAAAGGAGAAATATTTCTCAGCTCTTCATCGCTGTATCCCGGATGGCAGCCGATCTCCACCATATCCCAGCGCCCCTGCGCCTCCTCCAGAAAGGCCTTCACCGTTTCCACCGTGTGGCAGGGGATTCCCCGGTTAAAATAAAGCTTCTCCACCGCACGCACGCCCAGACGCCTCAGCTCTTCGTTCACCGGTCCTTCATCCGTCTTGCGGGACTGTTCGTTGCGCAGCGGCACGTCGTATTTATGCGCAAGCCTCACGAACATCTCTTTAATTGCTTCCGTCTTATACATAAAACCGTGATGGGTGTCCAGATGGCTGAGAGCAAGACCGGACCGCAGCAATACTCCGATCTGCGCTTCCATCTCTGCCTCCAGCTCCGATACGTCGATATCCCTGCTCATAAATACATCGCGGGAATAAAAGGCTCCGTTCTCTCCCACCAGCGACCTGACCTGGCCGGCGGGGAGGATGGGCCTTCCCACCGTAGCCAGACAGTGGAGCCCCATCTCCCTTACTCCATTCTGCAAAGCCAGCTCTGCCCCGGATGCAAAGGCAGGCGCGCAGACGATGGCGCTGGTATCTGTCAGAAGTCCATCCTGCATTCCCTTAAGAATTCCCCGGTTCACACCATCGGTCAGCCCAAAGTCGTCCGCATTGATGATCAGCTTCATTGTGCCGTCTGTTCTCCCTCAATTTTTTAGTCTTCTTTTAATTTTAACACCATGGTGACAACAATGGCAACCACAGCCGCCACCAGTCCGCCGATTACAGCGCAGATGAAATTCATATTGGACTCGCCGCCGACGAATCCCAGAAGGATCATGATATTGGAAGCCGTCAGCGCATACAGCTTGCAGCCCAACAGACTCATCACCACGCCGCCGCAGAAAGCTCCCAAAAGCTCCGCGGCAAATACCGAACGGTGAGGCAGATAAATCCCGTAGATACCCGGCTCTCCCAGACCTACTAACGCCTGCATCACCACGCAGGTCAGGCCCAGACTCTTGTTTTCCTTCTTCTTCGCCTTCAGGGTAAAGCCGATATTCGCTCCGATGGAGGCCAGCGTAGCCGCCGCCGCTCCTACCAGAACCACATTGTCATATCCCAGAGACATCATACTGACGACCGCGGCCATATTGATGGTGTGGTGCATGCCGGTGATAATCAGAGGCAGATAAGCAGCCGCAATCAGTCCCACTGCGACAGGTCCCAGCACATCGTGCAGCCACAGGAAGAACACGCTGATGTAATTGCCCAGGATATAGCCCAGAGGCCCCAGCAGACACAGGCCCAAAGGCAGCATGACGAGCACCGTGCATACCGGTACGAACACCAGCTTGACCACATCGGGAATAATCCGGCTAAAGAACCGCTCCACATAGGACATCACAAAGCAGATCAGAATAATGGGCACCACGCTGGTACTGTAAGTGGCCGCCGTTACCGGTATGCCAAAAATATCAAGAGGCGTCCCGGCTGCGACCAGATCCGTAAAGGTGGGATGCAGAAGAATCGCTCCCATCAGCATGCCGATCAGCGGGTTGGCCTTGAAATATTTGGCGCTGGTATAGCCTAAGAACACCGGCAGGAAATAAAAACCTGCATTGGCTGCAAAGCTGAGCACCGTATAGACGCCGCTGTCCGCCGAAAGCAGTCCCAGCATCGTCGGCCCCAATACCGTCTGCACCAGAGTCAGCATACCGGCGCAGATGATGACCGGCAGTACCGGCGTAATGCAGGAAGTAAGCCCGGTGATAATCCGGCTTCCCAGATTTTTGATCGTAAGTTTCTCCTTTGGAGCTTCCCCTTTTTCTGTCTGCCCGCCCTCTGCGTGCCCCGCCAGATCCGACACAATGCTGTAGACCTTTCCCACCGAGGTGCCGACAATCACCTGAAACTGTTCCCCGGAATACTGGCAGCCCATCACCCCGTCGATCTTTCCTATCTCATCCTCTTTTACCGCCGTCTTATCTTTCAGCTGAAAGCGCAGTCTGGTGATACAATGGGTTATGGACTGTACGTTCTCCTTTCCGCCCACGGCCTGCAGAATCTGCTCTGCCATCTCCTGATAATTTTTCCCCGCCATACTTCATTCCTCCATTACTTTATTTCCTTGGCTGACGTTGGTTTTTTGGTTGCTTGACCTTACCTGGTTCGTTAAAACACATGCCTCCAAACTTGTTTAAACATGTTTTATGGTTTCATCATAGCACGGTTCGCATCCCCTGTCAATGTCTTGTTTAAACAAGTTGAGCTCAGGCTCGTTTATATATTCGTTTCATCGACAGATTTATATATTTATAAATTTGTTTGTACATCCGTTTGCACGCAGTTAGCAATATCTAACTTTGTTCTTGTTTTAATACAAGGCAGCCCATTGACTAAACCGGGCGGATTTCCATATAATATAGGCACGGACGCAGGGCAGGAATCGCAAACCTTTCTTCCTTTGCCGTCCCGCAGAAATTATCCGTAACTTTTAAATCTTATTTATATTTCTACAGGAGGAACTTTCATGGAGAAGCACTGGATTGCTGACAGCTGGGATGGATTCACCCCCGGCCGCTGGAACCGCGCAACCGTCAACGTACGCGATTTTATCCAGAAAAACTACACACCCTATGAAGGCAATGAGGATTTCCTTGCCGGACCCACCGATGCCACCAAAAAGCTCTGGGCACAGGTCATGGAGCTCTCCCGCAAGGAGAGAGAGGCCGGCGGCGTCCTCGATATGGACACCAAGATTGTGTCCACCATCACCTCCCACGGCCCCGGCTATCTCGATAAGGACCTGGAGCAGATCGTAGGCTTCCAGACGGACAAGCCCTTCAAGCGCTCCCTGCAGCCCTTTGGCGGTATCCGCATGGCGCAGAACGCCTGCCGGGAGAACGGCTACGAGGTAGACCCCGAAGTCGTGGAAATTTTTACAAAATACAGAAAGACGCACAATCAGGGCGTTTTCGACGCCTACACCCCTGAGATGCGTCTGGCCCGAAAGTCCGCCATCATCACCGGTCTGCCCGACGCCTACGGCAGAGGCCGCATTATCGGCGACTACCGCCGGGTGGCCCTCTACGGCACCGACTGGCTGATCGAGGACAAGAAGCAGCAGTTAGCCACCTCCCTGGTCCGCATGACCGGTGAAAATATCCGTCTGCGGGAAGAGCTGGCCGATCAGATCCGGGCTCTGGACGAGTTAAGACAGCTGGGTGAGATTTACGGCTGCGACATCAGCCGCCCGGCCCGCAATGCCAAGGAGGCCATCCAGTGGCTCTACTTCGGCTATCTGGCCGCCGTCAAGGAGCAGAACGGCGCAGCCATGAGTCTGGGCCGCACCTCCACCTTCATTGACATTTACATCCAGAGAGATCTGGAACGGGGACTAATTACCGAGGAGCAGGCCCAGGAATACATCGACCACTTCATCATGAAGCTGCGTCTGGTGAAATTTGCCCGGACTCCGGAGTACAATTCCCTTTTCTCCGGCGATCCCACCTGGGTGACGGAGTCCATCGGCGGCATCGGCATCGACGGCCGTCCTCTGGTAACGCGGACCTCCTTCCGCTATCTGCATACCCTGGACAACCTGGGCACCGCGCCGGAACCCAACCTGACCGTGCTCTGGTCCACCAAGCTCCCCCGTCCCTTCAAGGAGTACTGCGCGAAGATGTCCATCAAGACCTCTTCGATCCAGTATGAGAACGACGACCTGATGCGGGATGTCCACGGCGACGACTATGCCATCGCCTGCTGCGTATCCTCCATGCGGGTAGGCAAGGAGATGCAGTTCTTCGGCGCCCGCGCTAACCTGGCCAAATGCCTGCTCTATGCCATCAACGGCGGCATGGACGAGCGCCTGAAGGTACAGGTAGGCCCCCGCTACCGCCCGGTGGAGACAGAATATCTGGAATACGACGATGTAATGCAGAAATTCGACGATATGATGGAGTGGCTGGCCGGCCTCTACGTCAACACGCTGAACATCATCCACTATATGCACGACAAATACTGCTACGAGAAGCTGCAGATGGCTCTCCATGACCGGGATGTAAAGCGTTACTTTGCAACCGGTATCGCCGGCCTGTCGGTGGTAGCAGACTCCCTCTCCGCCATCAAATACGCCAAGGTTAAGCCGGTCCGCGACGAGGACGGCCTGGTGGTGGACTATGAGGTCGAGGGAGACTTCCCTAAATACGGCAACAACGACGACCGGGTGGACGAGATCGCCGTGAAAGTGGTCCACAGCTTTATGGACAAAATCCGCAAGCATCACACCTACCGTCACTCTGTGCCGACCATGTCGATCCTGACCATCACCTCCAACGTGGTCTACGGCAAGAAGACCGGCAACACCCCCGACGGACGCAAGCAGGGCGTGCCGCTGGCCCCCGGAGCAAATCCGATGCACGGCCGCGACAGCCATGGAGCCCTGGCCTCTCTGGCCTCGGTGGCAAAGCTTCCCTTCCGCGACGCTCAGGACGGTATCTCCAATACCTTCTCCATCATCCCCGGCGCTCTGGGCAAGGACGACCAGATCTTTGCCGGAGACCTGGATCTGGATCGGATCGGGGACTGCGCCAATATGGCCTGCAATATTCCCAATATTGAAGAGAGCATCGACAGAGAGCCGGAGCTGTAAATTATACTGTAACTGAAATAACCAAGCCCCTTCGGAGGCTTCCCCCAAAAAGGAGAACAATCATTATGGC
Organism: uncultured Lachnospiraceae bacterium; assembly: GCA_944381515.1. Classification (GTDB taxonomy): domain Bacteria; phylum Bacillota; class Clostridia; order Lachnospirales; family Lachnospiraceae; genus RGIG7193. Next base: position 2,279 of record CALWLM010000076.1, on the reverse strand, counting down.
GACAACGGTCAACAAGCAGCAGGTAGACAATCTGGTATCCATGCTGGACGGATATGTGGAGCAGGGCGGACATCACCTGAATGTAAATGTATTCACCCGCGAGACTCTTCTGGACGCCCAGAAGCACCCGGAGAATTATCCCCAGCTGACGGTGCGCGTCTCCGGCTATGCCGTAAACTTTATCAAGCTGACCAAAGAACAGCAGGACGACGTTATCTCCCGCACCTTCCACGAAAGCATGTAATCATGCCGGAGATAAAGGCCCGCAGATAACGCTGTAGCACAAAAACGGCGGCCGGAGAATTCCATACAAGTATTCTCCGGCCGCCGCCTGGATATTCGGACACCAGACACTTTTTCAGGAGGCCAATCATATGAAGGGTTATATTCATTCCATAGAAAGCTGCGGAACCGTAGACGGTCCCGGCATCCGCTATGTGATCTTCTTCCAGGGCTGTCCCATGCGCTGCCAGTACTGCCACAATCCGGACACCTGGGAATACGGTACCGGCGCCCAGATGACCGTGGAAGAGGTTTTGGCGGGCTTTTATTCCAACCTGCCCTTTTACCGCAGCGGCGGCGTCACCGTCACCGGCGGAGAGCCCATGATGCAGATGGATTTTCTCATCGAACTTTTCCGTGATCTGAAGCGCCGCGGCGTTCACACCTGCATCGACTCCTGCGGAGTGCTGTATAATCCCCATAACGAACGGTTCATGCGGCAGCTGGAGGAGCTTCTGCCCCTCACGGACCTGGTGCTCCTGGACATAAAGCAGATCGACGATGCCAGACACCGGGAACTGACCGGTCACTCCAACAGGCAGATTCTGTCCTTTGCCCGCTGCCTGGATGCCTACCATATTCCCATCTGGCTTCGCCATGTGGTGGTGCCCGGCCTCACCCTGTACCGGGAATACCTGGAGGGTCTGGGTACCTTTATGGCGTCTCTGCACAATGTAAAGGCCCTGGATGTTCTGCCCTATCATTCCATGGGAAAGGCCAAATACCAAAAGCTGGGTATTCCCTATCCCCTGGAGGAAACCCGGGATGCCACCAAGGAAGAGGCTCACGCTGCCAGAGAGCTGATTCTGGCCGCCTATAAGAAAGCCAGACTGGCGGACGGCGCACAGCCGAATCCCTCCTAACGATAAAACGACCGGATTGCGCGGACCAGATAGGCCGCCAATCCCGGTTCTTCATACTGCCCATCCAGCGCCTCCCGCGCCTTTTCATAGCTGTCATAGGTATCGGCCATCCCTAACATTACCTGCCGCTCATTTTCCAGGCGAAGTCCTGTTTTCATAGCCAGAGCATACTCGCAGACCAAAAGCTTTACCTCCAGCGAAGCCTCCGAAAGCCCCTCTCGCCTGCACCGGACCAGCCTGCGGCACACAGCGTCCGTCTGGCGCTGCATCTGCTCTACTCCCTCCTGCCCCGGCGGATTGGCCGCCGCCTTTATCACTCCCTCTTTGCTGCCATAGGCCTCCATCAGGATCTGCCTCAGCTCTTCCAGCTTATCCGTGCCGTAAAGGCGGTAGCCCGCCGCGCTTACGCCGGAGGGCTTTAACAGTCCGATTTCATCGTAATAGTGCAGGGTCCGCACGCTGACTCCCGTCAGGTCCGCTACCTCCTTAACCGTTCTCATTTCTTCATCCATAGTCCCTCTCCTGCTCTGCTCCGATAATACCTCCGGATAATAATCCCATATGATATCACAATATAATACTGCCGTAGTGCCGCGGAAAGCGCCTTCCTGTATATAAGATACACCATTACGCTGCGTCAGAGTCAAGAGTTTTCCCGTTGACCTGTTTTCATTTTCTTGTTATACTTGACTTTACTGGAATATAACATTTCTTTTACGAAAGCTTTACATATAAAATTATGTATATTCCAGAATTCAGATGAACGGGAGACTCTATGGACATATCATTTTCCGTATTTCTCGACAACATGTTTTCCAGTCCCGTACTCTTCATCACCGTGGCCCTGACCCTGGGCGTCATTTTTGTCAATGGCTGGACCGACGCTCCCAATGCCATTGCCACCTGCGTCACGACACGGTGCATGAACGTCCGAAGCGCCATCCTGATGAGCGCCTTCTTTAATTTTCTAGGCGTCTTTGTCATGACTCAGATCAACAGCTCGGTAGTTTCCACCATCAGCAACATGGTGGACTTTGGCGGCAACAGTCACGAAGCTCTGATCGCCCTGTGCGCAGCCCTTTTTTCCATTGTCGTCTACAGCGTGGGGGCTTCCATTTTTGGAATTCCCACCAG
>CALWLM010000075.1 GCA_944381515.1 uncultured Lachnospiraceae bacterium | reverse complement strand
CTGCGGCGCTGTACCGCCGTTATATCATGAACCACCCTGTCTCCGTCCAGTCCGCTCTCCCGGATTATCACCGGAATCAGACGGGCCGGATACAGACCGCTCAGGGCATTTTTCAGCTGACGGTTCTGGGACTGAGAGAAATCACGCAGCAGCCTTTTATCCAGCTGTTCCTCGTTCAGGGCAGGCTTTAAGTCAATCTGAAGGATCGCCGGAAGCTTGGGCCCCACCACGCTGGAAGCGCTTAGAAGAACCGGTCCGCTGACGCCGAAATGGGTAAAAAGCATCTCGCCAAATTCTTCCCACAGCAGCCGTCCGTCCTTTTCGATCCGTACCTTCACATTGCGAAGAGCCAGCCCCTGCAGCTGCCTGCTCCAGTCCTCCCTGGTCTCAAAAGGCACCAGAGCGGGCCTTCTCTCTGTCACCGTATGACCTGCCTGGGCGGCAAAGCGATATCCGTCGCCGGCAGACCCGGTAGAGGGATAAGAGCAGCCGCCGGTAGCTACGATAACGGCATCCGCCCTCACTTCCTCCTCCCGCCCGGTTATCTCGTCCCGCACCTGCACGCCGGCTGCCGCATCGTTTTCCAGAATCAGGGACAAAACCCGTGTATTCAGGCGCAGCTTTACCCCCAGCCGGTCCATCCGCCGCTTCAAAGCCGCCGTCACATCGGAGGCATGGTCGGAAACCGGAAACACGCGGTTTCCTCTCTCCACCTTAACCGGACATCCCTCCTCCTCCAGGAGCCGGATTATGTCCTGATTATCAAAAGCATGGAAAGCGCTGTAGAGAAATTTGGGATTCGTAATCACGTTGCTTCGCACCGTCTCCATATCCGACGCATTGGTCAAATTGCAGCGCCCCTTGCCGGTAATATAGATTTTTTTGCCCGGCTTTTCATTTCTCTCGATCAAGGTTACGCCGGCGCCTTCGGATGCCGCCGCTATAGCCGCCGCCATCCCCGATGCGCCGGCTCCGATTATCACAATATTAGGCATATATACTTCCTCATTCTTTTCCTCATTCTACAGGTTTTTCCTGTTTATTTCGCCTGTCTATTCTGCGGCGTTTGAAACGCCAAAAGACAGTACCAGCGCCATGGTACCGGACGCGCCCGGACACTCCGCCAAAAGCTCGCTGCCGTCCGCCGACAGCTGCAAGTACCTGGCTCCCTCCGCTCCCACATAGAGCACCTGCTTGCGCCAGTTTCCTTCGCCGTCCCTTGTATAAAGACAGATATCCTCCGTCTCTCCCCGCATCTCCACGGTAAATACCCTGCTCTCATCCTCCGTCACCAAAAAGGTCTCCAGTCCCGAACCAACATAGAGAAGGGTCTCCTGTTCGTCTCCCGAAATGGCGCAGCGCAGAATTTCTCCGTTATCCCGGCAGTAATATATTCCATCGCTCATGCGGATCTGAAGGCGAGGATCGTCCTGTAAGTCCAGCAGCCGCATTGACTCTTCCTCGCCGTCCTTCCACAGAAGAATATCCTGGCCGCTGTTTTCATCGTTAAATAAAATAAACATGACCGCCTGGCCGTCTGCTGCGTCGGCTGCAATGGAGGCCACCTGGGTGCTGTCGCCTGAGATTTCCACCACCATCGGTTCCCAGATTTCCCGGACCTGACCGCTGTCTCGGTCATAACCAAAGACGCCGCAGGGAAACATAAGTACGTCTCCCTCTGCCGTCCCTCTTTCCGGCTCCAGGATTTCATTCTCCCGATCTTCCTCTCCGTCTTCCCCCTCCTGCACGGTCTCCTCTTCGCTTTGTACGGTTTCATCTCCAGGGATGTTATCTCTTCTGGTCATTTTATAATAAAACAGCTGTCTGCCGTCTGCCGACCAGCAATATTCAAAGCGGCTCCAGTCGTATTCCGCTTCCGGACCAATCGCCTCATCGTCCTCGTAGATGCGGCCGCCCCCGTCTAAGAGAATGGTCTCCTGCCCCATCTGAGACAGGGCCAGCATATAGCCGTCATCCCGCATATCCTGATAGGCCACCGCCGTTCCGTCGGCGGACATGAGCACGGGAGCGATCACAAAGGGACTGCCGCCGTCCGCCTCCCGCCCTCTCATCTCTTCTGTATCAAAAAAGCCGTATGCGTAATAGACGTCCCTCCACTGAAAGCTGCCTTCCTCCCCTTCCGTAAAAACAATAAGCTTGCCCGGTTCCGTTTCCAGCACGCTGGCCGTGGCTCCTCCGCCCATCCACTGTCCCAGTCCCTGGTACTCATACCAGTGACTGCTGACCACCTGATATTCCTCCGATACCAGAGCAGCCTCTCCCGCCGCCTCCGTGGAACGTACGGCTTCCAGATTATAGGTGATGGGTTCGCGCCGTTCGCAGCCGGATACAAGCATGGATGCAGTCAGCGCTGCCGCAGCAGCCGCAATGCGCAGCTTCCCTCTGCTTTGCTCCTTTGCCGCCGGCCGTTTTGCGCTCTGACCTTTCTTACTTCGCCTGCTCATGGCTTCCTCCTTCTGCCCGTCTGTTCCTGCTGCGAAACAGCCGCCGTGAAAGTCAGAATAAAAATCACCCGGCCGTCCCGGCAGTCCGCCTCAATACTGCCTCCCTGTTCCTCCATCAGCTGGCGGCACAGCGGCAGTCCCAGGCCTGCGCTCCCCTTCTCCCGGGAAGCCTCCTTGGAGATGCGATAAAAAGGTTCAAAGACCTTCTCTCTGTCCTCCGGAGGCAAAAAGCCCTGGTTGCTGATTTCGATTACGATCTGAGAGTCCTGCCTTCTCCCGTCCACCGTCACCGGACAGCCTTCTCTGCCATACTTGATGGCATTGTCAAAGAGATTGACGATTACCTGATGCACGCGTTCCTCCTCTGCCAGCACCCAGAGCCCCTCCTCCAGGTTCCGTACAAAACCAATGCCGTACCGCGAGGCCCGCACCTCCATGGACTCGGCCACAGACGCAATCAGAGGCCTCAATTCTACCGGCTCCTTCTTGCCTGCCATTCGCCGTCTGGACAAATCCAACAGCTGGAGTACCATCCGGTAGAGCCGTCCGCTCTCATTTTGAATATGAGTAACCGCCTTGCTCTTAAGCTCCTCGTCATCCCCCGCCGTCTCCAGAAGCCCTGCATAGCCCTGAATCACCGTCAGCGGCGTCTTGAGTTCATGGGTCACATTGTTATAAAACTCCTGGCGGCTCTTCATTAACTCCAGAATCCGTTCCTTATCCTCCTTCATCCGGTCAAACTGCTCGTCCAAAAGCAGCAGCATCGTCCCCATATCCTGCGCCAGCCGTCCCACCTCATCCGGCCCCTGATCTCTCTCCAGGCTTTCAAAAACCGCCGGATCAATCTCCTCCCGCGTCAGGCCCTCTGTCACCTGGCGCGAAATCCGGCTCAGTCTGCGGATCGGGCGCAGCATCTGGGAGATCAGGATCAACGCGACAGCAAAGATCAGCGCAAACACCAGCATACAGCTCTTGAGCACCATATCGGCAGTGTCCCGGCCCTGCTGGTAAAGGGCGGAATAGTCCACCCAAAAGCGCAGAATTCCCACCGTCTCATCCACGACCTCCACCGGCATGGAGAAGGTAACCGTCATCTGTTCTTCATTGAGATAAAAGACTGTAAAGGCATCCGTCCCCGCCATGGCCCTGGCAAAATCCTCCTCAGGCGCGCTTTCAAACAGATCGGACCGAACCGCATACAAGAGTTCTCCCTCACTGGTATAGGCCGCCGGATAGCAGCCGTTAATCTGATAGAGCTCCTGGACCATCTCCCTGGCTACCAGGCGATAGCTGCGCTCATCGTTATTCTGTCCATCCAGCACCAGAAGCTGCCGGATGTAAACCTGACTGTTGGCTTTCAGCGTAGTCAGATCATCCGCAATCTGATCCAGACGGCTCTCCTGCTCCTGACGCTGCACCATCCAGTACAAAAACAGGCTGCCAACGGCAAAGATCAGCAGAAGTCCGCCCAACAGCCTCCACAGGATGCTCTTACGGAACATATTTATACCCCACTCCAAAGACAGTCACCAGATGACCGTCCAGATTCAGTTTTTTGCGCAGTCTCTGTACATGAAGATCCACGGTTCGGGTATCGCCTCCGTCTGCATAGCCCCAGACCTCCTGGAGCAGCTCCTGACGGGTAAATACCTGTCTGGGATTCTGCATAAAAAAGGACAGAAGATCGTACTCCTTAGGCGGCAGCTCCACCAGCCGTCCCTTGTTCATCACCACACGCTCCGAAGCGGACAGGCATAACGGTGCTTCGTCCCCTTCCTCTGTGCCGGTCCTGTGGGCCTTTTCAAAGCGGCGCAGCACAGCCCGCACTCGTCCGATCACCTCCCGCATATCAAAGGGTTTGGTGATATAGTCGTCCGCCCCGCTTTCCAGCCCCGACAGCTTGTCCTCGATATCCGACCGGGCTGTCAGCATAACGATAGGTATCCTGTATTCTGCGGAAAAAAGGCGGCACAGCTCCAGTCCGCTCATATCCGGCAGCATCCAGTCTAAAAGCAGCACCTCCGGTTTAAAATCTGCCGCCCGCATAATAGCCGCTCCGGCAGTCTGCGCACAGCAGACCTGAAACCCTTCCTTCTGAAATCCATACTGCAAAAGTTCAGCAATCGGGACCTCATCCTCCACAATTAAAATCCTTGCTGTTTCCATTCCCTTCTCCTTCGATCTGTATCTGTCCAGAGATTTCTCCATTTTCCTCCCTGTAAGTATACCACATCTGCGAAGGGGAATAAATAAGAAAAAGACGGGCAAAAGCCGTAAAGCTCCTGCCCATCTTCTCTATTGCTTCTTTAACTTAAATGCCTGTTTTGCTTTCGTAAGTCAGGGGACTTACTCAGCCCACATAAGCCTGAGCGCTGGCGCCGGCAATGCGGCCAAATACTACGAAGTCAGCCACAGCGTTGCCGCCCAGACGGTTAGATCCATGCACGCCTCCGGTTACTTCGCCGGCAGCATACAGTCCGGGGATAACCTCGCCCTCGGTGCTTAACACCTCAGCGTTGGTGTTGATCTCCAGACCGCCCATGGTGTGATGCACACCGGGAGTCACAGCGATCGCATAGTAAGGAGCGGTGTTCAGAGGATTTGCAAAGGATACGCGTCCAAAGTCAGGGTCCTCGCCTGCCTCCACATAGCCGTTCCAGGTGTTCATGGTCTCGGCGAAGGTAGCAGGATCAATGCCCAGGGTCTCAGCCAGCTCTTCATAGGTCTCACCGGAAACGGTCAGGCCCTGCTTGATGTAGCCGGCGATAACAGAGGAAGCATCCACCATCGCCTGATCAACGATCAGGTAAGCCATCTGACCAGGCTGAGCAAACTCAGCGGCAGATACCACGTCGCGGGTTCCTACCTCATCGATAAAACGCTCGCCGTTGGTGTTCACCAGGATAGCGCCATCGCCGCGCAGACCCTCGGTAATCAGAGCGCTGGTATCTGGATTCACAGTGGGATGCAGCTGAATCTGATCCATATCAACCGTAGCAGCTCCAACAGCCTCTCCCATTACGATGCCGTCGCCATCGATGCCGGGGGCATTGGTGGTGATATATCCATCGTACTCAGGCTTGTACTGAGCAACCATCTCATTGTTTCCGCCAAAACCGCCGCTGGCCAGAACAACAGCGCCGGCATGGATGTTGAACTCATTCTCCCCATCGTTTACTACGACGCCTACGGCAGCTCCATTCTCCATGATGATCTCCGTAGCGGGAGTCTCAAACAGAATCTGAATGTTCTCGCTCTCATTGCAGTTAGCCGTCAGAATCGGAATCAGGTAAGAACCTACGGACAGGGTCTTGCCCTCCTCATCCACGGGCTTGTGGATACGCTTTACGCTGGCGCCGCCAAACTGGCCTACCTGGCTCAGATCAGCGCCCTGGCTCTCACGCAGCCATACAATAGCGTCGGCGGAATTCTCAGCCAGAGCCTTAACCAGCTCCACATTGTTGAGGCCATGGCCGCCGATCAGAGTATCCAGCTCAAACAGCTCCACGCTGTCAAAATATCCCTCAGGATTTGCCAGATACTCATCATACTGAGCCTGCACGGTCTCAGCCAGAGCAGTGATATCTGCATTATCTGCATAATCCTCAGCTGCGCTCTGCAAAGTAGCCTCTACACCGGCATTCTCTGCGAACTCGTTCGCATCCTGATTGGGGGTCTTGGCTGCGTTCATGCCGCCGGTGGAACGAACCGAATTGCCGCCGGTCATGGACATCTTCTCCACGATGATGACATTCTCCGCTCCGTTCTCTACGGCCTGCAGAGCAGCGGTCAGGCCGGCTCCGCCAGCGCCCACGATAACGATATCGCACTCCATGTCAGAAGCTGCAGCCTCCGTCTCCTCCACGGTCTCAGCAGCGGTTTCGCCCTGGGTGGCGGCAGCCGTCGTCTCGGCAGCAGTTCCATCGGTGGTGCCGGAGCAGCCGGCAGCCATCAGAACCATTGCTGCGATCAGTACAAAGCTAATAATTCTTTTCATTACTTTCCTCCTGAAAAAGTATTGATTTTAAGCAACGTCCAAAGAATATCATACTCTGCCCAATTTGTAAAGTCATTTATTTAACAATTTATCTTAACCTGCGTACTATTTTTTGCACATATGGTTTTGCATGATAATGTATCACTGTCCAAAAGTTTTGCGGAGGCAAATTTCAGCCGTATATACCAAAAGAGACAGCTCCGGGGAACTGTCTCTCTTTATTTAATCCGTATTTACCTGTCACGATCCGTCAGTCAATTACATTGACTACCTTCAGGATGCTCTTAAACTTGGCGTTGGAAATGATAATGCCCGTACGGCTGCTGGCCGCATGGATGATCTTGCCGTTGCCCAGGTAGATACCCACGTGACCGATGCCGCTGACGCCGGAACGTCCGTAGAAAATCAGGTCGCCGGGCTGAGCCTCCGAATAGCTGATCTCCGTGCCGTTGTTCGCCTGCGCTTTGGAGGTGCGGCTCAGAGAGATGCCAAAGTTCTCAAATACCCGCATTACAAAGCCAGAGCAGTCGGTGCCCCGCGTCAGGCTGGTACCGCCAAAGACGTAAGGATTGCCCAAAAACTGCTGTGCATAGTCGATAATAGCCAGTCTCTTGGAAGAAGTCATCGGAGGGGTAAACTCAACCGCCTCGTTCAGCGCATATTTCACTTCCACATACTCAGAGGATACATAGCCCTCCTCGCCGGTCAGGGTAACGATCTTTACCCATCCGTCCAGAACCTCGGTGACCTCGTAGCGCTCCTCCGCGCTGACCTTTTCCAGAATCTCACTGTCGGTGCTGGGCTCCTTGCGAACATTCAGCTCGCCGCCGTCGGTCTTGACAATAGCACGAAGCTTTGCCTCCTCCAGGGCCACTGCCACCGCTTCATCGCCGGTGATAATATAGTCCGCAGACACATAACCGGTCACCGGACCGGATTTAACCTTATACCATCCATCTGCATAATCCAGAATCTCACAGGCAGTGTCATGAATCATCTTGCCGATGATCTGGCTGGTATTCTCGCTGCTGGGAAGCTCGCGGACATTCAGATAATTGTCCACAAGGGCGATTCCCAGATTCTCATATTCATCAAGCACGGAAGCCTTGCGGGCGATCTCCTCGTCCGTAGCCGCTCCCAGCTCCATCTCAATTACACGTGAATAAGAACCGGACTCCAAAGTGGAATAATAATCATCCAGAGAAACGGAAACGCCGGCCAAAGACAGGGTCCCCGACACATTAGCGGTGTTCTCCGCCTCAACGCTGCCTGCATCCAGAGAATACTGGCCTGCCGTTGAAGTGTTGGCATTCTCCTCTCCATCAGCCATGGCTACGGCGCCCATCAGCATGCTCATCGTCATGGCCGCCATTCCTGTTCTTATCCAAAATGATTTTCTCATATGCATCGCTCCTGTTTGTTACGGTCTCTCTACAAGTTATTACGGAATTATTACATTTGTTACGAAGACATTATAGCAATCAGGAGTTGTTTTGTCAACAGTAAATTTTCCCTGAATATTGACCTGAATATTGACCGGTTTAACCCGTAAATATCATCTTCCTGACTGGGTTCCGATCCAGTGACTTTCGTCTTCCCAGAAGTCCAGAGCCGAGCGGCTGTCCCGGCGCATCTGAGCGATCAGCTGTTCCTTCGACTCAAACTTCATCTCCGGCCGCGCGTAGGAATAGAGCTGCACCTGCACGGTCTGTCCGTAGACATCCCGTTCAAAGTCATGAATATGGGTCTCGGCTCCCTTGGGATATTTCCCGTCGATGGTAGGCTTGACGCCGATATTGGTAACGCTCTTGTAGGAAACGCCGTCAATAAGGGTGCGGGATACATAGACTCCGTTGGGCGGCATCAGCTTTTCCGGCGGCGGCACCTGATTGATGGTCGGCATGCCGAAGGTTCTTCCATAGTGATTGCCCTGGACCACCGGTCCGCGGATGCTGAAAGGATAGCCCAAAAGGCCGTTTACCTGCTCCATATGGCCAAGCCGCAGCAGATCCTTGATATAGCTGCTGGAGATATCCAGCCCCTCCTTGGTCTTCAGCTTTTTCTTGACGATCACTTCAAAGCCGCACTCTGCGCTCATCTCCTGAAGCAGAGCCACATTGCCGGCTCTCTTGTAACCAAAGCCAAAGTCCGTGCCTACGATGACCTTCTTGGCCCGCAGCTTTCCGGCCAGGATCTCCCGGACAAAGTCCCGGGGCTGCATATGGGAGGTAATATCGTTGAAAGGAAACTCCACCTCCATATCGATTCCTTGGGCCTCCAGCCGCTCTCTTTTTTCCTCATTGGTCAGCAAAAGCTCCTGGGGCTTTCCGGCCACCTGCGCCCTAGGATGAACGCCAAAGGTAAAGACCACCGTTTTAAGTCCCTCATCGCGCCCGATGCGCAGCACCTCCCGGATCAGCAGCTGATGTCCCCGGTGCAGGCCGTCAAACTTTCCCAGTGTCACCACGCTGTCCGCACCTGCGTCAAAATCTGTCGTATTTCTGAAAAAAATCATCTCAGCCTCCGTAAAACATCTTCTGCAGCCGATAGCAGGCCTTCTCTTTGTCAAACTCATAAGTGCCGAAGAAAACACCCTGTTCCGTATACAGACGGATCATAAAAGGCAGCTCCTGTCCGGAGGCAGGAGACTCCTTCCACGCAAGCCACTGTGCCTTCAGGGGATTTCCGTTATACATATAGCGGGAGAACTCTTCCCGCACCGAAACCGCCGGCCAGTCCCCAAAGAGACGGTCCGCCGGCCAGATAACCTCCTGTACCCGTCCTGCGGCCGCCAGGGCCTCTATCTCACTAAGACGCAGACTCTCCTCCACCCGGAAGGGCTCCACCTCCGTGCGCAAAAGCTCCTCCATGCAGCCTCCGCAGCCCAGAGCCTCTCCAATATCATGACACAGGGTGCGAATATAGGTCCCCTTGGAACAGGTGACCCGCAGCTTCACCCGGGGAAGAGCAATCGCAAGAATCTCAATTTCATAAAAAAACACTGGTCTGGGGGTACGCTCTACCGTCTTACCCTCCCGGGCCAGCTCATACAGCCGCTTTCCTCCCACTTTCAGCGCGGAATACATAGGGGGAAGCTGCATCTGCCTTCCCAGAAAACGGCCCACCGTTTGCCGGATCTGCTCCTCGCCGGCCGTAACCGGTCTCTCCCGCAGAGTCTGCCCGCTGGTATCCTGGGTGTCTGTCTCCCTTCCCAGAAGCAGTACCGCCTCGTAGGTCTTTTTTCGATCGGTTAAAAGCCCGCAGACCTTGGTGGCCTGTCCCAGGCATACGGGCAATACGCCGCAGGCATCGGGATCCAGCGTTCCGGTATGTCCGATTTTCTTCATTTTAAGGATGCCGCGCAGCTTCGCCACCACATCATGGGAGGTGAAGCCGCGCTCCTTGTACACGTTTAGAATTCCATTCATCATTGCCGTCACATTCCCAGCTGCGGAGCAATCTGCTCCGACAGATTGTTGACCACATCGTAGAAGGTTCCCGTCATGGTGCAGCCTGCCGCTCTCAGATGACCGCCGCCGCCGAAATACTCCGCCACCCGGCTTACATCTACTTTTTCATTGGAACGCAGGCTGACCTTATAGACCTGAAATTCCGTCTCACTGATAAAGATCGCCACCTCTACCCCGCGGGTAAGACGCAGCTGATCTACAATTCCCTCCAAATCCTCATGGGTCGCCCGGTAGAATTCCATCGTTTTTAAGCTGACCATGGAGACAATGCACTGTCCTTCGCAAAAAACAATGCTCTCCACCAGAGCCCGGCCCAAAAGCTGATTTTGCAGATAGGTCTTGGAAAAGAAAGTGTCATTTACAATCTTGGAATGGCGAACGCCCTTGCCAATCAGCACGCCGGCCGCTTCCATCGTATGCCTGGTCACATTGGAATGGCGAAATACCCCCGTATCATGAGCAATCCCCAGATACAGACACTCCGCCGTCTCCAGATTGATTTTCTCCTCATCCATCAGATCGAAGAGAAGTTCGCAGGTAGCCGAAGCCTCCGGCTCTACGATGCACTCCGGAACAAAGCTTCGCTGCGTCCGGTGATGATCGATACATACGATTCGCCCCGCATGATCCAGGCAGGCTGCGTTTGCTCCCAGTCTGCCCCTCTCGCCGGCATCCAGCACAAAGCAGAGATCATACTCTCCGTCCTCCTGCTGATATGTCCGGATTCCATCAAAGCCTGTCAAAAGGGCAAAGGGGGCGGGAGCCGGCTCCAGGAACACATCCACCTTAAGCGTTGCATCCAGAGTCAGCAGATAGCTGCGAAGCCCCAGACAGGAACCTACGCAGTCCCCGTCCGGCCTCACATGCCCTGTGATACAGATCCGTCTTTCGCCGCCAAGCAAATGCTCAATCCTTCTCTTCTCCATCCCATCCCTCCTCGTCCGCTGCAGTCTCGTCTCTTCTTTCCTCGGGAATCTCAGAGACCACCTCGTCGATCAGTTTGGACATATGCACACCGTAGGCAATGGACTGATCGGAGATAAAAGTGATCTCCGGCGTGTTGCGCAGGTTGACGCTCTGGGCCAGACGGCTGCGGATATAGCCTTCCGCGCTTTTAAGGCCCGCCATGGTCGCTTCCCTCTCCTCCTCGCTGCCCAGCACACTGATATATGCCTTGCAATATTTAAGGTCCGGGGTGACCGATACGTCCACCACCGTAGTCATGGGAGAAATTCTGGGGTCCTTTACCTCGCTGCGGATAATATTTCCCAGCTCTCTCTGCACCTCTGAATTGATACGAATATTTTTAATACTGCGTTTTCTCATGGTTCTCCCTTCTGTCTTAACTCATCCAGCCGGGTTCTGCGGCCCGGGCCGTGATACAGCCTGCAAAGGGGAAGCGCCGCCTTACTGTCTGGGCACCTCCACCATGGTATATGCCTCTATAATATCATCCACCTGCAGGTCGTTAAAGCCCTCAAAGACCAGACCGCACTCATAACCCTTGGCAACTTCCTTCACATCGTCCTTAAAGCGCTTCAGGGAAGCCAGGCCGCCCTCAAAGATCTGCTCGCCTTCCCGGCTGATGCGGACCTTGCAGCCCCTCTGGAATTTGCCGTCGGTGACGAAGGAACCGGCGATGGTGCCGACGCCGGAGGCCTTAAACAGCTGGCGCACAATGGCATGGCCGATAACCTTCTCCTCGAAGACAGGGTCCAGCATACCCTTCATGGCAGCCTCCACATCTTCGATGGCCTGGTAAATTACCTTGTACAGGCGTACATCCACCTTTTCTCTCTCGGCAATAGACTTTGCCGTAGCATCCGGGCGAACGTTGAAGCCGATAATGATAGCGTTGGAGGTGGCCGCCAGGGTCACGTCGGACTCGTTGATTGCGCCGACGCCGCCGTGGATGATCTTGACCACCACTTCCTCATTGGAGAGCTTGAGCAGGCTCTGCTTTACTGCCTCCACGGAGCCCTGCACGTCGGCCTTGACCACAATGTTGAGCTCCTTTACATTGCCCGCCTTAATCTGACTGAACAGATCATCCAGAGACATCTTCTGCTTGGTCTCCTCCAGAAGTCTCTCTCTGCCCTCGGAAATAAAGGTTTCGGCAAAGCTTCTGGCGTCCTTCTCAGTCGGCGTAACTACAAAGATCTCACCGGCTCCGGGTACGTTATTAAGACCCAGAATCTCCACCGGCATGGAGGGACCTGCCTCCTTGACCCGGCGTCCCTTGTCGTCCATCATCGCGCGAACCTTTCCGTAGCAGGGACCCACGGCAATGCTGTCGCCCACATGGAGGGTACCCTTCTGCACCAGGACGGTGGCCACGGGACCCTTGCCCTTATCAAGCTCCGCCTCAATCACCAGACCTCTGGCCCGGCGATTCGGGTTGGCCTTCAATTCCTTCACCTCGGCAGCTAACAGAATCATCTCCAGCAGGGTGTCAATGCCTTCCTTGGTGTGGGCAGACACCGGCACAAAGATGGTGCTGCCGCCCCAGTCCTCGGGAATCAGCTCATACTCGGTCAGCTCCTGCTTTACCTTTTCTATATTGGCTCCGGGCTTATCAATCTTATTGATGGCAACGATAATCTCTACTCCCGCAGCTTTGGCATGGCTGATGGCCTCCACCGTCTGAGGCATAACGCCGTCATCGGCGGCTACCACCAGGATGGCAATATCGGTGGACTGAGCTCCTCTCATTCGCATAGCCGTAAATGCCTCGTGGCCGGGCGTGTCTAAGAAAGTGATAGGCTCGCCGTTGCACTCAACCACATATGCGCCGATGTGCTGGGTAATGCCGCCCGCCTCTTTATCCGTCACATGGGTGGAGCGGATGGCATCCAGCAGGGAAGTCTTACCATGGTCAACGTGACCCATAACGCAGACAACCGGCGGACGCTTCACCATATCCTCTTCCTTATCCTCGGTATCCTTGAGAAGCTCTGCCAGCACATCTACCTTCACCTCGTGCTCGCACAAAATATCATAATCAACAGCGATCTCCTCCGCCATATCGAAGTCGATCTCCTGATTGATGGTTACAATCTTGCCGGCCATAAACAGCTTCTTTACTATGGCCGAGGGCTGGATCTTCATCTTGTCTGCCAGCTCTTTGATGGTCAGGCGGTCCGGCAGTACGATGGTCTTGATCTCCTCCTGTACGGCGGCGGCCTTAGCCGGACGGCTTCCCGGCTTCTGCCCTTTCTTTAAGAACATCTCCTCTGCTTCCTGCTTCTCATTGCGCTTGCGGTCCTGCCTGGTATTGGTCTTGGGCTTGGGCGCCTGCTTAGCCGAAGGCTTGCCCATGGGCAGAGAATCTCCTCCGCCGGTGCGAGGCGCACGGCTGCCGCCTCTGCCATCGTTTCTGGCGCCTCCCTGAGGACGGCCCTGTCCTGCCCCGTCGCGGCTATAGGGAGGTCTCTGACCATCGCGGCGGTCCCCCTGTCTCTGACCGCCGGCCGGACGATCGCCCTGTCTCTGGCCGTCACGGTTAAAGGAACGATCTCCTCTCTGGCCCGCAGGGCGGTCTCCCTGTCTCTGACCATCGCGGTTAAAGGGACGATCCCCTCTCTGGCCCACAGGACGGTCTCCCTGTCTCTGGCCGTCACGCCGCTCCCCTGCGCGCTCTCCCTGGGGACGGGAACCAGCCCCCCGATCGCTCTGAGGACGGGCCTCCTGAGCTCTTACCTCCCCTTGTCTGGATTCGGGACGTCTTCCCTGAGCATTGGCATTGCCCTGGGGCTTTGACGCCTCCTCCTTTCTGGGCGCAGACTGGGCTGCCGGCTGAGAAACCGGCTGCGTCTGCTGACCCTGCTGGGCCTGGGCTGCAGGCTGAGGAGCCGGACGTCCAGGTGTATTGGCTCCCTGTCCGTCCCGGCTGCCGGCTGCCGGAGCCGCAGGACGTCCCGGCTGTCCGGACTGCCCCTGAGGCCGGCTTGCCTGGCCCGCAGCGCCGCTTCTGGGACCGGGCCTGCCCTGCGCGCTGTTCTGAGGACGGAAAACTGCCGTCAGTCTCTTCTTGGGCGGCGGGGGAACCAGCTCCTTTTTCAGGGCCTCCACATCCTTATCTGTCAGCACGTTCATGGCGCTGTTGGCTGAAATCCCGCATTTCTTGCAGGCTTCCAGCACCTCCTTGCTGGTTTTGTCTAATTCCTTTGCCAGTTCATGTACTCTCATCTTCTCTATCGCCATACTTACTCATTACCTCCGATTCCCTCACTGCACAGCTGCTTTTCTATCATTTTTGCGAAACCTTCGCCGGTGACCGCCAGGGACGCCCGCATTTCTTTTCCCATAGCATGGCCCAGCTCCCCTTTGGTTCCGTATATGACACAAGGCACCTCGTAGTAAGTACACATATTAGTAAACATTTTTTTCGTATTATCCGATGCATCCTGGGCGACAAGCACCAGGAACGCCTGCCCGGTCTTGACCGCTCTCTCCGTGCAGAACTCGCCGCTCTGCGTCTGTCCTGCTTTGGTTGCCAGCCCCAGCGAAGAATAGACCTTACTCTGCCTCAAGCTCTGACAACTCCTTTCTTAAATCGTCGTAGACCGTGGCGGGAATAGCCGCCTGAAACGATCTCTCCAGCCCTTTTTGGCGGATCGCCTTCTCCAGGCAGTCGCCGTTGCGGCACAGATAAGCCCCTCGGCCGTTTTTGCGTCCGGTAGCGTCCAGAGTAAACTCACCCTCCGGCGTTCGCAGCACACGGATCAGCTCTTTTTTACTCTTCATCTCACCGCAGCCAATGCACTTGCGCATCGGCTCCTTTCTCTTTCCACTCACTGTCTCACCACTTTCTATCTATATGACCGGTTGCTTTCCGGAAATGCGCTGTCCTTCTGTCTCGAATATGTCTTTATTAATATGTCTTTATCTCAATCCAGAGGCTCTTCCGGGCTGAAATCTCCATCGTAGATCTCGCCGTAATCGTCATACTCGCCTTCGTAGGCCTCGTCAAAACCGATCTCTTCCAGCAGACCCGACTCTCTGGCCTGGGTCTCGCTCTTGATATCAATCTTATAACCGGTTAATCTGGCCGCCAGTCTGGCGTTCTGTCCCTCTTTGCCGATGGCTAGGGACAGCTGATAATCCGGCACAATTACCTGGGCCGTCTTCTCATCATCATCGGCCACCACGCAGATTACCTTGGCCGGGCTGAGCGCATTCTCAATCAGGATGGCGGAATTATCGCTCCAGTTGATAATGTCGATTTTCTCGCCTCTCAGCTCATCCACAATAGCGCCGACGCGGCTGCCGTTTACGCCGACACAGGCTCCCACCGGGTCCACGTTGGGATCATTGGAAGCCACCGCCATTTTGGTGCGGGAGCCGGCCTCTCTGGCAATGCTCTTGATCTCTACGGTGCCGTCCTTGACCTCGGCCACCTCGGCCTCAAACAGCCGCTTTACCAGCTCCGGATGCGTCCGGGACACCAGAATTCTGGGGCCCTTGGTAGTATCCTTGACCTCCAGAATATACACCTTAATTCTTTCGTTGGGCTTAAAGGTCTCGCCCTTGATCTGCTCATTCTCACCAAGAAGAGCATCGCATTTGCCCAAATTCACGCTGATATTTTTGCCGAAATATCTCTGAACAACTCCGGTGACAACCTCGCGCTCCTTGCCGCTGAACTGATTATAGAGAACCTTTCTCTCTTCTTCGCGGATTTTCTGAAGGATCACATTCTTGGCATTCTGCGTGGCAATCCGGCCAAACTCCTTGGACTTGATCTCCTTGCGCACCACATCTCCCACATGATACTGACCATTGATGGCCTTGGCGTCATCCAGGCTGATCTGCGTCGAAGGGTCTTCCACCTCGTCTACTACCGTCAGCTCCGCATAAACCTCGAAATCACCCGTTTCACGGTCCACATGAGCCTTAATATTGTCGATTTTTCCAAAATGCGTCTTGCAGGCGGTCAGGAGAGAGTTCTCGATGGCCTCCAGCAGGGTATCCTTACTGATATCCTTTTCCTTCTCCAGCACATTCAATGCTTCCATCAGTTCATTGTTCATGACTTTTTTTCATCCTCCTAAAACGTTTCTCTCGTCTATCAGTCTCTACGCACGCCTGTCACCAGATTACCGCCTGGCGGATCAGCGCGATCATGCTCCGCTCAAAAACACGCTGCGAGCCGTCTTCCTCCTCGATGGTTACGGTGTCGTCATCGTAGGCTTTCAGCACGCCTAAGAATTCCTTTTGTTTGTCAATGGGCCTGTAGGTTCGGATTTCAATCAGCTCGCCCATATTGCGAATGTAATCCTTCTCCTTCTTAAGCGGACGCCCCAGGCCTGGCGAGCTTACTTCCAGGATATAGCTCTCCTCGATAAAGTCTTCTTCGTCCAGCCGGTCGCTGAGGACGCGGCTGACTGCCTCACAGTCATCCACCGTGATACCGCCCGGCTTATCCACATAGGCCCGCAGGAAACGATTCCCGCCCTCCCGGACGTACTCCACATCCACGATCTCATAGCCGCCCTCCTGCGCAATCGGCGTCAGCAGCTCTTCGGTACGCTTCTCATAATCTTCTCGCTTCATGAAATCCGACGACTCCCTTCTCTCCTGACAGTGTCTCCGGCTATCGCCTTACATATAGAAAGAGTGGACTTTTCGGTCCACTCTTCTAGCCACAATCTATTCACTGTAAAACATGATAGCACACTCGCCCTTAAAAATCAAGCATTTTTTTGCAGTTCTTCTGTTACCCCTTTTCCGGCTGCATCGCTGCCTTTCTCCCAGCCGCGTCACTGATTATCTCGCACCTGAATATGATCCTCAAATCCTTCCGAATAATGAATCTCATAATCATCCGTAACAAAAGCGGCATACACGCCGTCGATGCTGTTAATCAGCTCCATGCCCTTTTCCAGTCCCAGGGCAAAGCAGGTAGTCGAAAGTCCGTCTCCATCCACCGACTTTTCGGAGATAATCGTCACAGACAAGAGATTATTGTCAACGGGATAACCCGTCTCCGTATCCAGTATATGATGATAGAGAACATCGTCAATGGTGAAATTTCTCTGATCGATTCCGGAAGTCACCACAGAAAAATCATCGATCTCAACCACGGCAATCAGATCGTCTCGGGCCCCAAAGGGATACTGTAATCCCACATTAAAGGGCGTTCCATCAGGCTTGTGGCCCACGCAGAGCACATTGCCGCCCAGATTGATGATAGCGCTCTCCACCCCTTCGCTTTGCAGGTATTCCTTAACCTGATCTGCAATATAGCCTTTGGCGATAGCGCCCAGATCCACTCCCGATTCAGGGTCCTCCAGGGTTACCTTGTTGCCGTCGAGATGCAGCTTGGTATAATCCACATGCTTTACAGCCTCAGCCAGTTCATCCGGGTCCGGAAGCACAGGGTTTTCCGCTTTAAAATCCCAGAGGCTGGTAATCGGTTCTACCGTTATATCAAAGACCCCGTCCGTCAGCTCGCTGTAGTACAGGCCGTACTCCAAAAGCTCCCGTACATCGTCCTCCACCTCCACAGATCCTGTCTCGTTGAGCTCATAGATCTCCGTTCCTTCCAGAGTCCTGCTAAGCCTGTCCTCATAGCTTGCAATGATCTCAAAGCAATGCTCCAATATGGAGCGATCCGTGGTATCATACAGAGAAATCTGTATAAAGGTGTCCAGATAGTCCATAGAGTACTCCGTGATCGGGGAATTCTCCGCACTCCCCTGCGTACTGGCCGCAGTACTCTCCGCCTGCGTTTCCTCTGCGGCATTACAGCCGCCGAGCATTGCCGCCAGAATCAGACACAGGCACAGCATCCGGCATACCGTCTTTATTTTCATTTTATTTCGTCGTCTCATTTTGTCTTCTCCTCCCGAGCATTTCACAACGAACACAGTACCACGAGTTGCTCCCCCTTGTCAAGGAATCTCACGGCTTTTTCACACATTCCCCGCGGCTGCGTATTGCGCGCAGATCAGACGTATATTCCATGTGGATCAGAAGGCAGAAGTCTTGTAAATTTTTGGTATTTTATTTTTTTTGAATTTTTTTATTTTTTCTGTTGACAAATACTTGCGGGCATGATATAGTATGCAACGTGCCAAGTGATTCGCCTCACGGAGGCACGATAAATAGCTTGGCTCGTTGGTCAAGGGGTTAAGACGCCGCCCTCTCACGGCGGAAACATGGGTTCGATTCCCGTACGAGCTGCTCTTTCAGAGACGATCAGACGAAATGCCTGGTCGTCTTTTTTCTGATATATGCCGTCAGGAAGCAAAATTTTCAGCTCAAATTTTTTTAAAATTAACAGTTGACAAAACCCTATTCCCGTGGTATTCTATTATGGCATCGAGGCGTGGCTCAGTTTGGTAGAGCGCCGTGTTCGGGACGCGGAGGTCGCAAGTTCGAATCTTGTCGCCTCGATCTTATAAAAAATATGGCTCGTTGGTCAAGGGGTTAAGACGCCGCCCTCTCACGGCGGAAACATGGGTTCGATTCCCGTACGAGCTGCTCTTTTAAAGGGGATGCAGATATGGTCTGTATCCCCTCTTTTATATCATTCTTTATCATTCTAAATCATTCCTGTCATGACTTAGAATAAGCAGCCGGAATCTTACCAAGTAATCCGAAACTTTTTCTCCCTTTTCAGCGGCCGTTCCTCTACCGTCGTTCTTTCAATCCGAATCCACGCGCTTTCTCCATTCAGTCCCCGAATCAGCTCGTCGATCTGATCCGCCGGACCCTGAACTTCCATTTCCACGTGATCATCCTGATTGCATACCCAGCCGGTCAGCCCCAGGCTCTCCGCAATGGCAGAAGCGGTAAAACGAAATCCAACCCCCTGAACACGGCCGTAAAAGCAGTAAAATCTGCGAACCATATTATTGTTTTTCCCAAACATGTCTTCCCCTTTCCCTGCGTTTGCCGCAGCCTTTTATACCCTTCTCCTGTTCCTCTCCTCAATAGCACGAATCTGTTCGTAAAGCCAGTCGTTAACCGGCGTAGGTACTCCGTTTTCCCGGCCGATACGTCTCAATGTGCCGGCAAAAAGCTCCACCTCCGTAGGACGGCCCGCCAATGTATCCTGACGCATGGACGGCATACTGTCGGGCGTAAGCCGTCTCAGCACCTCCATCCATCTGGGAATCTCCTCCTCCCCCAGAATAATTCCGCGAGAAGACGCCACAGCTCTGGCTTCCTCCATGGCGGCCGCCATCGTCCCGCTGGCTTTCTCATCGGCGGCAACGCCTCCATAGGTCAGATCAAAAACCGCCGAGATCTGATTGATGCCCGTATTAAACATCAGCTTATTCCACATATCGTACTCAATATTTTGGGATTCGCGATAGCAAATACCGGCCTCATCCAAAAAGCTCTCCAGAGCAGCCAGCTTTTCATCACGGATGCCGCCGAAGTTTCCGATAACCAGCACTCCCATACTATTATAGAAGAATTGGTTCCCCCGCTTAACCGAATCCATTTCCTGGGCAATGCAGCCGATCACCCGGTCCGCCCCATAAGCCCGTCCAATCTCTTCTTCGCTGACAATACCGTTAATCAGGGAGATAAACACCGTATTGGGATGAACCTGAGCCCGTATCTCCTCTATAGCCTGGGATAAAGCCATATATTTGGTGGCGAAAATGACCAGATCCGCCTGTTCGCTGCTGTCGCCGCAAACCGCGTAGCGAAAATCCTCCCGTTCACCGTTGCAGTATATTCCCTCCGCCCGATACCTGGCAATCCGCTCTTCATCCGCCACAAAAACTACCCGGTCTCTTCCCAGAGTCCGGGCAATATGACTGCCAAACATAACGCCCAGGGCGCCTGCTCCTACAATTGCTGTATTCTTTATCTCCATGTCCCCCTCCTAACAATCTCCTAGCGATCCATTACACGCCGGATTCTCTTGGTTACTTCACCGCCCAGCAGGCCAATCAGCAGACCCGTCACAGTACCGCTGACTGCCAGTACCGGCAGATAGCCTATCACGCCTGCATTCTCCAATACCAGAGCTGCCATCAGGATCTGTCCCACATTGTGAAAAATACCGCCGGCGATACTCACTGTAACCATGGTAAATTTGCCTGTCAGCTTTAACAGAAGCATAACCAGATAGCTCAGCATACCGCCGCTCAGGCTGTAGATCATGGACACCGTATTGCCGAAGGTAAGTCCCACCAGAACGATACGAATCAGCGACAAAATAAAAGCGTCCCTGGCTCCCAGAGTATAGAGAGCTACCATAACCACAATATTGGCCAGTCCGATTTTCATACCCGGCACAAAAAAACTCACCGCCGCCACCGGAATCAGGGTCTCCACATAGCTCAGAACAAATGCCAGGGCAATCAAAAGACCATACAGGCAGAGGCGTTTCACCATCGCTTCGTTGTTTCTTTTTCGACTCATTTTTTATCTTCTTTCTGTCTGTTATATTCGGCAGGAAGCCGCTCATCTCTTAACAGTTAACGATAAAAGAGGGCGTCCCAAAGACTTTTTTTAGTCTCTGGAGCACCCTCCGATTATAACATATCCCTAATTTTTGTGCAACGGCTTATCCCGTCAGATCACCGTAAGCATCATGGTCAAGAAGCCCAGGGAAATCATCTCCACCGGCAGGCAGGCAAAATACTTGCCCGTGCAGGAGAAGGTCAGCTTTCCTCTGACGCTGATCAGCAGAACCACAGCGATCACAGCCGCAACCACTGCGCTGACGCTGGCGCCTGCAATGGCAGCCATTACAGCCACCGGCACCGCCACCCACAGCGACTCCGTCTTAACTTCTTTCTTGATGATCGTATTGACGGCAGCAATGCCCAGGCCGCCAAAGATCAGACCGAAATAATCATTCTGGTAAGCGCTGCTGATTACGCCAAAATCTGCGACCTCATAGCCGAATACAGCTCCGCCGCCCAAAAACTCGCGAACCAGGGCCACTACTGCCAGAATAATCAGGGCCACATAATTCTGCTTCAAAATCTCGCCGGTGGAAGCAGCGTCCACACCGTCCATCACATGCTTGCCAATCAGGACAGCCACCAGGGCAGCGCCAACATAATCGCTGTAATCGCCGGCTCCCAGGCCAACGTAAGAAACGGAGAAATACAGAGCTGCAAAAGCTGCAATCACAGCCACTACAGCGCCCACCGTCTTGCCGGCCATACCTGCCAGGACATCACCCAGAATCGTGGCGGCCACAATAATAGCTCCGGCCACCAGAGCCAGCTCCAGACCGGTCGTATATAAGACAAACGCCAAGGCGAATGCCTCCAGAGAATAACGTACTTTCATCGCATTCACCCTCCTTTAATTGCCTGCAGCCTGATCCAGGCAGGACTGGGCCGCAGCGATCGCCGCATTGCTGCTGTAGG
The DNA here is from genome assembly GCA_944381515.1 of uncultured Lachnospiraceae bacterium. Taxonomy (GTDB): domain Bacteria; phylum Bacillota; class Clostridia; order Lachnospirales; family Lachnospiraceae; genus RGIG7193. The sequence goes on along the minus strand of CALWLM010000075.1, from coordinate 28,032 downwards.
TTGCGCCGCTGACCACATCAGTGGGCACAGCCTGGTTCTCCAGGATATCCACCTGGATCTGCTCAATGGCGGCCGCTCCGATTCCCGGTGTCTCGTCGGGACCCTCAATCACCACATCTGTAATCGTTCCGTCATCGGCAATGGTCATGGTAACGGTTACATCACCGCCATAACCCTTCTCCGTAGCCGTGTAGGTCTGGCCGCCGGCAGCCCCGCCGGCGTTTCCGCCCCCGGCAGCAGCCTGATCCAGGCAGGACTGAGCCGCAGCGATCGCCGCATTGCTGCTGTAGGTTGCGCCGCTGACCACATCGGTGGGCACAGCCTGGTTCTCCAGGATATCTGCCTGGATCTGCTCAATGGCGGCCGCTCCGATTCCCGGCGTTTCGTCGGGACCTTCAATTACTACATCCGTAATGGTTCCTTCTCCGTCAACGGTCATGGTCACGGTTACATCACCGCCATAACCCTTCTCCGTAGCCGTGTAGGTGCCTCCCGCAGAGCTGCCTGCAGCTGCGCCGGCAGCCTGATCAAAGCAGGACTGAGCCGCAGCAATCACTGCGCCGCTGGTAACGCTGGCGCCGCTGACCACATCGGTGGGCACAGCCTGATTCTCCAGAATCGAAGCCTGCAGCTCGGTGATGGCATTTCCGCCAAACTCAGGAGTCTCGCCAGGTCCGTCTATCACTACATCGGTAATCGTACCATCATCGCCAAAGGTAATCGTCACCGTCACATCGCCGTTAAAACCGTCCTCCGTTGCGGTGTAAGTACCTGCTGTAAAACCGCCTTCACTGCCGCCTCCGGGCGTTTCCTCAGACAGGGCAGCCGTACCGCCGGCAAATTTCACGCCAAACACAGCGACAAGGGCCACGACCACAGAGAGGATCAGAGCCGCGAAGCCGTTAGATTTTTTCTCGTTCATCTTAACTCCTCCTCTTATTTAATCCCGTATACATGGGGCTTCTTGTCAATTTTGTCCACAAAGTAAGCCAGGCAGTTCGCAATCAGAATGCCGAAGCAGACGCCCTCGGGATAAGGGCTGAACTGACGCACCAGAATTGTGATCACAGCCGCCGCAAGAGCATAGAGAACCTTGCCCTTCTTGCTGACAAAAACGTAGTCGGTCAGCATGAACAGACCGCCCAGGAACAGACCGCCGGCAAAGAAGCTGGCGGCAAAATTGCCGTTTAAGATACCGCTGACTGCGCCGACCACAACAATGTAGACCACGGCCGCCAGTACGTTGACTTCCTTCTTAAAGGCCAGATACAGAAAGCCCACCAGCAAAAGCAGAGCGCTGGTCTCGCCCAGAGCGCCGGGAATATTTCCAATAATCATATCCCAGGCGCTGTAGGCAACCTCGCTGCCGCTCTTTACCGCGCTGAGCACCGTGGGAGACGCCACCGTATCAACGGCGCCGGGAGCAGCATAGCTCATCATCTGTCCCGGATAAACCACCATGGTGAACAGTCTGCCCATCAAAGCAGGATTAACCACATTGCTGCCGATGCCGCCGAATACCTGCTTCACTACAATAATAGCAAAGACGTCGGCGATCATCACCACCCAGATGGGAGTGGTAGAAGACATATTAAAAGCAATCAGAATACCGGTCACGGCAGCGCTCAGATCGCCCACCGTCAGCTGCTCCCCCCGGATCAGCTGCCAGATTCCCTCCGCCGCCATACAGGTAACCACAGAGATTACCGTCAGCAGCAGAGCGTTAACTCCAAAAATCACCGTCGAATAGATAAGAGCCGGCAGCAAAGCAATGCACACATCCAGCATGATTTTCTGCGTGGTCTTGGGAGTTCTCAAATTCGGGTTGATATGTAACTCAGCCATTATTTCTTCCCCCTTTCGCGAATCATTGCTTTTACGGCGTCACGAGCCTTGGTATTATAGAAGGTAAGCTCACGCTTGGCCGGGCAGGTATAGGAGCAGCAGCCGCAGGCAATGCACTCCGTTGCATGCAGAGCCTCGCACAGAGCCAGGTTGCCGGCACGATAAGCATGATCAATCTTAAAAGGCGAGAGGCCAGCCGGACATGCAAGCGCACAGCCGCCGCAGCGGATGCAGGGAGACTCCACAATATGGTCATTCTCCAGCACCAGAAGGCCGCCGTTTACCTTGGTAACACACTGCGTGATATCATCGCCGGTCATATTGCTGCCAATGCAGGGACCGGTCATGGGGCCGCCCAGAATTACCTTGTTTTCCTTTTCGGAAATACCGCCGGCCAGAGCCACCAGCTCGCGGATCGGCGTTCCCAGGGGTACCAGGAAGTTCTTCGGATCTTTTACCAGGCCGGTGATGGTGATGCAGCGGGTAATGGAAGGAATTCCGGCAAATACCATATCGCCCATAGCCTTGGCGCTCTGTACATTGGAAACGATGCAGCCCGCATCGGCAGGCAGTCCGCCGGCGGGAATTTCTCTGCCGGTTACGGCCAGAATCAGCTGACGCTCACCGCCCTGAGGATACTTGGTAGGCAGTACCTTTACCTCAAAAGGCACATCGCAGCCCGCCAGCAGGCTGTTCAGATGATCCGCAACGTCCTGCTTGTTGTCCTCCATGCAGATATAACCCTTCTTTGCACCGCCGGCCTTCACCATAGCATTTACGCCATTTAAGAATTCCCAGCTGTGCTCCAGCATCATCCGATGGTCGCAGGTCAGATAGGGCTCACACTCCGCCGCGTTGATCAGCACATACTCGATGGGCTTATTGGGCTTGTACTTTACATGGGAAGGGAAGCCTGCGCCGCCCATACCCGTGATACCGCCCTCCTCCATCAAGCTGATCAGCTGCTCCTTAGTATAAGAAGAAAGATCTACAATCTGATGACGATAAGGGAGATCTTCCACCGGCGGCTGTACCTCGTCAGCCTCGATAACGCAGACCGGAACCTCCTTGGGTCCATTCTGCACTTTTTTAATCTCCTTCACCGTACCACTGACACTGGCATGGAGTTTAACCGCAAAAAAGTTGGCCGGAGAACCAATCAGCTGTCCTCTGTCCACGTGGTCACCCTCCTTCACCAGCAGCTCACATAAGCTGGGTCCGGTCTGAGCCATAGAAATCTCTACCACTTTTGGCGTGTATTCCACGATCGGCTTGCCGCTGCTGAGCGCCTTGTCCGAACCATCCGTGGGATGTACACCGCCATGAAAAACGGTATAATCTTGATTCTTCATCTCACTTAATCCTTTCGTTTAGAATTCAAACACACATACAGACTTTATACTACCATCGCTTCCGCAATTTGTAAAGATATTTTCCGGACAACCCCGTTAATTTTTGTGAAAGCCCCGGACGGCGGCGGTGCAGACTGTGTGCCTGCACACAAGGCTGCATCGATATCGGACGGGCAAGGGGAAACGAGTATGGAGGCCTTCGGCCGGAAAAAAGGGGAGGCCGGCAGGCCAGCTCTCACGCTGTCCTCGCCGCCTCCCATAACGCATCTCATCCCTGAGATGCCTGCTCAATACAATCCTGCACAGCCGCGATTACCGCGTTGCTGGTAATCGTAGCGGAGGAAACGATGTCCACATCAGCGGACTGGGCCTCCAGAATCGCCGGCTGCAGCTGCTCAATCGCAGTACTGCCAATTCCTTCCGTCTCATCCGGGCCGTCAATGACTACGTCGGTGATGCTTCCGTCATCTCCCACCGTAAGGGTTACGGTAATCTCGCCCATTCCCTGAGCCGTGGCCGTATAAGTGCCGGCTGTCAGGCTTCCTGCCTGCGAGGCACTTCCGGAATTCTCAGCCTCTCCGCCTGCCGCGCTGCCGCCCGCCTGCTCCACGCAATCCGTCAGGGCAGCAATCACCGCGTTGCTGGTAAAGCTGGCGCCGCTGACCGCCTCAGGAATCGCCTGATTCTCCAGGATTTCCGTCTGGAACTGTTCGATAGCTGCCGCGCCGATGCCGGGCGTCTCGTTCGCTCCTTCGATTGCCACATCGGTGATGCTTCCGTCATCTCCCACCGTAATGGTCACGGTCACTTCACCGCCATAGCCGTCTGCCGAAGCCGTATAGGTTCCCGCAGTCAGTCCGCTGATGGCTGCGCTCTCCTGCCCGCCTGCCGTTTCGCCGGAGCCGCTCTCCGTCTCCTGCTCTGCTGCGGTGGTCTCAGGAATCTCCGCAGGCGTCAGGCCCGCCTGCTTCATGCAATCTGCCACCGCCGTCATAATAGCCCGGCTGGCATAGGTCGCACCGCTGACCACATCCACATCTACGTTCTGTTTCTCTACTATAGCCGCAGGAATCTGCTCCATAGCAGCCCCCGCAATTTCAGGCGTCTCACTTTGCTGCGTCACCACTACCGAAGTGATCACGCCGTCCTTCACGGATACCTGCACCGTAACGTCGCCCATATAACCCTGGGCCGTAGCCGTATATACATCTGCTTTGGGCTTCACCAGCACGACCACGACAGCCGCAACCGCCATGACCACAAAGAATACCAGGCACTTATAGGTGCTGAGGAAACCCTGTTTCTTCTCTTCCATGTCGCACACTCCCCTCTTACCGAATCACCTTCACCGGGCATTTCTCCTTGCAGGTGCCGCAGTTCGTGCATTTCTCATAGTCAATGACAGCCAGGTTGTCCTCCACGGCAATGGCTCCCTCCGGACAGTTCTTCGCACACATGCCGCAGGCAATGCAGCCAGCCTTGCAGACCGCCCGAACCTCCTTGCCCGTATCGTGGTTGCTGCAGGCCACCATATGCTCCTTGGATTCGGGAACAAGTTCGATGATCTTCTTGGGACACTTGGCCGCGCAGGCTCCGCAGCCCACGCACTTCTCCCGGTCTACCACAGCCACGCCGTTTACCACGTGAATCGCGTCAAAGGCACAGGCCTTTACGCACAGACCGCAGGCGATACAGCCATATTTGCAGACCTTACGGCCCTTATCATTCAGCACGGCTGTATCGTTATCGCCCTTACATTTTACAAAGGCCTTCTTGCCCTCGGCAGCCGGCACATCGGCAACCTCCACGCCTATAACCTCGGCAATTTTAGCCGCGACAGCCGCTCCGCCCACGGGACAGGCATTCACCGGCGCCTCGCCCTTAAAGATCGCTTCGGCCAGGCCGTCGCAGCCGGGATAACCGCAGCCGCCGCAGTTGTTGCCGGGCAGGCAGGCACGGATCGCCTGCTGCTTTTCATCGATCTCCACTCGGAAAATATAGCCGGTCACACCCAGAAGCAGGCCGATAACCAGACCAACGCCGCCTACCATCAGAGTGGCGTACATTACATTTTGAAAACTGATCGCTAGTACAATTCCTGTAACAGACATAGCTCCTCCTCCTTAAATGCTCAGATTGGCAAAACCGAAAAAGGCAATTGCCATCAGGCAGGCGGTGATCATCACGATCGGAGAACCCTTGAAAGGAGCCGGCACGTCATTGGCTGCATTGCGCTCACGAATACCAGCCAGAATAACGATGGCGATCAGATAGCCCATGGCCGTTCCAAAGCCGCAGGCCACGCTCTGCCAGAAATTATAGTTGTTCTGCACATTGGTCAGAGCCACGCCCAGCACGGCGCAGTTGGTAGTGATCAGAGGCAGATACACACCCAGAGCCCGATACAGGGCCGGTACATATTTTTTGAAAAAGGACTCAACGATCTGTACCAGACAGGCGATAACCAGAATGAACACGATCGTGTCCAGATACTGCAATTTCAAAAGCTCAAGAATCTGGTACAGACCAAAAGCAACCGCCGAGGCTACCGTGATAACAAATACCACGGCCCCGCCCATGCCCAGAGCCACATCGGTCTTGGTGGAAACGCCCAGGAAGGAACAGATGCCCAAGAACTGGCTCAGCACTACATTGCTCAAAAGAGCAGCTGTAATTATAATAATAATCAATTCCTGCATGACTGTTCTCCTCCCTTACTGGCATCCGCCGCCGCAGGACTCGCAGTCGCTGGCACAGCCCTTTTCCTCGGTGCCGTTTAGTCCGTTGGTAGCAGATTTCATCTTGAATTTATTCTGCAGAGCCGCAAGCATGGCCAATACCAGGAAAGCTCCCGGCGCTCTGGTAATAATGGCAATCGGCTCAAAAACGCTGCTGGCCTCATAAACCTGGATTCCGAAAACCGTACCGGCTCCCAGGAATTCACGAATTAGACCAATGACCACCAGCGCAACCGTAAAGCCGATGCCCATGCCCAGTCCGTCGCAGGCCGACATGCTCACAGTATTCTTGGACGCATAAGCTTCCGCACGGCCCAGAATAATACAGTTCACCACGATCAGCGGAATATAGATTCCCAAAGCATCGTACAGGGCTCCCGTATAGGCTTCCATAATAAAGTCAACCAGGGTAACGAAGGTAGCCACCACCACAATGTAGGCGGGCATACGCACCCCATCGGGAATGATCTTGCGCAGGGCTGCAATCAGCATGTTAGACAGAATCAGCACCACCGTAGTGGAAATACCCATGCCGGCGCCATTGATAGCCGTGGTACTCACCGCCAGGGTGGGACACATGCCCAGCATCAGGACAAAGGTAGGGTTTTCACGGACAATACCGTTGTATATCGCATCCAGATGTTTATTCATCTTCATCGTTCTCTCTCCTCCCCTCAACCATTCTGTGCGCAGTAGCGTCCAAAGATAATACCTGCGTTGACAGCATTCGTCACGGCTTCTGTGGTGACCGTAGCGCCGGTAATCGCGTTGATCTCATTTTCGGCAGACGCGCCGCTTCTCACATAAGAGAAGCTGTCCACCGCCTTGCCGGCAAACTGATCCTTGAACTCCGGCTCGCTGGCCCGGGAACCCAGACCCGAAGATTCGGAGCTCACCAGAATATCGATACCCATGGAGGTACCGTCCACTCCATAACCATAAGCAATGACCAGCTCTCCGCCGTATCCGTTGGTAGAGAGGCTGAGCGCATAACCGATAACGGCGCCGGAAGCATCCTGCGCCTCCATTACATCGGTGACGGACACATTTGTAATTCCATTGTCCGCCATCACGCCTGCCGCCTGCTCCAGCAAATCCTCACGGCTTGCAAAGGAAGCTGCATCGGTAAATACACCGCGGTAAGAGGCCGCCTTTTCTTCCTCCTGGTTGGCCGCAATCACCGGAGCCGTTATCTCGTAGGCCAGACCCAGCAGCAGACCGGAGACCACGGTAATCACTAACAAAACTGCCGTATCTTTCAAAATTTTCTTAATGTCCATCGTCAGGCCGCCTCCTTTTCTTTTCCGGGCAGGAACTTGTCAATCAGCGGAATCAGCAGATTACAGCAAATTACCGCATAAGAGACACTCTCCGTCGTCGTTCCCAACGTCCGGTACAGGCCCGTCAAAAGGCCCAGAAGCACGCCATAAATCACCTGACCCAACGCCGTCTTCGGGTTGATCACCAGGTCGCTGGCAAAGAAAGCCACAGCGAACAGGAAGCCGCCTCCCAATACCTGTGCGCCAATATAATTCATATCGAAGCCATGGCCGCCAAACAGCCCCAGATATCCCACAAATACAATCACATAGACCAAAGGGGTAATCCACTTGGCCGCTCTGCGAATCAGCAGATAAGCCAGGCCGATCAGGATGGCAATGGCAGAAACCTCGCCGATACATCCATTGGTGGTTCCGATCAGCATGTCCATCAAATCAGGCGTACCGCCCTGCTGCAGCACGGCCAGAGGAGTGGCCGAAGAAATACCGTCCACCGTATATGTAGTCATCTGGCTGGAAAAGCTGATCAGCAGAAAACACCGGGAAACCAGAGCCGGAACCATAAAATGCTGGCCATAGCCGCCATAGAGAAGCACCACCACCAGGGTAGCAAAGATTCCGCCCACAATCGGTACATACAGATTCACACCGGCCGGCAGAGTCAGGCCCAGGAGAAGGCCCGTCACCACGGCGGTGCCATTGGCAATTCTGGCCTTTTTCTTCAGACAGACCTCATAAATCCACTCGGTCAGCACGCTGGCCAGCACACTGGCGATCATTACCTTTATGGCGTCCATTCCAAACTGGTAGGCCGCAAACAGGACCGCCGGCAGCAGCGCAATCTCCATATCGAGCATCAGACGGCTCCATTCTCCATCTGTGCGGACACGGGGCGATGCGTTCACAGTTATTGAGTCACTCACTTTTTGCACCTCTTTCTTCCTTTTCATTCCTGCGGCTGTCTGCCCGCTTTCCTCTTTCGGTACATCCTCCTGCAAAGCCTCGGCTCCGAAGGGTCCTACAGCAGCAGAGAAGGGCCCACTTTCGTGGACTCCTCTCTCTTGAAAGCTGTGGTAAACGCCACAGTATCTCCTACTCTAGAGTATACCGGGAATCATAAAAAAAACAAGTTTCGTTTTATAAATAACAATCACGCCAGCAGATCAAAAAGCGACATCTGATTGCTCTTTGGAAGATCTCCGAACATCCCCATCTGCCCCATCAGATCTATAATAGTACGGCTGACCTTGGTTCGCTGATAGAAATCCTCCAGGGACAAAAACGCCCCGTCCTTCGCCGCTTCCACAATAGCCTCAGCCGCCTTGTCGCCCAATCCTTCTATGCTGTTTAACGCCGGCATAATCTTGCCGTCGATAATCTGAAAGTCTCTGGCCTTTGCCCGATACAGATCGATGGGCATAAACTCAAATCCTCTGGCATACATTTCTTCAACAATGCGCATGTCCCTGAGAGTGGCCTGCTCTTTCTGGGACAGGGAGTCCATCCGCGCCCGGTAATCCGCCAGATGATATTTCAGCTTATCCTGCCCCAGACACATCAGCTCGTAGGAAAAGCCGGATGCACGGATGCTGAAAAAGGCCGCATAGTAGGCCAGCGGATAATGGATCTTATACCAGGCAATACGCCAGGCCATCATCACATAGGCCGCCGCGTGAGCCTTGGGGAACATATATTTGATCTTGTTGCAGGAATCAATATACCACTGAGGCACATCATGCTGCCGCATGGCCTCCTCCCACTCCGGCTTCAGGCCTTTTCCTTTTCGCACCTTCTCCATGATATCAAAGGCCAGGCTGGGCTCCATTCCCTTCTGAATCAAATAGATCATAATGTCGTCACGGGTACAGATGGCCGTCCGAATCGTGGCTGTTCCTTCTTTAATCAGAGTCTGGGCATTTCCCAGCCATACGTCGGTACCGTGGGCCAGTCCGGCGATACGCACCAGATCGGAGAAATATCTGGGCTGGGCGTCAATCAGCATCTGTATGGCAAAATCCGTGCCAAACTCCGGAATGCCCAGAGCTCCCAGCTGACAGCCGCTGATATCCTCCGGCGTGATTCCCAGAGCCTCCGTATTCATAAACAGGCTCATGACCTCCGGACTGTCCAGAGGAATCTCCCTGGCGCTCACCCCCGGAACCAGATTTTCCAGCATACGAATCATCGTCGGATCATCGTGTCCCAGTATATCGAGCTTTAACAGATTGTGGTCAATGGAATGATAGTCAAAATGGGTGGTCACGATATCCGTGGTCATATCATTGGCCGGATGCTGCACCGGGGTAAAAGAGTAGATCTCTTCGCCGTGGGGCAGCACGATGATGCCGCCGGGATGCTGGCCGGTGGTGCGCCGCACGCCGACGCAGCCCTGGGTAATCCGGTTGATCTCACATTTTCTCTTTCGCTGACCCCTCTCCTCATAGTAGTTCTTCACAAAGCCATAGGCCGTCTTGTCCGCCAGAGTGCCGATGGTGCCGGCCCGGAAGGTCTGTCCCGCTCCAAAGATAACCTCGGTATAACGGTGCGCCTTGGGCTGATATTCCCCAGAGAAGTTTAAGTCGATATCCGGCTCCTTGTTTCCCTTAAAGCCCAGGAACGTCTCAAAGGGGATGTCAAAGCCGTCCTTCTTTAACGGGCTGCCGCAGACCGGACAGATCTTGTCCGGCATATCGCAGCCGGCCATACCGGCAAAAGCCTTTACCTCCTCCGAGTCAAAATCGCTGTAATGGCACTTCGGGCAATAATAGTGGGGGCTCAGAGGATTTACCTCTGTGATTCCCGCCATAGTCGCCACAAAGGATGAGCCGACGGAGCCTCTGGAACCCACCAGATAGCCGTCCTCATTGGACTTCCACACCAGCTTCTGCGCAATGATATACATCACGGCAAAGCCGTTGGAAATGATGGAATGAAGCTCTCTTTCCAGGCGTTCCGCCACGATGGAGGGCAGCTCTTCTCCATAAATCTCGTGGGCGCGGTTGTAGCAGATTTCCCGCAGGGTCTTGTCTGAGTCCGGAATCACCGGCGGACACTTGTCCGGCCGCACCGGCGAAATCCGCTCGCACATATCGGCGATGCGATTGGTGTTTGCCACCACCACCTCGTAGGCCTTCTCCTCTCCCAGATAAGCAAACTCCTTGAGCATCTCCTCCGTCGTCCGATAATAGAGAGGAGCCTGGGAGTCGGTATCCTTAAAGCCCTTGCCGGCCATGATGATCTGCCGGTAAATGCCATCCTCCGGATTCAGAAAATGGACGTCCCCCGTAGCCACCACCGGCTTTTTAAACTGTTCCCCCAGAGAAACGATCTTTCGATTGTACTCCATCAGATCCTCCATGGAGGAAGCGGCCGCTTTGGGATCGCGAATCATAAATTCATTGTTGCCCAGAGGCTGGATTTCCAGATAATCATAAAAGCGCACAATCCGGGCCAGTTCCTCGTCAGAGGCTCCGTCCACCACGGCCCGGAAAAGCTCGCCCGCCTCGCAGGCCGAACCGATGATCAGTCCCTCCCGGTATTTGGCCAGCAGGCTCTTGGGGATGCGCGGCTGATTACGGGAAAAATACTTCAAATGGGACCAGGATACCAGCCGGTACAGGTTGATTCGTCCCGTATCGTTCTTTGCCAGCAGGATAATATGATAGCTGCGCAGCTTTTTCAGGGCATCGTCGTTCATACGGCTCAGACCATTGACCTGCTCCAGCGTCTCTATGTCCATCGATTTAAGCCTTGCGATGAATTTTACAAAGATCTCCGCCGTGGTGCCGGCATCGTCCACCGCCCGGTGATGATGCTCCAGGGAAATATTCATGGCTCTGGCCACCGTGTCCAGCTTAAAGCGGGACAGCTGCGGCAGCAAAACCCGCGCCAGTCCCACGGTATCCACGTAAGTATTCTGGAAGGAAAGTCCCATGAGTCTGGCATTGTGCTCCATAAAGCCCATATCAAAAGAGGCGTTGTGGGCCACCATCACTGCATCCCCGGCAAAGGCCAGAAACTGAGGCAGGGCCTCTTCGATGGCGGGGCTGTCCATAACCATGGCGTCGTTTATGCTGGTCAGTTTCTCTATCTCAAAAGGAATCGGCACGCCGGGATTGACAAAGGTGGAAAAATAATCCACAATTTCTCCATCCCGCACCTTCACAGCTCCGATCTCAATAATCTTGTTTTTGAGAGCGCTGAGGCCCGTGGTCTCGATATCAAAGACCACAAACTCCTGGTCCAGGGTCTGGGAGCCGCAGCGGGTCACAATCTCCTGCAAATCGTCGATCAGATAGCCCTCCACCCCATAGATGATCTTGAAATCTTCACCCTTATCCACCGAATGATTGGCATCGGGGAAGGCCTGGACACAGCCATGGTCCGTGATGGCCAAAGCCTTATGGCCGAATTTTTTCGCCTGAGCGATAATATCCTTCACATCGCTCACTCCGTCCATATCGCTCATCTTGGTGTGGCAGTGGAGCTCCACCCTCTTTACCTGAGCCAGATCGTGGCGGGGGTCTTCCGTCTCCTCCCCCTTTCGGATGCCGCTTATGGAGGACAGGGTCAGCTCCCCGTCGAAACGATCGATGGTGGTAACGCCCTTGACCTTGAGAAAGGTGCCTTTCTTTACCACCTCGTCCAGCTCTCCTATATACTCGGCGCGGACAAACATCTTGACTGTGATGGTGTCGGTAAAGTCCGTCACGTCAAAGATCAGCATGTAATTGCCGCTCTTTAGCTCCCTGCGGTCCAGGGCAATGACTCTGCCGTTTATCACAATCTCGCCCATCTCTCCCAATACCGTATTCAAAGGCGTCGGCTCATCGTCAAAATCCCGCCCCCACAATAGATCAGGATTACTGGGCTTGCGGCGGAAAAATTCCTTTCGTTCTCCTCCCCGCTCGCCAAAAGAGCCTTTGCCGGAACGAAAGCCGGAAGACTTGGAAGACTTCTCCCCAGGGACATTCCCCTGCGGGGAACCGCTTTTTTTCGGCGCGCCCTCCTTCGGCGCCGGCGCAGATTTTTTCGCCTTTGGCGCCCCTTCTGACGGCTGTTCCTGCTCCTTTTTCCCCTTGGCCAGGGAAGAATGGCTGACAATCTCCCGCGCCATCTCATCGATCATCTGCTGCGCGTAGGCCGCCGCTGCATTTTCCTCCGAGTCGGTCCGGCTGCTGTGGAGCAGGCGCACCTCCACCCCAAAGCCGCAGCGTTCATTGAATATCTTCTCCAGAATTGCCTTCAGCTCGCCTTCCTTCTCCCGCGTTACAATATTGTCCTCCGTCTCCAGGGTCAGAATACCTTCCTCTTTAAACTCCCCATGGGCTCCCTTCAGAATATTGCTGACCACCAGACTGTAATTGCGCAGCTCCAGGACAATGCTGTCATAGTAAAGCTCCCACAGCTTCTGGGGCGTATATTGGGCCGACAGTTCAAATTTTTCTATGATTTTCACCGTCATCCCATAATCCGGGAACAGCTGCCGGCAAATCTGTCCCTCCAGATTATAAATGTTCTTCTTCTGAATCAGCCGGGGACTGATCAGATAGAGTCGGATTTCCTTTCGGTCCTTCGATACCTTCACTTTGTCTACCGTGGCAAGCTCCAGGAGACTTTTCAGTTCCTCGCTTACCTCCAGACCCGGAATCGCCTCAAAAAAAGCCTTTCCCACCTTATCACCTCTCGTCTGTCATCCGCTCTCTGGTCTGCCGGCCGGCTATTCCGGCCTCTCGCCTGCCATCCGGTCCAGCTCTTCCTTCAGAAGACCCAAAAGCTCCGACTCCGGAGCCTTTTTCAGAACCTCCCCTTTCTTAAAGAGAAGTCCCTCTCCGCGGCCTCCCGCTATACCCAGATCCGCCTCTCTGGCCTCTCCGGGTCCATTGACGGCGCAGCCCATAACCGCCACCTTGATGGGCAGGTCATAGCCCTCCACCAGCTTTTCCACCTGACCGGCCAGGCCAATCAGATCAATCTGCGTCCGCCCGCAGGTAGGACAGGACACCACCTCAATGCCCTTTTGGGGCAGCAGCCCCAGCGAGGCCAGAATTCTCTTGGCCACCCGCACCTCTTCCACCGGATCGCCGGTCAGGGACACCCGGATCGTATCGCCGATTCCCTGATACAGAATCACTCCCAGGCCGACGCTGGACTTAATGGTGCCGGAAAAGACCGTTCCCGCTTCGGTGATCCCCACATGCAGCGGGCAGTCACAAGACTTTGCCATCAATTCGTGCGCCTTGATACACATCATCACGTCGGATGACTTGATGCTGACCACAATATCCTTAAGGCCAAACTGCTCCACCATCCGCACCTTTTCCAGGGCGCTCTCCACCAGACCCTCGGCGGTGACTCCACCGTATTTCTCCAACAGAGGCTTTTCCAGAGAGCCGCTGTTTACGCCAACTCGAATGGGAATATGGTATTCCAAGGCCTTCTTTACCACAGCCTCGATCCGCTCCGGCCCGCCGATATTGCCGGGATTGATCCGAATCTTGTCGGCTCCGTTTTCGATGGACTCTACGGCCAGCCGCCAGTCAAAATGGATGTCCGCCACCAGTGGAATGGAGATCCGGCTGCGGATCTGCCCCAGAGCCTGGGCAGCCTCATGGGTGGGCACGGCGCAGCGCACAATCTGGCAGCCTGCTTCGGTGAGTCTTTCGATCTGCTCCACCGTAGCCTCCACATCCTCCGTTTTTGTATTGGTCATAGACTGAATCGCAATGGGAGCTCCCCCTCCCACCGGCACGCTGCCAATCATTACCCTTCTCGTATGCTCTCTGTACATTTTTCTCTCCCCGTTCTAATGTAAAAGTTCTTATTAGGAATCAAAGGCCATACGTTTTCATACAGACATGAAACGCATGACCTTCTGACTCTGGCATCTGCCCTTCGATGCCTGCATCTTGTTTGATTCCGGCATCGTCACATGATTTTTCTGACGTCGTTAAACAGCAAAAATACCATTAATATCATCAGGCACACCAGGCCTATGGTATGCACCCAGCCTTCCTTCTCCCGGTCTACCGGCTTGCCGCGGATAATTTCCAGGATTATGAAAAGGGCGCGGCCTCCATCCATGGCCGGTATGGGCAGCAGGTTGATGACGCCCAGGTTGGCGCTCAGAAGAATACAGAAATTGGCCAGCTCCAGAAATACCGGGTAGGCCCCGTACTGGGCAGTCTCATCTACAATTGTATCCAGCTGATCTACGATTCCCACCGCGCCGGATACATCGTTTGCTCCCACCTGGCCGGTAACCAGCATTTTCAGCGACGTAAGCGTGTAGGATATCCAGTATTTTACCTCGTAAAGACTATAGCGGATGGTATCCCAGATCCCGGTAGAGGTACGGCCCGAGGACTGCACCCCGATCATGTAGCCGCTCCCTTCCACATAGGCAGGGGTGATGGAAACCGTCCTCTCTTCCCCATTCCGCTCATAGGTCAGTTCCACCGCCTCTCCTTCGTGAAGAGCCAGGTACAGCTGCAGATCTCTCCATACCGTAATCTTCTTGTCGTTTACCTGCACCAGAGTATCTCCCGCCTCCAGTCCGGCTTCGGCGCAGGGCAGTCCATCCACCACGCCGGAGATATCGGGCCGGTCGATTCCCACGCTGCCAATGACAATCATAGCCAGAAGCCAGGCAAAAATAAAGTTAAAGATCGGACCGGCCAGAATCACCGACAGCCTGGCCCAGGGTCCTTTGCTGTTGAAGGAATTCTCCGGCATATCCGCGCTGTCGTCCTCCAGCTCTCCCACCATCTGGCAGAAGCCTCCAAAGGGAACCAGTTTAAGAGAATACCGGGTCTCCTTGCGGTCAAAATGCAGAAGGGTCGGCCCCATGCCGATGGCAAATTCCGTAACGCCGATCCCATTTTTCTTTGCCAGCAGAAAATGGCCCAGCTCATGAGAGAAAATCAAAAAGCTGAAGACCAAAAGCGCCAGTATAATGCTCAAAAATTACCACCTGCTTTCAATGTATGCGTATGTTTCTTTCTCTGTCTCCAGGATCGTCTCCAGGGAAGGCTTCTCCTTCACCTGATGAGCTTGCATGGCGTCCTCGATCACATCCACAATCTCCAGATAGCGCAGCCCTCCCTTGAGGAAACGGCCCACAGCCCACTCATTGGCCGCGTTAAAGACCGTGGTCATGGTTCCGCCGGTCCGGCCAGCCTCATAGGCCAGCTTCAGTCCACGGAAGTTTTCCGGGTCCGGCGCCTCAAAATGCAGGGTACCCAATTTCTTGAAATCCAGTCTGCCGCAGTCAAAAGGCACTCGCTCCGGATAGCTCAGGGCATAGTGAATCGGAAGACGCATATCCGTCACGCCCAGCTGAGCTATGATGGAGCCGTCGGAAAACTCCACCATGGAATGAATAATACTCTCCGGCTGGACCACCACCTCGACCTGATCCATTTCCACCCCAAACAGCCACTTCGCCTCGATAGCTTCCAGGCCCTTGTTGACCATGGTGGAAGAATCGATGGTAATCTTATGACCCATCGCCCAGTTGGGATGACGCAGAGCCTGCGCCACGGTGATGTTTTCCATCTGCGCGCGCGTCATTCCGCGGAAAGGACCGCCGGAGGCCGTTAACAGAATCCGGCTGATCTGCTTGCCGTCTTCTCCGTTTAAACACTGGAAAATGGCGCTGTGCTCGCTGTCCACCGGCAGAATGCGCACTCCCTTTTCTTTGGCCCGGGCCATAATCAGCGGTCCGGCCGTTACGATGGTCTCCTTATTGGCCAGGGCAATATCCTTGCCCGCATCAATAGCCGCAAAAGTCGGGCGCAGGCCAATCATTCCCACCACAGCCGTTACCACCGTATCTGCGCTCTCCTGCGTGGCGGCCTCAATCAGGCCGTCCATCCCGCAGACTACGCGGGTGTCCATATCAGCCACACGGGCCTTCAGCTCATTAGCCGCGTCCACATCCCACATACAGGCCAGCCGCGGTTTGAACTCTCTGACCTGAGCTGTCATACGCTCCACATTTCGTCCGGCAGCCAGACTCACCACCTGAATATCTCCATTTGCACGGACCACATCCAGCGTCTGCATACCCACTGACCCCGTGGACCCCAGTACGGATATTGATTTTCTCATCTTTTCTTTCGTCCTCTCTTAATATTCACAGCGTACGCACCAGCAGCAGTACCGCATAAATGGCCGGCGCCACAAAGATCACGCTGTCAAAACGGTCCAGAATCCCGCCGTGTCCCGGTATCAGATGTCCATAATCCTTGATGTCAAAATTGCGTTTGATAGCCGACGCCGCCAGATCTCCAATCTGCGAACCGACGGAGCCCACCAGGCAGATCAGCGCGCAGCCCAGAGCCGGCGACCAGGTATGAAAAATGGGGGCCAGTCTTCCGGCAAATATCTGACCAAACAAGGCTCCCAGAAGAGCCGCTCCCGCCATACCGCCAATAGCCCCTTCCACCGTTTTTTTGGGGCTTAGCTTCGGCGTCATCTTATGTTTGCCAAACAGAATTCCCGCACAGTAGGCGCAGGTATCGCAGCCCCAGGAGCTGATAAAGATCAGGAAGACCAGCAGGCCACTCCCAATGTCCCGCAGCCTTACCACATAGGACAGCATCACCGACACATAAAACAGCCCGAAGAAGGGCACGGCGATCTGCTCAAAACGGTAACGCGGAAAAGTCACCACATAGGCAATCAAAAGCAGAGTCAAGCTGCCGGTCACAAAAAGCATGCTCTCTTTCTCAGGAGCCAGATACAAAATCACATAATAGGCGGCGCTGCAAATATAGGACAAAATACCCGGCAGCTTCCGTTCCACTCCCTCAATGCGGTTCAGTTCATACATACCGATCAGAGATACGACTCCAATCCCCGCCGCAGTTACCAGGCCTCCCGGCCAGAGCACCAGCACAGCCACTATCACAATCAACACACTGCTTCTCAATCGAATCCAAAACATGGATATTTTCCTCTCTTCGTACTATGAAAATTCCTTTTATTTGGCATCGCCAAACCGGCGCTCTCTCTTATTATACACCTCGATAGCTTTGACCAATTCCTCTTTTGAAAAATCCGGCCACAAAACGTCGGAAAAATAAAACTCCGAGTAAGCCAGCTGCCACAAAAGGAAGTTGGACAGCCTCTCCTCTCCGCTGGTACGAATAAGCAGATCCGGATCCGGTATTCCCGCCGTATCCAGGTAGGAGGAAATCAGCTCCTCCGTCACCTCCTCTGGACTGACCCGGCCGTCCCGGCAGTCCGCCATCATCCGGGACATTCCCCGCCGTATCTCGTCCCGGCTCCCGTAATTTACCGCGATGACAAAGGTCATGCGGGTATTGCCGCGGGTTGTGCTCTCCAGCGCATTGATTCCCTTCACAATATCCTCAGGGAAGCGGCTGCGTTCCCCGATCATTCTGACCCGCACGTTGTTTTCCGCCGCAATCTTTAACAGACGCTTGGTATAATAACGAAACAGCTGCATCAGCGCGCTTATCTCATCCTTCGAGCGTTTCCAGTTTTCCGTAGAGAAGGCGTATACCGTAAGGTACTGGATTCCCAGGCGGGCCGCATCCTCTACGGTCTGCTCCACTACCTTACACCCCTCCACATGCCCCATTTTGCGGGGGAGATTTCTCTTTTTGGCCCAGCGGCCATTTCCATCCATTATAATCGCCACATGGGCAGGTATCCTCAAATCGTCCATAATCCTCCCGGACATACACAGGGGCAGGTAGTTGCCTCCTGCCCCCTGTCTTTCGTCTTATTGCAGTTAAAATGGGTCAGACCGTCATGATCTCCTTGCTCTTTAACTCGACTTCCTTGTCCACCTTTTCGATGTACTTGTCCGTCATCTTCTGGATCTCATCCTCGCCGTTCTTCAAGTCGTCCTCTGTAATCTCGTTGGCCTTGTTCATCTTCTTGAGCGTGTCATTGGCGTCGCGGCGAATGTTGCGGATAGCCACCTTTGCAGCCTCGCCTTTCTTTTTCACATCCTTGGACAGCTCTTTTCTGCGCTCCTCCGTCAGCTCCGGGAAAATCAGGCGAATCACCCGGCCGTCGTTGGTGGGATTAATGCCCAGATCCGACATATTGATAGCCTTTTCGATCTCGCGAATCAGGCTCTTTTCCCAGGGCTGGATCTGAATCATCCGGGGCTCAGGCACCGACACATTGGCCACCTGCTGAATGGGGCTGGGCGTCCCGTAGTAATCCACACGGATGCGGTCGAGCACCTTGGGGTTGGCGCGTCCGGCACGAATGGAGCCAAACTCCTCCCGCAGAGCATTCAAGGATTTTTCCATTTTTTCTTCATACATCAAAATTTTTTCTTCCACTTGGCTTCTCCTCCCTCTAAACGGTCACAACCGTGCCGTTAATCTTGCCCCGCAGCGCGTTGGCAATGCCGTTCTCTTCATTGAGCCCAAAAACGGCCATGGGCATTTTATTCTCCATACACATGATGGAAGCCGTCAGATCCACTACGGCCAGTTTCTGGTCGATGACCTCCCGAATCGATATGGTATCGTACTTTTTCGCATTGGGATTAATCTTTGGATCGCTGTCATAGACACCGTCAATGCTTTTGGCGAGCAAAATCTCGTCCGCCTCCATTTCGATAGCCCGCAGGGCTACGCCGGTATCGGTGGAAAAATAGGGGTGCCCCGTACCTCCGGCGAAAAACACCACCTCGCCGCGCTCCCAGCTCTCCGTCGCCCGATCCTTGGAAAACAGCTCCGTCATAGCGCCGCAGGCAAAGGGTGTAAAAATCCTCGTCGCCATTCCCGCGCCGCGGAACACCTCGGATACATAGATCGCATTCATCACCGTGGCAAGCATCCCAATCTGATCGGATTTCGTCCGGTCAATCTCCTCGCCGGTACGTCCTCTCCAAAAATTGCCTCCGCCAATGACGACGCCCACCCGGACACCTTCGTCCACAGCCTCCTTTACCTGTCCAGCCACATTCTGCACAACAGACAGATCAAAGCCGGTATGAGACTGGCCGGCCAGTGCCTCGCCGCTCAGCTTGAGCAGCACTTTTCTCTTTTTTTCCATTGTTAGCTTCCCCGCTCTTTCACAGATGATGTTGTCCGCTCCGGCGGACCTGTTCGCTTACCGCAAAAGCTCCCGGCGGCAGCTTCTGCTAAGCATACTTCCGTATTATCATAGCACAGGGGCGGCAGGTTGTAAATGGATATGGATATTACTTTTTTCTAAAAAGGCCTATCGGTACAGCTCTGTAGACAGATACCGGTCGCCGGTGTCCGGCAAAAGAGCCACGATATTTTTGTCTGCATAATCCGGCCGCGCCGCCAGTTCCATGGCCGCCCACAGTGCGGCTCCCGAAGAAATGCCGGTCAGTATTCCCTCCGACATTACCAGGCAGCGGGCGGCGTGAAAGGCATCCTCCTCCCACACCGTCATCACTCTGTCGTAAATCTTCCGATCCAGAAGCTCCGGAATAAAATTGGCGCCGATTCCCTGCAGGCCATGGGCTCCTGCCCTGCCCTCCGACAAAAGAGGCGAACCTGCCGGCTCCACCGCCACGATTTCCACCTGCGGATTATGTTCTTTCAAATAACGGCCGGCGCCGGTAATCGTTCCGCCGGTTCCCACGCCGGCCACAAACACATCCACCTGACCATCCAGGTCTTCCCAGATCTCCGGTCCGGTAGAAAGCTCATGGGCCCTGGCATTGGCCGGGTTTTCAAACTGCCCCGCCACAAAACTGTCCGGGATCTCGCATGCCAGCTGCCTTGCCCGGTCCACCGCTCCCTGCATCCCCTTGGCCCCTTCTGTCAGAATCAGCTGCGCTCCATAGGCTGACAAAAGCGTCCTCCGTTCTTCGCTCATATTGTCCGGCATAATCAAAATCACCCGGTATCCCCGGGATACGGCCAGCGCAGCCAGACCGATACCTGTGTTGCCGGAAGTCGGCTCAATGATCGTTCCGCCAGGCTTCAAAACGCCGCTTCCCTCCGCCTCCCGGATCATCTGCAGCGCAGCCCGGTCTTTGACGCTTCCGGCGGGATTTAAATATTCCAGCTTTAGAAACAGGCGGGCCAAAAGTCCCTGCTCCTGTCTCAGATGCATCGCCTCCATCAACGGAGTGTGACCCACTAATTCTTCTATATTTTTATATATCCTGCCCATTTTTCCGTCCTTTCACACCTTGCTCCGGCCAAATTGCTTTTTCCCAATTTTGGCACAGATGGCCTGTCCTTGTCAAGCCTTGACGAAGAAGGAGGGTTTCGTTTATTATATGATTATATGATTAACATAATTTACATCCTATAGCGGAGCCGACATGAACATCAGTATTCAGACCTTGCGAGCATTTTCCTTTGCCGCCGAGACCGGCAGCTTTACCCAGGCCGCCCGCCTGACCTATATGACGCAGCCAGCTTTCAGCCGGCTGATTGCCTCCTTTGAAAAAGAAATGGGAGTGAAGCTTTTTACCAGAACCACGCGCCGCGTAGAGCTGACGCAGGAAGGACAGCTCTGCCTCCTGCGCGCACGCCAGATCCTGGACTCCTACGATCTTTTGCTCTCGGATATGGAAAGAGCCCGTCACAGCCTCTGCGGCGAGCTCCACGTGGGATATAATCCCCTCTCCGGCCCTCCGGAATTTTTGATTCAGGCCCTGCGGCGCATGGGAGATGAATATCCCGGAGTCAAGGTCACCCTGTCCCGCGGTTACTCCTATGAACTGGTATCCCGCATCAAAAATGGTCTGCTGGACTGCGCCCTGGTGTCCGAATGCTATTTTTCCGATTCGGATAACTTAAAAAGCCGTCCTCTCCAGACTATTTTTCTCTATGCGCTGATCCATGAAAAGCATCCGTTAGCCTCAAAACAGGAAATACACACCCGCGACCTGGCGCCCTTCCCATTAATTTTCATGAAGGACAACGCTCCCCTCACGCGCCTGGCCATAGCCTCGCGCTTTCAGGAGCTGGGGCTTTCCATGCTGGAGGATGTGCCCGCCTACGATTTGGACGATATGATTATGCGGGTCCGCATCGGCAGCGGAATTGGTATCACCAGCTTCTCCGACCCCAATCACCTCTATCCCGACCTGCGTCCGATTATACTCCACGAATCAATGGTTCGGACGCCTCCCTCCCTTCGCGTACTGGCCTGGCACAAAAATTGTCAAAACCCCAGCCTGGAAATCCTTCTTCACACCCTGGAAAAGGAGGCCCTTCAAGCCGGGTCGGCCGGGCCGGTCCCCTTTGACTGACAATCTTTATTCATACCATTTTTGATATGAATAAGCCCTCTCTTTGAGCCGCATCGGCATTTCTCAGATTCTCTTTGCTGTGTTATATTATAGTCAATCCCGGAAGTTCCCGGGAGACAAGCGGATTTCCATATGTAATCAGAAAAAGGGAGGGATAATTTATGAAACAAATCCGCAAATTACTTGCCGCTCTGCTGACTGTCTGCCTGATCTCAGGCCTGTGGGCCTGCTCGTCGCCGTCAGAAGAGGGTACAACCTCTGGATCAACTCAGGCACCTGAAACAACAGCTGCGGCTGACAGCGGCACTTTTACCGGCACAGCCCGCGGTTATGGCGGCGACGTAACCGTCACCATCACCGTGGCAGATGGCGCAATCACAGAAGTAACCGCTTCGGGAGACGATGAGACTCCTTCCATAGGCGGACAGGCCGTCGAACAGCTGCCGGCCGCCATTTTGGAGGAGCAGACCTGGGATGTGGATACCTTTTCCGGCGCTACCATGACCAGCAATGCCATTCGGGACGCCGCCAAAGCTGCTATGACACAAGCCGGTCTGATTGAGGAAACCGAGGCCTCCGCCATGACTCCCGGCACCTATACCTACACGTACCGCGGCTACTGCTCCGATGTAACTGTGGCTACAACGGTAAGCGAGGATGCCATCACCGCCGTGGAAGTCACCAGCCAGGACGAAACCGTAGGCATCGGCTCCTACGCTCTCGAGCGCCTGCCCGCCGCCATTTTGGAGGAGCAGACCGTCTATGCGGATACCATATCCGGAGCCACCGCCACCTCCAATGCCATTATCTCCGCTGTCAAGGACGCACTGACTGAGGCCGGGGCCGATATGGCCGTCTTTGGCCGCACTCCTGAGGCCGATCCGCCCAAGGACGAGGTCTACGACACCGACGTGGTCGTTATCGGAGCGGGAGCCGCCGGCTTCTCTTCCGCTATCATGGCTCTGCAAAACGGAGCCGATGTGATGATCGTAGAGAAAATGGATATTCCCGGCGGAAATACCGTACGTTCCTCCGGCGTGTGGAACGTAGCCGGTCCGGATCAGCAGGAAATTGATGAATTCATCGAATATACCATGACCGGCGGCCATAACCTGAACAATGAAGATCTGGTACGCGTCATGGTTACCAATTCCTCCAAAATTGGTCCCTGGCTGAAGGAACTGGGCTTTGATGTGGCCGAGGACGGAGGCAGCGTGGATGGTCTTGCCCGCGGCCTGATTACCTCTTACCTGAACAAATTCGAGGAGATGGGCGGCACCATTCTTTTCTCTACCAAGGCCGAGGAGATCCTGATGGAGGACGGCGCTGCCGCCGGCATCCGCGCCACCTCCGAAAACGGAGGCACCGTCACCATCAATGCCGATGCCGTCATCGTCGCCTCCGGCGGTTTCGGCTACGATTTGGAGAAATGCTACGAACTGAAGCCGGAGTTGGCCGGCATGATCACCAATAATCAGGTAGGCGCCACCGGAGACGGTATCTATATGGCCCAGGATGTGGGAGCCAACGTTATTGATATGGAACAGATTCAGGCCCATCCCACTGTAGAGCAGAGCACAGCCACTCTGGTCACCGAAGGCGTGCGCAAAGCCGGAGGAATTCTGCTCAATGCCGACGGAGTGCGCTTTACCAATGAATGCGGTTACCGCGATGTGGTGGCCGGCGCTATTTTGGAGCAGCCCGGCGCTTACGCCTACATTATCTTTAACCAGGATCTCTACGACAGCAACGGCAATATTCCCACTTACGACAAGCTGGGAATCGTAGCCCACTGCGAATCCACCGATGAGATTGCCGAATATATCGGCTGCGACGCTCAGGCCGTGGCCGACAGCTTTGCCGCATGGAATGAATGCGTCCAAAATCAAAGCGATCCTGAATTTGGCAGCGAATATACCTGGGAGCGGAATATTACCACAGAGGGGCCCTGGTACGTAATCAAGATTGCCCCCGGTATCCACCATACCATGGGCGGCATTGAGATCAATACAGAGGCCGAGGTCATCTCCACCGAAGGCGAGGCCATTCCCGGACTGTACGCCTGCGGCGAAGTCACCGGCGGCGTTCACGGCGGCAACCGGGTAGGCGGCAACGCCCTGATGGACTGCCAGGTATTCGGTATGATTGCCGGCGAAAATGCGGCGGCATACTGCCAGTAACGCGGTGCAGCATATCTGTCTGATAATCAATCGATCGGACAGCAAAGCGATCAGATAATGGAAGGAGCCATTGCCCACCAGATGAATTATCATCTATGGGGCAATGGCTCCTCTCTCTTTTTCCTTTATCTCCGCCTCTGTCCTCAGGCTTCATCCAGTTTGGGCATACTGCGGATATGCCTGGAATACCGGTAGTAGATCAAAAACAGAATCGATGTGATTACCCAGCTCAAGGGATAGCTGAACAAAAGCGTTTGTATCTGATGGGATATCGGCACCGCAATCAGCACCCACAGCACACGCAGCAGACAGACTCCCGTACAGGTCATAAGCATGGGCACCAGCGAATCTCCCACGCCCCGCAGCGCGCCGGACAGTATCTCGATGCAGACATAGGTGAAAAAGGTCGGCACCAGAAAATGAAGGATCTCCTCCCCGCGGGAGATAACTACCGGATCGTCGATAAACAAACGGTATACCTGATTTCCAAATATGTACAAAATCACACTCATCAGAATTGCCGTCCCCATTGCCATGGTCAGACACTGCCGGATTCCCCGCCGCACGCGCTGATATTTCCTCGCTCCGTAATTCTGTCCCACAAAGGTGGTGACGGCAATACCAAAGGCGCTCATGGTCATCCAGAACACACCGTCGATCTTGCTGTAAGCCGACCAGGCCGCAACGGTATCGGTGCCAAAGCCGTTTACGCTGGATTGAATGATAATATTGGAAATGGAATACATGGCCGACTGAAAGCCCGCCGGCAATCCTATACGAAAAATTCTTCTGACAATATGGCGGTTGATCCGTATTTCCTTCAAAGAAACATGATAGGAATCCTTCGACCGCACGAGTACCATCATAACCAGCACGGCGCTGACAAACTGAGAGAGAATCGTCGCCACCGCTGCTCCCATGACCTCCCAGTGAAACACCGCCACAAACAAAAGGTCCAAAACAATATTGACAAAGCAGCTGGCAATCAGAAAATAGAGCGGCCTCTTTGAATCCCCTACGGCGCGTAAAATCGCCGCCCCCATATTGTAGATCAGATTTCCCACCACGCCCAGAAAATAAATCCGTATATAGGTCAAGGAATAGGGCATGATATCCTCCGGCGTGTTCATCAGCCGGAGAGCCAAAGGAGCCCCAATCAGGCCCACTGCCATCAGAATAAGTCCTCCGACTATAGCTAACGCCAGAGAAGTGTGCACCGTCTGACTCACCCTGTCTTTGCGTCCGCCTCCGTAATACTGCGCAATTACCACCGACGCTCCCGACGATAAGCCTACAAAGAATCCCACCAGCAGATTAATCAGCGTTCCGGTGGTGCCTCCTACCGCCGACAAAGCTTCCTTTCCCACAAAATTACCGACAATTACAGCGTCCGCCGTATTATAAAGCTGCTGAAAGAAGGTCCCCAGCAATATTGGAAAAAAGAAAAGTAAAATCTGCTGCCAAATAACCCCTGTTGTCTGATCTCTTCCCTCGTTCTTCATCCTCATTGTCCTCCGCAATTTCATTGGAGGGACCTTATGGCCCCTGCAAACTCTCCTATATAAAAAGCAGGACAATTATAGTACGGAAGATTTCAGTCGTCAATACTCCCGGCCAGAGCCGTTAAATAATCTTTTTGTATGGTTCCCTGTTCGTCATAGAAGCCCGGATCACTGTAGATCGCATAATACACCGTATTCCCTTTTACGGCAATATACTCCAGGTCCGATTGCCAGGCCAAATCCAGGCCCTCCACCTGGACCTCCTCATAGCCCTCTGCTCCTCCGGCAAACAGAGACAGATTCATCAGCACCGGCACATAATCTCCGGCAGCGCTCTCACTGCCGAACTCATATACATACTGATACATCCAGCAGGTATCATCTCCCACCGCCATCTCCTCGAAGGTGCTGTAGCAGCGGGCTCTCAGGGAACGCCAGGTTTCCACCTGACTCTCCTCACCGTTTACCGAATTGGCTACCCGTTCGCCCTCCCAGCCCAAATCCGCCAGGGTCAGATAAGGGCCGTCCGCCTGTTGGGGCATTGGATATGTCCGAAGGCCGGCAATCTGCACGCCCACTCCCGCCAGACAGACGAGACACAGCGCCGCCACCGCCGCCATTCCACGCCGGTAGTGCAGAGTACTGCGGTGAATCCGCCGTTCAACCACCCCGTCCTTTTGCAGGCGGCGGTTTAATTCTCCCATGCGCACGCAGCGGTAAATCCGGCTGATCAGCACGCCGATTAACAGACAGACCTCCAGCAGCAGAAGGGCCGTCGCCTCTGTCCATAATCTCTGTATGGAGATAATCCAGGTAGATAAAAAGGACTGGCCGCTTCCTCCTCCGCTAAAAGTCAGCATAAAAAAGATAAAAAAGACCAGAGGTATCGAAAGCAGGGAAAAGATATGCTCCTTCTTTACCACCTGCTTTGTCTCCTCCTGTTTTTTTCCAAAGGGACCCAGCTCCGGCGCCGCCGTACCCGGCAAAGCGGCAAATACCGCCGTCAGCCCGCCTGAAGCCACTAACTTCCAGCCCTTTCCTTTATATAAAGAAAGCCGGTCGTCCGCGGCTGCCTTACGTTCAAAGGTTCCCTTCACTGCCAGCTCAACTCGATAAACCTTCCTTGCTTCCGTTTCCCGAACAAAACTGTCCAGCCACAGCCCGCGCCTTTTTAAGGCCCAGCCCTCCGCCGCCATAGCGTTATAAAGCTTCTCATTCTCTGCCACTGCGTAATCTGCAAAATGGATTCGGTATTTTCGGATTCCTGCCGTCCTGCTCATCTGCTCTCCTCTTTTCTGTCCGCAGGTATAATTCGCGCTCTGCGCTCATTATACCATGCCTGCTGCATGTTGGAAAGCGTGTGTTCTGGGTCGGAAGGTGAAAAAATGGTTAAAAAAAATTCATATATCCGATAAATGGATTGTTTTTCAAATTGAAATACAGTATAATAATATCGTTCTGGGCGGTCTATCCACCGCCCTGGTAAAACAAAATAAGGTTTTCTGCGGGGTTCGCCGCAGAGAATCCAGAAAGGATGCATGAAGTACATGAAAAGAACAAAGATTGAAGAGGTAATCGGACGCGAGATCATCGATTCCAGAGGCAATCCCACCGTTGAGGCCGAGGTAATCCTGGCTGACGGCACTGTAGGACGCGGCATGGCCCCCAGCGGTGCTTCCACCGGTGAATTTGAGGCTCTGGAGCTGCGCGACGGCGATAAGAGCCGTTTCGGCGGCAAGGGCGTCTCCAAGGCTGTTGAGAACATCAACACCATCATCCGCGAGGCCCTGGTAGGCATGGATGCTTTCGATACCTACGCTGTGGACAAGGCTATGATCGATGCCGACGGCACCAAGGACAAGTCCAAGCTGGGCGCCAACGCCATCCTGGCCGTATCCATCGCCTGTGCCAGAGCTGCTGCTCAGTCCCTGGATATCCCGCTGTACCGTTTCTTGGGCGGCTCCAATGCCAACCGTCTGCCGGTTCCCATGATGAACATCTTAAACGGCGGCGCTCACGCAGCCAACACGGTTGACGTACAGGAATTCATGATCATGCCCGCCGGAGCTCCTTCCTTCCGCGAAGGCCTGCGCTGGTGCACCGAGGTGTTCCACGCTCTGCAGAGCCTGTTAAAGAGCAAGGGCCTGGCTACCTCCGTGGGTGACGAGGGCGGTTTCGCTCCCGACCTGGCCAGCGATGAAGAGGCTATCCAGTACATCCTGGAGGCTATCAAGAAGGCTGGCTATGAGCCCGGCAAGGATTTCGTGCTGGCTATGGACGCTGCTTCCAGCGAGTGGAAGGGCGAGAAGAAGGGCGAGTATCATCTGCCCAAGTGCGGCCAGAACTACACCTCTGCCGAGCTGGTTGAGCACTGGAAGCAGCTGGTTGAGAAGTATCCCATCTACTCCATCGAGGATGGTCTGGATGAGGAAGACTGGGAAGGCTGGCAGCTGCTGACCAAGGAGCTGGGCGACAAAGTTCAGCTGGTTGGCGACGACCTGTTCGTAACCAACACCGAGCGTCTGGCTAAGGGTATCTCCCTGGGCTGCGGCAATTCCATTCTGATCAAGCTGAATCAGATCGGTTCCGTGTCCGAGACCCTGGAGGCCATCAAGATGGCTCACAAGGCTGGTTATACCGCTGTTACTTCTCACCGCTCCGGCGAGACCGAGGATACCACCATCGCTGACCTGGCTGTGGCTCTGAACACCTGCCAGATCAAGACCGGCGCTCCCAGCCGTACCGAGCGTGTAGCTAAGTACAATCAGCTGCTTCGCATCGAAGAAGAGCTGGGCGATGCAGCCGTATATCCCGGCTTCGGCGCTTTTAACGCCAAGAGATAAGTCTTATCCGAGATAAGCCTTATTCGATAGAATATATCGGATAGAACAAAACAAGG
>CALWLM010000074.1 GCA_944381515.1 uncultured Lachnospiraceae bacterium | reverse complement strand
GAACGATCATGATCACCGGCGACCATAAGGTAACAGCCCTTGCCATTGCGAAGGAATTGGATATTTACCGAGAAGGCGATACCGTCATATCTGGCGAGGATCTGGATGTGATGACAGATGACGAATTAGACAATGCGGTAAAAACAACGACCGTATTCGCCCGTGTATCTCCTGCGGATAAATTACGCATCATCCAGAGTTTGAAACGTACCGGTGAAGTAGCGGCTATGACGGGTGACGGTGTCAATGACTCCCCCGCCCTGAAAGCGGCAGACATTGGCGTGGCCATGGGTATCACCGGCACAGATGTGGCAAAAGATGCCGCCGATATGATCTTGCTGGATGACAGTTTTACCACCATTGCTTATGCTATCAAGGAAGGCCGCCGTGTCTACCGCAATATCCAGAAGGTAATCCAGTTCCTTTTGGTTGGAAATATCGCAGAAATTCTAACCTTGTTTGTGGCAACTCTGTTTAATTGGGAAGCGCCCCTTCTTGCCGTTCACATTTTGTGGGTAAACCTTGCCACGGCTACCTTGCCTGCCCTGGCACTGGGTGTTGATCCGGCCAGCAAGAACATTATGAAGCATAAGCCAGTAAAATCCGGTACTCTGTTTGAAAAAGATCTGGTACGCCGTGTTATTATACAAGGTATCTTTGTGGCAACCATGACCACCTGCGCTTACTGGATCGGCGCAAGCATGGGCGGCCATGTGACCGGTCAGACAATGGCGTTCTGTGTGCTGGCCTTCTCGCAGATGCTTCGCGCCTTTAATCAGCGCTCCAATACAGAGCCTATCTGGGTGCGGGCAGAAGGAATCAATCCCTGGCTGATCCTTTCTTTCGTAGTGTCCGCCCTTCTGATGGCGTGCATCCTGTTTGTCCCTGCACTGCAAAGTGCGTTCCAGTTGACCTTGTTGGATGGCACACAGTGGCTGATCGTCATTGGGTTGTCCCTGATGTCGATCCTGCAAGTAGAAATTGTGAAGGCAATTAAAAAGCGAATCCATAAATAAGCAGAAGGAGCCATCGCACTAAGTGATTAGTGCGATGGCCTCTTTTCTCTTCCAAATAAACCAAATGCCGGGCTAAACAAAGCCCGGCTAAAGGTGTAAAATATAGTTATGGAAAAATCAAATATTTTATGGGAAATTATCTTCAAAGATTATACTTTGAATCAAAACGGTTATCAATTAAAACTTCCATAATACACTGCCGGCGATCCCCGGAACCAAAGAGCTGATCGATAAATTCCGGGCGGCTCTGGATCAGAAAAAGCACCTGCATGACAAATTTCAGGAACACCGGATCGCGGCCAAAACCCATAGAGAAAAAGACCAGATACTCCACCATGCCGAAATCCGACCACTTCAGCCGGTTCTTAACTGTCGCCAGCTTAAGACATTTCTTATCGTAGGATAGCCCCGAAATCGCCCAACCGAAATAATAGGCCAAATCAGACAGCTCTCTGATCCCCAATCCGCATCCGATATACTTTTCCATCCAGCACACCAGCTCCATGGCAAGCCGCAGTTCGCCCTAGCGGCACCGCAGCTTTCCCCGTCTCCTCTTCCCAGAAGAGTTCCGTAAGGCAGCATATGCAGCTTTCGCCGGATTACGATCTTGGCCACAATGGAGTACAGAAATCCGTCCACAGCTGTCTCCGCGCCCTGTATTCCCCACTGCTGCCAGATAAACTCTCTGATTTTCTGATACAGCTCCTCCGTCTCGGCATACAGATTCCCGTACCGTCCGGATTCAATCTCCTCTCTGCGATAGTCGTGGCTGATCAGCAGATAGGCCGCTGTCAGACGTTTCTCGTCCTCCGACATATCAAAACCGTAATATTTCTCCAACTCCTCAAATAAACGCCGGCTGACCTCCATCTGGCGGCTGTTATCAATAAAAATCCTTTCTTTCTCGCTGAAAACAGGGAACCTCTCCGTATCTTTTATCCGATTTCGCATCAGCATCAGGTACTGAGGCAGGCCGTCAGGCATCTCTTCCCGCAGCGTGTAGGCTTCCCGCCGCGTTACCTGATGAATAGTCTTTCGCACCTCATGAAAATCCTCGCCGGGGAACTGCTCAAAGAAAGGCTCCTCCACATAGTCCGTCCCCAGCTCCTTCAGGGAAGAACCGTAGATGGCCAGCATCGCTATGCGGACGTCCCTCTCCTGTCCTTCCACATAAGTGTCCTGTCCCGGTTTTGAATGCAGGTTCAGGCTGTAGCTTCCCAAAAAACGGCTGCACTTTTTCATATCCCGGCGAAAGGCAGAACGCGAGACAAAAAGGCTCTCGGCCAGCTCCTCCAGTTTGGCCGGATGCGTCTCATCCATCAGCAAAAGCTTGCGCAGAATCACCGACAGGCGCAGAAAATCCTGAAATTCATAGAGCGACGACCGGTAATAGGAAATCAGCTCCAGCTTTTCTTTATATCTGCGCAGCGCCTCCTCATTCTCCACCCGAAGAAAGTATCCCTCGCTTTTTTTGGAGACAATTTCTCCCCCCTGTTTTTTCAGCTCCTGATTGATCTGGGCGATATCGCCCTTGATAGTCCGGGAGCTGACATGGGTCATCTGTGACAGCTCCCAGGAGGTAACGGTTCTCTCCTGCTCCATAAAATACAGGGTGATCAAAATGTGGCGTTTTTTTCCAGGCTCATGTCTGTCTTATCCTCTCTGTTTCCTCTCTTCCCGGACGGCTGTTTCTGCATTTTCTTATCGAAAAGGCAGCCCAAGACTCTCTGTCTCGGACCGCCTCATTTTTTCTAACGGTATCCCTCAAAAGACACCTTTCTTTTATTTCACCAGCTCCACCGTTTCTCTGGCGATGGCCAGCTCCTCGTTGGTGGGAATGACGGCCACGGTTACGCGGGAGTCGGGAGTGCTGATCACCTGATTGCTTCCGCGCTTGCTGTTGGCTTCGGGATCGATGGTAATGCCCAGGTAGCCCAGGTAGCTGCAGATCTTCTCGCGCATAGCGGCGTCGTTCTCGCCGATACCGGCGGTGAAGGCGATGGCGTCCACGCCGTTCATGGCAGCCACATAGGAACCGATATACTTCGCTACGCGGTAGGAGAACATATCCAGAGCCAGGGTCGCTCTCTCATTGCCGGCCTTGCTGGCCTCGTCCAGATCGCGGAAATCGCTGGAAACGCCGGACACACCCATAACGCCGGACTTCTTATTGAGCATGGTCAGAAGCTCGAAGATATCCTTGCCCTCTTTTCTGGCAATATATTCCAAAACGGCAGGGTCCAGATCACCGCTGCGAGTGCCCATTACCAGGCCCTCAAGCGGGGTCAGGCCCATGCTGGTATCGACGCACTTGCCGTTCTCCACAGCGCTGATGGAAGAACCATTGCCCAAATGCGCTACGATCACCTTGGAATTGTCCTTGTCAAGGCCCAGGAACTTGATCGCCTCCTTGGAGACAAAGCTGTGGGAAGTGCCGTGGAAACCGTATTTGCGGATCTGATACTTCTCATAATACTCATAGGGAATGCCATACATATAGGCCTTGGGCGGCATGGTCTGATGGAAAGCGGTATCAAAGACAGCCACGTTGGGCTTGCCGGGCATCAGCTCCATACACGCGCGGATTCCCATCAGGTTGGCCGGGTTGTGCAGAGGGCCCAGATCGCAGCATTCGTCGATGACAGCGATGGCGGCATCGTCAATCAGCACAGAGGAGGTCAGCTTGGCTCCGCCGTGCAGCACGCGGTGGCCGATGGCGTCTACCTCATCCAGGCTCTTCAAAATACCGGTCTTCTCATTGACCAGGTAGTCAAGGACCATACGGATGGCCTCGGTATGGGTGGGCATAGCAGCCTCCACCATCTCCTTCTCGCCGCCGGCAGGCTGATAGACCAGACGGCCGTCGATGCCGATTCTCTCGCACAGTCCCTTGGCCAGAACGGCCTCGCTCTCCGAATCAATCAGCTGATACTTCAGCGAAGAGCTTCCGCAGTTGATAACTAAAATCTTCATTATTTATCCTCCTGAATTTGGGCGCAGCAGTCTGCTGCGCCGTATTACTTTTATTTTAACTGCTTTTCCATCGCCTGTAAAGGGGGGAGCGGTCAGATCACTCGTTTTTTCTTCCATCGACCGCTCAAATATCGGGCGAAGGAAATGGAATAATTGGCAAGCCAGCCCGCAGGCACCACATACCACACGGCGGCCACTCCGACGATCGGGGCAAAATAAAAGGCCGCCGTAACCCTTATGGTCAGATTGACCAGATTGCCCAGGGTAAAGACCACCATGTCGCCGGCCCCGCGCAGTACGCCGTCGCTGCAGGACTTGGCCCCCAGAAGGAACACAAAATAACCGATAAAGGAAAGATAACCCGTTCCCGTATCAAGAGCCTCCGGCGACGGCTCTCCGCCCAGGAAACCGGATATGATAGGCTCGTTGAACAAAGCCAGAATCACAGCGATCACAACCGCAAAGACGGCGATGATGCCATAGCTTGCCCGGTATCCCCGGCGCACCCGGTCCAGTTTTCCCGCGCCGATATTCTGAGCGGTAAAGGTAGCCACCGCATTGCCCGTTGCAATCATTGGTACGATGCAGATGGATTCGATACGGCTGGCGGCAGAATATCCGGCCAGAGCGCCCGACCCAAATTCGTTGACCACCGACTGCACCAAAAGCATACCGATGGAGACAATGGACTGCTGCAAAATTGTAGGAATGGCAATCTTCGTTCCGGTCCAAAGCATGGAGCGATCAAATAAGGGCGCTCTGTCGGGCATCGTTCCATCGGCTTTATCTCCCGCTTTTTCTCCTGCTTCTTCCATGCGCCCGTAGCTGCGCAGTCTGCCAAGCAGGATAAACAGTGCCAGAACGGCCGATATGCCCTGAGCGATCACCGTGGCGATGGCCACGCCGTCCACTCCCATAGCCAGCCAGGTCACCGAAATAATATCCAGCGCCACATTCAGCAGGGAGGAGAAAATCAGCAAAAACAAAGGAGTCCGCGAATCTCCTATGGCATTGAACATGGACGCCAGAATATTATACATAAAGAGGAAGGGAAGCCCCAGAAAATAAATGCCCAGATACAGCTCCGCCTGCTCAAGAATGTTGTCCGGCGTCTTTAACAGAACCAGGATCTCATGATTAAAAAGCAGTCCAACTGCCGCCAGCACAATACTTAACACAAGAAAGGTAAGCAGCGCCGTGGACACGGAGGTTCTCATCCTGCGGTAATTGCCGGCACCCAGATACTGAGAGGTCAATACCGACGCTCCATTGCCTCCTCCAATGGCAATCATGATAAATACCGTCGTCAGAGCATAGGAGGCACCCACCGCAGCCAGCGCATCCTCGCTGACAAAGTTGCCCACAATCATAGAGTCTGCCATATTGTAAAACTGCTGAAACAGATTGCCCAAAATCAACGGAAAGGCAAACAGCAAAAGGCTCCTGGCAGGACTTCCCTGAGTCAGATCCGTCCTGGCTGCTCTTGCCCTGTTTTCCTGAGGTTTTCCCTGTTCACTCACTTCAATCCCTTCTTTCTCCTCTTACAGTACAAAGCGGCGCAGATAATGGGCCACGCCCTCCTCGTTATTGGTTCCGGTGATATAATCCGCCTCCTCCATGGCAGCCGGAATGGCGTTTTTCATAGCGACGCCGGTTCCCGCCAGGCGAATCGGCTCCACATCGTCATTGTCGTCTCCAAAATAAATCACCTGCTCCGGCTGTGCGTTCCAGTGCTCCAGAAGGCGGCACAGACCCTTCCATTTGGTCGCTTCCCGCGTCATGATCTGAATGCTGCGGTGCGCCGCCACCGTCATATAGATTTCGTCGGTCATCAGTCCTTTGACCTGCTCCACCATGGCGGGGCTTTCAATTGCTACGTGTATCTTCATCACCCTGCCCTCCGGCAGACGGGGAAAGTCCTCCCAATGTTCGGCCTGATACACGGCTCCCGGCAGCTCGTAGTTGGCATACCCCATATCGTCCACCTCCACCGATACGCGGGGCCGATGAACGTAACGGCCAAAGAGACGGGTAATCAGCTCTTCGCCCGTTTCCCTGCGAATATCCCGGATTTCCGTATGGACGCCGTCTGTGGCATGACCTCCGTTATAAGTCACCACACCGTCAAAGGGAAATTTATCGGTGTACATCGTCACGGCGCGGGGCGGCCTGGCCGTATTAATCACAACCTTCATTCCTCTTTCCCGGCACAGCTTGAGGGTTTCCAACGTATAACCTGTAATATTCTTATCTCCATTTAACAGTGTATTATCCAGATCGCAGACAATAACCTTGGTCTCCATATGTTTCTTTCGTTCCTTTCCTCTTTTCTCTTGTTTCTCTTTTGTACTTCTCTTTTTTGTGCTTCTCTCTTTTACATGTGCTTCCTTTTACGCGCTTCTTTTATCCGTTTACTCTTTTTGCAGCGCGCCTTCGCTTCGGCGCTCCATCTCCGCCTTTGAATAGACGCAGCCGCAATAATTCTGCCGATAGAGATTGTACTGGGCGGACAGCTCCACCGATCGCTTGTAGCCGTTTCTCTTTTTAAAATCCGCCGGCAGCCACCTGGAACCAAAGGCCTTTGCCATCCGGCTTCCAATCTCGTTGAGCTTCTGGGCGTCCTTCATTGGACTTATGCTCAGCGTAGTGGTAAAATAATCGTATTCCCCTGCCGCAGCCTCTCTGGCTGTCCGGGACAGGCGCAGAGCAAAGCAGCGGGCGCATCTTTCTCCTCCCTCCGGCGCAGCCTCCAGGCCGCGGGCCGCCTTAAAGAAACGCTCTCTGTCATAGGGGCCCTCCCGAAAGGATACCGATTCAAATTCCTCCGTCAGACGGCGCTGTTCTCCGACCCGGTGCTCATATTCCGCTTCCTCTGTAATGTTGGGATTGTAATAAAATACGGTAATGTCAAAATAC
Organism: uncultured Lachnospiraceae bacterium; assembly: GCA_944381515.1. Lineage (GTDB taxonomy): Bacteria > Bacillota > Clostridia > Lachnospirales > Lachnospiraceae > RGIG7193. The sequence goes on along the minus strand of CALWLM010000074.1, from coordinate 13,040 downwards.
CTGGACAGGTATTCCAGACAGTAGCTGGAGCAGGGAGCGCAGCAGCTGTGCAGAAGCAGCGTAGGCCGTCTTTCTTCCTCCACGATTTTCTCCAGAATCCGATCCAGCTCCTTTTGATAATTGATTCGATTCATGTTACTCCTTTGCCAGGCCGCGGGCAGCCAATGGACAGACGGCCAATAAGCAGACAGCCCATAGCCAGGCAGCCAATGGGATAATTAAGGATAGTTTACTCTATCTATGGGATTTTGTCAAAGCTGCACTCTTAGATGCCGCCTTGCATACTTTAAAAGAAAAAGGACTTTTTTATGAATTACAGCTCTCTCATTCCCATCACGGGAACCATCTTGAATCTAAGCAGGCAGGACGACTGCTCCTCTCTGGTTCTTCTGATCTCCTCCGATGAGGGCGGTCAGGTAAATTTCATCGTAGACAACAATACCGTAGTTTTGGGAAGCACCAGACTGCGCGTCGGGATGCGTGTGATCGCCTATTACGACGGAGATCTGCCTGTTCCCCTGATCTATCCGCCCCGCTATCAGGCTCAGCTGGTGGCTGTGCTGCGTCCTTCCGAACAGGGTTATCTGGGCTATTTTGACCAGAGTCTGGTCTCCCAGGATCAAAGCCTCCGCCTGAACCTGGCGCCGTCCACTGCCATTGTAACGCAGAACGGCCAGACCTTCGGCTGCGCCCCTTCGGAACATTTTCTCTTTGTCTACTACAGCGCCACCACCCGCAGCATTCCTCCCCAGACCACGCCGCGCAAGATCGTCGTATTAAACTGAAGCTCTCCGGGCTTTCCGCCCTTTTTGTCCCGTCCTTTTTGCCGGCTTAGCTGCGGCATAAAAAGACGCCCTCCAGTCATTCCCGTGGCTATGAGGGCGTCTCTCTTTCTGTTTCAACTAAAAACTCCAGGCCGCAGCTGCAGCGTCTGACAGATCACTGCAGGAAATCCCGGATTCTCTTGCTTCGAACCGGATTGCGCAGCTTGCGCAGGGCCTTGGCCTCAATCTGACGTATACGCTCGCGGGTGACATTGAATTCCTTGCCCACTTCCTCCAGCGTCCGGGGATGGCCGTCCGCAAGGCCGAAGCGCAGGACGATCACCTGCCGCTCTCTGTCCTTCAAATCCTCCAGCAAAGCGTCGATATGCTCTCGGAGCATCACCGATTCCACGTTGCCCTCGGGCGTCACGGCGTTATTGTCCGCCACAAAATCGCCCAGGTTGGAATCGTCCTCCTCACCGATGGGAGTCTCCAGGGATGCAGGCTCTCTGGCGATCTGCATGATCTCCATAACCTTTTCCTCCGGCATATCAAGAGCCTTGGACAATTCCGTTACCGAAGGCTCATAACCCAGCTCCAGCGTCAGCTTTCTCTGCATTTTGGACATCTTGTTGATGGTCTCTACCATATGTACAGGCACCCGGATTGTACGAGCCTGATCGGCAAGGGCCCGGGTCACCGACTGGCGAATCCACCAGGTAGCATAGGTGCTCAGCTTATAGCCCTTGGTGTAGTCGAATTTCTCCACACCCTTAATCAGGCCCAGGTTGCCCTCCTGAACCAGATCCAGAAAGCTCATGCCGCGGCCGGTATACCTCTTGGCGATACTGACCACCAGACGAAGATTGGCCTCGATCAGCCTTTCCTTGGCCTCCTGATCTCCCTCCGCCTTGCGCTTGGCAAGCTCCAGCTCCTCTTCTGCCGTAAGCAGGGGAACCGTACCGATCTCCTTTAAGTACATCCGAACCGGATCTTCCGTACCGATGCCCTCTAAAAGACCGATGGCGTCCAAGTCGATGTCCTCTTCCTCTCCACCATCATCCAGGAAATCCTCTCCGTCCGGATCAAGCACCAAGGAATCGTCGATGGACAAATCATCGTCCATGACCCGGAGCACATCGATACCCTTCCCCTCCAGGTACTGATAAATATTATCCAGATCATCTACGGATAGATTTTCGCCGGCGAAGACCTCATTGATGTCATTGCTGTCCAGCGTTGACTTCTTGCTCTTTCCCAATTCAACCAGCTTTTGTAGATTCTCTAAAAATTTTTCTTTTTCCACAAGTAAAACTCCCTTTCTTTTGGTCCATATAAATGCCCATGACGAGAGATACACTCTGACAACTTTACATTATACTCAAGTCAACCCCTTCTGTAAAGCATTTTTTCTTGGAAATTTTATTATTTCTTTAAAATTTCGACAGCCCTCGGAATATTTTCGATGACAACCTCCGTATGCGAACCGCCAAACTCCCCGTCAAGAACCCAGTCCACCGGTGTTTCGCTTTCAAAACGAATCCGTTTTACCTTCCTGCGGAAGATATGGGCGGATGGGGATGACGGCTGAAACAGCCCCACCAGAGTCTCCTGCAAGTCTATAGGGTTCTTGGGATTGCGCACCAGAAGCACCTCGTGCAGGCCGTCATCGGTGGCCACATCCTTGCCCTGCATTCCCTTCATTCCGGCCACACGGACCGAATTGCTGATCAGTCCCAGCAAAAACTCCTCGTCCAGTACCTCTCCGTCCACCTCCACCCGCATCCGGTACGGAGTTAAGGCAGCCAGCCGCTTGACGCCTTCCAGCAGATAGGCCGGATGACCCAGAACTGCTTTCATCTCCTGGGGCGTCTTGTAGGGCACGTCGGTAAAGGCGCCAAAACCGGCCACATAGGTGAAATAGCGGTCGTTAAATTTCCCCAGATCCACCGCTTCCGGCCGGCCCCCCACAATGGTCTGCGCCGCCGTTATCATATTTTTGGACAGCTTGTGGGTATAGGCAAAATCATTGGTGGTTCCCGTTGGAATATATCCCACCACCGGACGCTTCTCCAGCCGCATCAGTCCGCAGATGGTTTCATTGAGAGTACCGTCGCCGCCGCTGCACACGACGCAGTCCATATTTTTCCCATATTTCTCCGCTGCATCCGCCGCGTCCCCATGCCCCTGCGTCGCATAAACCTGAATCTTATAATTCGCGCGGACAAAAATATTAATGATCTCCATCAGTTTGTTTTTGATCGCAGATTTGCCTGCATGAGGATTAAATATAAAAAGCATTTTCTTCTGCGCCATGGTAATTCATCCTTCCTCTCGATACATTGCTAAAAGCAGATCCACCATTCTGCCGTAGCTTCTCACTCCGTCTTCCTGGCTGTTGGCCTTAAGGTAAGCGTCGTTGACCTGATTTGACACCTCCGCTACCGGTCCCTCGAACTGATTCCAGAAGGCGCTGTCCGCCGCCATGTCTCTTCTGGCCGTTTCGCACAGGCTTTCGTAAATCTCCCGGTATTCCTCCTGGCCCCCGGCTCTGTAAAGGGCGTTGCCGCTGTGAATGAAGGCCAGAATCGCTCCGCTGTAGACAAACTGCGGTTCTCCGGATTCCAGACAGGCCAGATAAGCGATAAAATTGGCCTCGTCCTCCCGCATAAAGCCTCGCAGATGGGACAGCTCATGACAGAGCGTAGCCGGTATATTTACTTCCGGCATCTCCTGATTGTAATTGGCCTCCAGCGTAAAGGGGGAGTAAATGCCCTCGATCTGCTGCACCGACAAAAGCCGGGAAAATAAGAGACCTTTTGGCCGGGGATAATATCCCTTCAGACAATCGTATTTCTCCCCCAGGGCTTCCATGGCTCTGCGGGCCGTCTCCGGCGCATCCCCCGTCAGAATCAGGCAGCCGTCGCTGTCCGTCTCTATCTCCTGAGCCGCTTCATTGATCTGCCGGACCAGGAGACGGCACAGATTAACAAGCTCCTCCTGTCCGGACTCCTGGATGACAAAACCGGCCTCCTCCGAAAAAGGCGCTCGGTAATAATTGATTCCGCAGCCCACCGTATAGGAAAAAAAGATGAGGGCACAGGCAAAAACCACAGTCCGCACCGCGGCAAGAACCGCCCCTGCGGGTGAAAATTTCCTGCGGATTATCCGCAGGACCCATACAATTATCCCCACTATTATTGATAAAATCAGCAAGTATAATCCCAGCTCCGCCACTGAGAATGGCAAAACCGAGATGATTCTGCCGATTGTCCCCACCAAAGCCGCATATACCGTCTCACTGTAGGCAGTGGCAAAACCGGTCGTCCCTCTGGCAAGGGCCTGCAGCAGCAATGCCAGCAATATAAGGACCGCCGATATTATATCTGTCTTCTTCCATTTTTTCTGTCTTCTGTCCATCCGCAATTGTCCGCTTGTCTGGTTTCCGCTCCGATCTCCGTTCTCGTCTCAATTCTGGGCTCAGTTCTGTGCTCAGTTCGTTTTGCTCTCTACAGTATACTCCACTCCCGCCCAAAGCTCAACACTTTTTGTTGTTTCTCCTGCGCCTTGCTCCCCGCATTTAAATATGATATGATTAGGCAAAACCCCGACATCAAAAATGCCCGGAGAGGCGGAGCCCGCCTTCCGGGTTAAACACAGGAGGAAAACTATGGCCGGATCTGTTTTTGGAACGCAATTTACTGTCACCACCTGGGGAGAATCCCATGGAAAAGCCGTCGGCGCCGTTGTAGACGGCTGTCCTGCCGGCCTGCCTCTGTGCGAAGAAGATATTCAGCGCCTTCTCGACCGGCGCAGACCCGGCCAGAATGCCTATACCACCAGGCGCAGTGAAAAAGATCAGGTAAGCATCCTGTCCGGCGTCTTCGAGGGACGCACCACCGGTACTCCCATCTCCTTAATCGTGTATAACGAGGACCAGCATTCCTCCGATTACTCCGCCCTGCGGGACGTGTACCGGCCCGGCCACGCCGACTATACCTTTGACATGAAATACGGCTTTCGGGACCACCGGGGCGGAGGCCGTTCCTCCGGCCGCGAAACCATCGGCCGCGTAGCTGCGGGAGCCGTGGCCCTAAAGCTCCTCTCCCGTCTGGGCATTCGCGTCAGGGCCTATGCTCTGTCCATCGGGCCGGTGAAAGCCGATCCCGCCTTTTTCGATCCCGATCAGATCGAGAAAAATCCCTTCTGCCTGCCTGATGCCGCCGCAGCCCAGGCCGCCGAGGAATTTGTAAAGCAGTGTATGGCCGAGCAAAATTCCGCAGGCGGCGTAATCGAGTGCATCGTCGATCACCTGCCGGCGGGTCTGGGGGAACCGGTCTTTGATAAACTGGACGCCCGTCTGGGACAGGCCATCCTCTCCATCGGGGCCGTAAAGGGCGTAGAAATCGGAGACGGTTTCGCCGCAGCCCGTTCCACCGGCCTGGAAAACAACGACGCCTTTTACTCGGACGGACTGACCATTCACAAGAAAACCAATCACGCCGGCGGAATCCTGGGCGGCATCAGCGACGGCAGCCGCCTGATCCTGCGGGCCGCCGTCAAGCCTACTCCCTCCGTCGCTTCTCCCCAGCAGACAGTAACCCGTCAGGGTGAGAACACCGAGCTTTCCATCCACGGCCGCCACGATCCCCTGATTGTTCCCCGGGCCGTGGTAGTGGTGGAGTCCATGACGGCCCTTACCCTGGCCGATCTGCTTTTGCAGAACATGGGCAGCCGCATGGAATACCTGGAACGAGTCTATGGGCGTACCTCGGAGGAATAGGAGGTTTTTTCCTTCCGTCTCCATGAAAATAGACCTTCAAACTGGCAAGTCTATCTTGCATCCGTTTGAAGGTTTTTTTGTATTCAAAAATAAATGGAGCAATTTGTATGGTTTTGTACCAGTGCAGCTCTCGGTTATTGCGCTTCTATCTATCCTCTGGTACACTTGTTGCAATAATTTCATTCAGGAGGTGGACCAATGAAAAGGACTCACCCAACCAACATGTTTGTCTGTGAGTGTATTACACAGTCCCTTTTTCGGTTAATGAAAAGAAAATCATACAATAAAATCACAGTAACTGACTTAGTACAGGAGGCTGGTGTCAGCCGCAATTCTTTTTACCGAAATTATCAAAGCACCGAAGAAATCATCCGTCAGTTTTTGGAGAAAAAAACCGCCAAGTGGTGGAGCGAATTTATTGCTTATCCAGACCGTTACCCTCACGTTATTTCTGAAATGTTCTATCACTTTTTGGATATGAAGGAAGAAATTGATTTACTTTATCGTGCTGGGCTTTCTCATTTGCTCATGGAGCATATTGTCCTATGCGGCAAGCAAAGTCTGACAGGCGAATTAAAGAATACCTATCAAACGGCCTTTATGTCCGGCGCACTTTGCGGGTTGGTAAACGAGTGGATATTACAAGGAATGAAAGAAAGTCCTGAAGAAATGGAGCAAATATTTTCAAATCACGAAAGTTAATATACGGAGGAATTACACACCCATGAGAAAAGCATTGAAAATAATCGGTATTATTGTTTTGGTTTTGATTATCGGAATATTCATTCTGTTGAAATTTTTGGGAAGCCGGCCTGCTGCGCCTGCCAACTATATGCAAGACACAGAAACTGGAGGTTCTATCGAAGCCAAATATATGGCAGCTGGCGGTTATGAAGTATCTGCTTATGAAGAGCCTGTATTGCAAGGCTTTTCAAAATATACGATTTATTATCCGGCCGAACTCGAAACAACGGATGAAAAATATCCTGTCATAGTTGTCTGCAATGGAAGCGGCACTCCTATATCTAAATATCTTTCTATCCCGGAACATTTTGCTTCATGGGGATTTATCGTAATCGGAACAGAAGAAGAATATGATTGGAGTGGATTTAGCGCAGAAATGTGTATCAGACACTTGCAGAAACTCAATGATAACGAAAAAATAGGCGAGAATGAAAACGTATTCTATCAGAAAGTAGATTTTGATAATGTAGGTGTTGTTGGGCATTCGCAAGGCGGTGTCGGTGTGCTGAACGCTGTTACAGAACAGAAGCATGCAGATATATACAAAACCGCTGTAAGTCTATCCCCCACCAACAAAGAACTGGCACATAATCTGGAATGGGATTATGACGCAGCTCTCGTTGACATACCTATTTTATTGATTGCGGGCGCCGGCGGCGGAGACGATTGGGTCGTAACGGGCGAACAGCTCCAAGACATTTATTCCGATATAGACAGCGGCAAAGTCATGCTGCGCAGAAAAGACACACCGCATAACGAGACACTTTATACAGCAAATGGTTATGTAACAGCTTGGTTTATGTGGCACCTTAAAGGCGATGAAGAAGCAGCAAAAGCATTTATAGGCGACACCCCTGAGATATTTGTAAACAGCTTATATCAAGATCAGTACGCAAATCTTACAGGCCAATAACAAAACAGGGGCTGTCACATAGATCAAATGCTCCCTTCTACGCAGCAAGTTTTTATTATTTCACTTGTCCGGCCAGAAGGGAGCATTTCAAATTATTTAGTGCGACACCTTTTCTGAGCGCTTACCGCCTTTCCTGCAACAACTTATTCTCTCTCCGTCATGCCAGGTCTGTTCTTCGTCAGAACAGAATACAGAATCGGCGCAGCAAAGATAATGACAGAGATAATCACCAGACCCATATTTCCCACAACAGCTCCTACCTGCGTGTTGAAAATACCAATCACAGCCGCGTCGGAACCTCCAAAGGTGGTGCCGTCTACCAAAACGTTGCCGAACTGAATCAGAAGGGCCGGGAACAGACTGATGGTAAAGCCGGTAAACACGGAACCGATGATTACGCCCCGCAGTCCGCCCACCTTATTGCAGACACAGCCGCTGGTAGCTCCGTAGAAGAAGGCTGTAAACAGAGTCGGCAGAATAAGAGGAAGCTCCAGAGGCGTTCCAATCAGCGCAATCTGCAAAAAGAAGGCCAGAATGCCGCCAAAGGCCGCGCACAGGAAGCCTACCAGCACGGAATTCGGCTGGAAGGGATACAAAATCGGGATATCCAGAGCCGGAATTGCATTGGGAATCAGCTTGTCCGCCACTCCCTTGAAAGCCGGAGTCAGTTCCAATACAATGATGCGCACACCTGCCTGAATCACATAGATGGACGCGGCGAATTCCACGCCATAGGTAATGGAAAAGATGATAACGTTCGTTCCGCCAAAGGTCTCGGCTGCCAGCTCAGGAGCCAGAATCATGGACAGCACGCTGACAATCAAATAAACCGCAATCATAGCCAGTGAAAGGGAAATCGTCATATCCCGCAGGACGGATACCTTGCTGGAAATCTTGATATCCTCAGCCGACTTTTCCTTATTTCCCGTAACCTTGGCCAGCAGCATCGCCAGCCAGTAATAGATGATTCCGCTGTGCCCCACTGCCAGATCCCTGCTTCCCGTGACCTCACAGACCGTCTTGTAAAGGAGCGCAGGCGCCACTGCCATATAGGTACCGGTAATCAGGCCGCCGCATACGATAATCTGCCACACCGGCATTCCCAGCAGGCCCAGAGAAATGGCGCAGACCGTCGATACCCACATAACCTCATGTCCGGTAAGATAAACAAACTTGAACTTGGAGAATCTGGCCTCCACCAGATTTACCACCAGCACCAGGGCCATGATTCCCGAAAGCGTTGTGCCAAACTGGGCCGCCGCCACGGCAAAGCAGGACTCGTTCACCGGCAGCGTGCCGCTCAAAGAAAAGGTTCCGGTTAACAGGGTGTTCAGAGGCGTCAGAGACTCCGTCACGATACCGGAACCGCTGCTGATTAACGTAAAACCGACTATCGTTTTTAACGTGCCCTTTAAAACATCCATCCCGTCTTTCTTCTGCAAAAGCAGTCCGATCATAACCAAAAGCGCGATCAGGATCGTCGGGTTTGACAGAAACTGAACGATAAAATCCAACACTATACTCATAAATACCTCCTCTGTGTGTGACGACACACTTTCCTTTATTTCATATCCGCTATTGTAATCGCCCCAAAATTACTGTTCCAGTCCTGGTCAAAGGTATCTACCGCTTCCTTCACCGCCGCAAGAGCCACGCCCTTTGCAAAAACCTCCGGATCAATGGTGACTGCCTCTGCTCCGGCCCGCAGCGCCCGGTTGACCTGCCCCATGTTTTTAAAGCTGGCCGCCAGCACCCGCGTGGGATATCCGTCCCGCTTTGCCATTGCCGCCATGAGGCGAATCTCCTCCTCCGGGTCCGTACCCAGATTTTCCATCCGGTTGAAATAGGGAGCCAGATAATCCGCCCCGCATTCCATGGCCAATAACCCCTGAGCAGCCGAATAGACGGCTGTAGCAGTCACATGCACGCCCTGTCCCTTCAGGCTTTTCATCGCCTTAAACCCAGTCTCATTGGCCGGGATTTTCACATAGACCTCACTGTCGATCCCCTCAAGTTTTGCCTTTAAGCTTTCTTTTACCGCGAGCCGTCCCCTTTGATACGCCGATTTATTTCATAGGAACAAAGTTTTATGTAACAAAAAAAGAGCCTGCCGCAGCAGACTCTTACGCTTTGAAATTCTGTGTTTTCCTTATACAAGGGTGACCTGCACCCCGCGCTTCTTCAGATACTCTTCGATATCAGAGGACAGTTTATTGTCCGTAATCAGGCCGTACACCTCCTGCGTTTGCAGGAAAGGGACCGCGCTGGCCCGGGTCAGCTTGCCGGACTGGGACAAAACATAGGTGCGGTCGGCTGATCTTGTCATTGCCCTTACTGTATCCGTGCGAATCATATCGGCGCCGGTAAAGCCTACCTCCGGCGAAAAGCCGTCTATTCCGGTGAACATCTTGTCCACATGAAACTTGGCTGCGCACTCCTTGGTCATGGGCCCTACCATAGCCTGCACATGCCGCTGATAATTGCCGCCCAGCAGCACGATCTGTATATCGCCCTCTTTTACATAACCGGCAATATATGCCGAATTGGTCACCACCGTGATGCCGTGCTTGTTCATCGCCAGATACTCCACAAAAAGAGCGCAGGTAGAGCCGGACTCCACGATAATTGTCTCTCCGTCCTCCACCAGTCCGGCAGCTGCAGCTGCTATTCTCTGCTTTTCCTTGTATTGAAAAGCCATACGGTAGTTGATATCATCCTTGCTCTTTAGAAGGGCATAGCCCCGCTCCCTCTTTAATATTCCCTTGTCCTCCAGATAATCCAAATCCTTGCGGATCGTCACCGTAGAGGTCTCCAGCAGACGGGCCAGCTCATTTACTTCCATACGACCCTTTCTGCTTACCAGTTCCACAATCATGATATGACGTTCATTCATTCGTCATGTTCCTCCAGGTTTCCATATCATTTTGCCGCCGGACGGACACCGCCCGCAGCGCAGTTTTATCAGCCCATATTCAAAAGCCACCGCACGGCTGCAAACACCAGTAAATGCAGCGGATAGAACCAGTAAAACAGCAGACGGTAACCCCGCCCCCTCTCTCCGTTATAGGTCTCCATCAGCCCGAAACCGGCCGCCGCCGTAAACTCCATGATTCCCGCGCCAAGAATCAGGACCGCATATCCCAGGAGGAAGCGTCTCCAATGATCCTCCCGGAAATAATACAAAAGCACGATGAGAATCACACCCGTCGCCCCGTAATCCGTCCGGCACAGTCCGGCCAGGGCTGCGGCAGCCCCGCACCACAGCACGGCTCCCACCGAACTCTGCCGGTTGAGGAAATATACCATTCCCCACAGAGCCGCCAGTCCAAACAGCAGGGTAAAGAAAACATTCTGATGTCCGAACGCCAGAAAGCTTTCTCCATTCATCCAGTCAAAGGGCAGCTCGCTGATCAGAGCGAATACCCCCAGCCGCGCCATATATTTCCCAACGCTGCGGGTATGGCAGAAGCCCTCCACCAGCAAAAAGCAGTACAGCGGAAAGGCTATCCGTCCCACCAGGCGAAGGATCAGCCAGACCGGCGCCCACGGTTCCAAAAACGCCACGGCAAAGTGATCTGCCGCCATCGTAACCAGCGCGATCCCCTTCAGCCTGGTTCCGTCCAGTCTGACTCCGTCAAACCTGGTTCCCTCAAGCCTGGTTCTCTCCCGCTTTGTCTGTCTTTCTCCGGCCATTTCTGCCTGCGGTCCTCCTTCCCGTCTTGCTGCTCTTTTTTTCCGTCTTCTCCCCGCCGGCCTTTTCCATCAGAATCACCACGCTGCGGGGGCCGGCTTCCAGCCGGTTGTCTACAGCCGGAGGCTCCTTGCCATCGGGCTGCCATGCTTCTTCAAGACCGGTGTCTAGCTTCACATGCCAGACGCCTCCCCCCGGAGCCTTGGGCAGATAAAATTCATGGGGCGACCCATGGAAATTAAAAATAAGATAAAAGCTGTCATCGGGAGCGCCGTCCGATTTTTCCCCGTAGCCCCCATTGTAGAGCACACCCAGCTGGCGGCGGAAATTCTCGTACTGAGGCAGCCAGGGGTGTACTCCGTGTATGGACAGATCGGGCATACCTAAAGACCGGTAGTCGCAGCACTGCGGCTCCGTAGCCTGCCTGAACACTCCATGTTCGCGCCGAAAAGCAATCAGCCGGCGGACAAACTCCAGGAACTTCTGGTCCTCTTCGTCGTTTAACTCCCAGTTCAGCCAGGAAATTTCATTGTCCTGACACCAGGAATTATTATTGCCCTCCTTGGTATGTCCCATCTCGTCCCCCGCCTGCAAAAGAGGGACGCCCTGGCTCAAAAATACCAGCAGCAGAGCATTCATGCGCTGCCTGCGCCGCAGCGCGCAGATATCCGGATCATCGCAGGGTCCTTCCACACCACAGTTATCGCTGTAATTATACCAGCTTCCATCCCGGTTGCTCTCCCCGTTCTCCTCATTATGCTTCGTCTCATAGGAAACCAGATCCATCAGAGTAAAGCCGTTGGTCTCCGCAATATAATGTATCGGAGGCCATTTCATCGGATTGTTTTTAATGTGATAGGTCAGACCTTTCAGCTGATCCTCATCGCCCCGCAGCAGACGGCGCATGGCTTCCATAAAACCGCTGTCAAGCCTGGCCGGCATGGTAGGACAGTCCCGCATCTCCCAATCATAATTCAAAAGCTTGCGTCCGGCCAGTATGGGATCTCTCTGCACCAAAGACAGGGGGAATTCACCCATGACGCAAAATCCGTCCACGTGATATTCCTGCGCCCAGAAATGAAGAGCCGAGACCGCCAGCTCCGGTTCCGTCCCCGCCGGAAAATAAAACTGCAAAATCACCTCAATCCCCGCCCGGTGCAGCTGCTTTACCATATCTTTAAACTGCACGTCGTAAGGCGCTTTTGAATTTCTGTCGCAATAAGCGCTCTTGGGCGCAAAATAATAGCCCTCCGTATAGCCCCAGTAATTGACCGGACCTGACGTCCCGTTTTCATTGAAATCATAGACCGGCAGAAGCTCCACCGCCGTGATTCCCAGGCTTTTCAAATAAGGGAGCTTCTCCGTCAGACCGCCGAAGGTGCCCGGAGCCTTTACGCCGGAGGAAGGGTCCATGGTAAATCCTCTGACATGCAGCTGATAGATAACCGTGTCCGACCAGTCATGTCCCAGAGGGGTATCTCCCTCCCAGTCATAGCCGTCCTGGAGAAAACCGCTTCGCAGAGCGGAAGGAGCCTTGATTTCCTCTGTCCTGCCTGTCCGGTAGGGCATCTTTGGCCTGGGCGGCTCTCCCTTGCCGAATTCCGGTCTGCCGCAGACAATCCGGCCATATGGGTCTGCCTTCTCCTCCCCGCCGATTTCCAGACAGTATTCCATCTGCTTTCTGTCCACCCCGGACAGCCGAAGCCTTCTCACATTGCCAAAGCCCTCTTCGGGGAAGGGAAATCTGGCAAGAGCCTCCTTGCGTCCTTTTTCGTATAAAATCAGCGCCGCCTTTTCATTTTTTGACGCCACTGCTGTAAAGCTTGTATTCTCTCCCTCTGCCGATACCCCCAAAAGATAGGGAAAACTGCCCGTATCGGAAATTTCTCTGATTTTCTGCGTCATCTCTTCTCCTCTCCGGCCAAACCTCACCATTACTTTTTCGTGCTTCTGGCTTTCACAAAATATTATAAGATATTCCGGCTTTTCCCACAATAGAAAATGGGGCAAAAATGATCGCTGAAGTGAAAAGTTTATTTCCACTTTGAAAAGCGTGAAAAGAAAAGTGGCAATTACTCTTACAAAAATGAGTGATTGCTGCTTTTTCTGTTTCATTAAGTAGAAATAAGTGTTACACTAAATAAA
>CALWLM010000073.1 GCA_944381515.1 uncultured Lachnospiraceae bacterium | reverse complement strand
CAAGGGCAGCTGCCGCTCTTTAGGACTCCGGATCTGTATCCAGACGCATAGAGCCGGAACCTGCGGGGGAAATTCGGGACGATGACTCCGGATTCAGAGTCTTTACGCCAAAAACGAAATAGAAAATGTGGAAAACCCAGACGCAGGCCAGAATAATCCGTCCCACCGGCACCCGGCCCATCATCAGGAAGCCCACCGCCATCGTCAGCGTTACCATGGCCATAATCCGTATCTTGGTTTTCCAGGTCATTCCGCGTCCTTTCACATAGCTCTCCAAATTATTCTTGTAGAGCTTGGTACCGATAAACCAGTTGTGCAGCCGCTCAGAGCTTTTGGCAAAGCAGAAGGCAGCCAGCAAAAGGAAGGGGAAAGCGGGCAGCAGCGGAACAGCCGCTCCCAAAGCGCCCAAAGCAACTCCGACACAGCCCAGACCGGCATACAGCATTTTTTTGATCTTCATGGCAATTTCTCCTCTCATTTTTCGCTGATTTAATTTGCTGATTTTATTTGCTGATTTTCTTAGCTAATTCATATTGCTGATTTTATTCGCGGATTTATGTGCTGATTTCATGTGACGGTTTTATATTTGCCGTCCTGATTTTTCTTCTCTCTGCGGCTTAAAACCAGATGGCGGACCGCAGTCACCGGATGAACAAAGAGCATACGGGGCCCGGCAAAACGCATGACCTCGCGAATTTTCTCCCGCATCCCCGGCTCATAGCAGTGAACATGGCAGTTGGAGCAAAAGGTCTTTGTCTCCATAAAGGGGCATTTATCGCTGCGCATCCAGGCATAATCCCGCAGCCTGCCGCATTCTGTACAAAGCTCCCCTTTTGCCGTCCCGTGCTTCCCGCGGCAGTAGACCTCGATCATCTGCCCCACCACTTTCTTTTCCCACTGCCGCTTGTCCTGGATGCTTTTCATCAGCTCATCCTCCCGTTTTCCACCGAGTAAGTCCGGTCTGCAATACGCATTGTAGATTCCCGGTGGGAGACAAGCACCACGGTTCTCCCCTTTCTCTCCTCGCTCAGGGATTTCAAAATCACCGCCTCGTTGAGGCTGTCCAGGTTGCTGGTGGGTTCATCCAAAAGCATAAAGGGCGCATCGTGCAAAAAGGCCCGCGCCAGACCGATTCTCTGCCTTTCTCCGCCGGAAAGCGTATCCCCCAGCTCTCCCACCGGCGTGTCATAGCCCTTCGGCAGAGTCATAATGAAATCGTGGACAGAAGCGCGGCGGCAGGCCGCTTCGATTTCTTCGTCTGTGGCAGTAAGCTTTGCAATCCGCAGATTTTCCCGAATGCTGTCGTGAAACAAATGGGTCTCCTGGGTCACCAGGCTCTGCAAATCCCGAAGATTGCCCGTATCTACCGTATCAATATCCCGCTGGGAAATACGAATCTGCCCCTGGCCTACCTGCCAAAAACGCATCAGCAGACGCAGCAGGGTGGACTTACCGCTGCCGCTGCGTCCGGTAATTCCCACGATCTCACCGGCAGGAATATCCGCCGACACATCGGAAAGCACCGTTTCCTCTCCGTAATCAAAGGTCACATGGCTGACGGCAGCGCCCGTAAAGGCAATCCGTTCCGCGCTCACCACATCCTTCGTCACCGGCTCCTCCTCCAGAATATCCAGAACCCTTTCTCCGGCTCCGAAGGTATTCTGCAAGGTAGAGCCCAGATTTGCCAGCGCCACCACCGGCCCAAAGGAACTCATCAGAGCCACCGCAGAAAGCAGCGCCCCTTCAAAGGAGAGCGCTCCCGCGTCATACAGCAAGAGAGCAGCCGACAGCATCAGCATATCAAAAAGGAGAATTACCGTATTGGTAAGCGCTCCGTTTTCTCCGGACAGCTTCTTCATTCTTTCCTCCTGGACGCCGAGCTTGCGGGTCCGCTCCTCCATCTGATGCAGCCGCTCCTTTCCCGCTCCATACTGAATGATCTCCGAAAGCCCCCGCAGACTGTCAAGCACAAAGCTGCTTAAGTCTCCGGATTCCGCCCGAAACTGCCGGCCGTCGTCGCCGCTGCGCTTTGAGATAAACAGAGGAACTGCAATTCCCACCACCCCATAGGCAGCCACGGCCAAAAGGCCCAGCCCCCAGTGAAAACTGCCGATATATAAGCCCATAATCACCGACATCAGAAAAGCAATGCAGATCGGCGATATGGTATGCGCATAAAACACCTCCAAAAGCTCGATGTCCGAGGTAATCACCGCGATAAGATCGCCCCGGTCTCTGCCCTCCAGCTTAGCCGGGCTCAGACGCCGCAGCGCACGAAACACCTTATCCCGCAAAATGGCCAGAAGCTTGAAGGCAATATAATGGTTGCAGGCCTGCTCGCCGTACCGAAGAAGTCCTCTCGCCAGAACAAAGATTACAGCCGCCGCAAAAGCCGCTCCCGCCGAGACCGCCGCCTGAAAACCCAGCACGCTTAACAGAGCATAGCAGCCCAGAATCGTGATAAAGGCCGCGCAAAGATGTCCCAAAACACCCTGGGTCACCGCCAGAACCATAAAACCGGTCAATGGCTTTACCAGCTGTATCAGCTGCAGACAGATGCGCAGATTACTTCTCTTTTTCATTGACATTCCACCTCGCCTTCCTGTTCTTTTAACAAGCGTTTCTCCGGACAATTTGCCCCGTTATCCGCCGGGTTTTTCACAAAATTCTCCTCCTGTCTCCCGCAGCCAAATTCTTCAAGATTTCTCTGGGTCTCCCACATTCTGGCATACAGGCCGCCTGCCGCCGCCAGTTCTTCATGCGTGCCGCTTTCCTCCACCAGCCCTTTCTGCATTACATAGATCCGATCCGTCTCTGTCAGATTGGCCAGGCGATGGGAAATCAGGAGCACGGTCTTTTTTCCGGCCAGTCTGCGGATTTCTTCCATGATATCGTTTTCGCTCTCCGCGTCAATATTGGATGTGGCCTCGTCGAAGATATATACGGGACTGTCATGCAGGAGCGCCCGCGCCAGAGCCAGGCGCTGCCTCTGGCCGCCCGAAAAATTGGCTCCTCTCTCCGTCAATACGGTGTCCAGTCCATTCTCTCCCCGCAGGAAATCAGCCAGGCGGGTTCGCTCCAGCACATCCCACAGCTGAGCATCGGAGGCCTCCGGCCTGCCCATCTTTAAATTGTCTCGAACCGTTCCTTTGAACAGATAACTGTCATGGCCGATGCGGGTAACAGCGCCCATGCGGCTGGCCTCATCCAGGGCGGAAAGCTCGATGCCTCCCAGGGTCACGCTCCCCTTATACCCCGCATTTACGCCGGTCAGCACTCCGGCCACGGTGGATTTGCCGCAGCCGCTCTCTCCGGCTATCCCGATAAAGCTGCCCGCCGGCATTTCCATGTCTATGCCGCGCAGCACTTCCCGGTCCTTCTCATAAGAAAAACGCAGATCCCGAACCGATATCCCGCACAGGCCCCCGTTCAGCTTCTGCGCGCCCTGTTCCGGTTCCGGCGCGTCCAGCAGGCGGAAAATCTTGTCGCTGGCAGCCATGCCATTCATTGCAATGTGGAAAAAACTGCCCAGCTGTCTCATGGGGATAAAGAAATCCGCCGACAGAAGGATAATCGCCAGGCAGCCTGCCAAATCTATATGCCCTGCTCTGCACTGGGTCACCGCCATAATCATACCCAGGGCGGCTCCTCCATAGGCCACGATGTCCATCACCGTAATAGAATTAAGCTGCATAATTAATACTTTCATCGTAATTTTGCGAAAATTTTCAGACTCGCGATTCATCTGCTCATTTTTATATTCGTCAGCCTGGTAAATCTTCAGCGTGGTCAGCCCCTGCAAGTTCTCCAAAAAAGTATCGCCCAGCACCGTATACTGTCCCCAGTAACGGGACAGCAGCTTTTTGGCAAAGGTCTGTACCGCCGCGATGGAAACGGGAATAAGCGGCACACAGACTAAGAGCACCAAGGCCGCCGGCACATTGACAAAGCAAAGCACCGCAAAAAGAGTGAGAGGCGCCAGCATTGCATAGAAAAACTGAGGCAGATAAGC
>CALWLM010000072.1 GCA_944381515.1 uncultured Lachnospiraceae bacterium | reverse complement strand
TATCGGAAGATCATCTGTGTGCTAGCGCCTTTTGTATTTCCAACCATAGATTTCTTTCAGCCTTTCATAGATTTCGAAGGCTACCGGGCAGACCTGTATTACTTCCAATACGCCATAGAGGCTGGCTAATCGGTCCGGCTGGTCGGTATAAGGGAAAAGTCTGCAGTTTTCCGGTTTGCATTCGCCCAATTTGCAGCTCCCATCCGGATTCATAAAATCACAGGGGATATTTTTGGTCTCATATTTTCCTTCTTCGTCTTCGATCTTAATCAGATACTTTTCAATCATGCTTTCCTTTGAAAGGCCCAGGCAGGCGGCGTCATGTTCCAGGTCATCTTCTGGCAGGATTCCTCGATACATTTTACAGCAATTTCTGCATCTGCTGCAATCGTAGCTGGAAAACAGCTCCTGATGCAGTTTGTGAAACTGCCTGTCCAATTCCTCGCTATCTGCATTGCATTTCAGGAATATGCGAAAATGTAAATTTTCTTTTTCTTTTTTTGCTGCTTCAAAACGGATTTTTCTCGGAGCGATCATGGCTAACCTCTTTTCTATCTTTTGTTATACCGAGGGAGACCGGTTGCTTATCCTGATTTTTCTGGGAAGCCTGCTTCATGAAATATTGGAAGAAGGAAAGGCTCGTCGGGATGAACTCGCCGCCTTGGAAGACGAAGCGGTTGTCTCGTCCTGAAAAAACAGTAGCGGCAGCGCATGCTGCGGGAGCGGAAGAAGGCTTGGCCGGGAAATTCAGCGTATCGTTCCCCTTCTCTAAGTATTTTGCATGGTTTTTTGATATCTTTCGGAACAGTTCAATACAACACCTATGATACACGGATCGCCCAGCTTTGTAAATAGTCGGTTTTGCATGTTTTTTGTGATGCCGGCCGCGGTAAAACACAGGGGCTGTATTGAAGCAGCGCTGAATGGATATTTGCGCAAAATATCATGGATGTGTTTGTAACCGGGAGTAATGTGAAATTTCTGTCCAAGGATATTGCGGCGGAGTTTGCCGGGCCTGGGGACTGTTGACAATGCAGACGCGATAAAGTATAAATGTTAGTGAAAAGACATTCTGGAAGGGGGAGGAAAATATGGAAAAAGGGATAAGGGCAGCGTTTCTGCTCCTTTTGTGCCTGCTGCTTGCCGGCTGCGGCGCGGGAGGCGGGGAAACGGCAGCGGGAGAGACGGCGGCAGAGGAAGAGGAAACATTTGATGAGGAGCTGCTTTCCCAGTGGGTAGTGGGCGGCGTGACGTTTATGGTGCCGACGGGCAGCAGGCCGCAGAACATGACGGAAGACGGAGTGGAATACTGCGCGTTTCAGGCCGCAGATCTGTATATCCTGATGAGCGCCATTCCCCAGGAAGGCATTTTTTCTTTGACAGATTTTGAGAAGGAAGAGGCGGACGCCTACTTGGAAGAGCTGAAGGCGGAGGATGAATATGGCTATGCGCCTGCGGTGGCGGAGCTGATTATCGCCGGGGACATTCCGTATTATTTGCTTGGCTATTCTTATGAGGATGCGGGCAGCTGGGTTATTCTCCATACGATTTTGGAGGGGAGGGCCTATAACATCTGCGGCTGGCGGCCCGGAGACCGGATTACGGAGGAGGACATTGAATTCCTGTGGGGAACGGCGTCCACGCTGGAGCCGATTCCGCTGGAGACAGAGGGAGGGGTGGAAGAATGAAGGCTGTGAAGAAATGGATCCGGAGATGGACCTGCATGGGGCTTGCCGTTGTCATGGCTCTGTCCGTTTATACGGCGCCGGCAGCGGCAGAGGAGATGGCTGCGCAGGAAGAGACGGAGGAGGAAAGCCAGCCGTCGGGCCAGGCGAACGTCATTCCGGCGGGGGAGCAGGAGGCTCCGGCCGAAGAGGCCGCGCCGCCCGATTTGATGGAGCAGCCGGCGGCAGAAGAAGCGGAACGGGAAGAGCCTGCGCCGGAAATGCCGGGGGATGAGGCAGACCCGCCTGCCGTCCAGACGGGGGCTTCGTCGGAGAATTCGTTTACGCCTCCGCCGGAACCTGACCCGAATATGCAGGTAGAGGGGCCGGCAGAGTTAATCCCGATTCGGTATTTGTTCCCGTATGCGGTAAGCGTCAATGACGTTATGACGGAAACCAGCTTTAGCGGCCTGGATATTTCCCTGGACGGAACGGCTTACGGCTATTACCTGGGCAACAACCTGTATTTTATTATAAGCGCCAACGCCTACAACAATTATGGCAATATCCTGCCGGAGGAGTATGCGTATGCCAATCGCTATGAGGAGGGGGAGGTCTGGAAACTGATGGAGGCCTCCATGCAGACCGGCATTGTGAGCCCCAGGATGCTGTGCGCAAATCCGGAGGAGATTACCAATCCTTCCGGACAGCTCTATGAAAGGGCCAGCTATATCGTCTCCTGGTACTATGACGGATCGGAGACCAACGGAGAATACGTCGATGGAACGGGTTACACCTCTCCTGGGCCGGGTAACGACATTTTTTACAGCGATACGGAAATAAAGAGGATTTTTAAGCTACGTCAGGATATGGAGCTGACAGGAGCGAGCATATTTGAGTATGGTTACGACGTATCCTGGGAAGCCCATTACGAGCAGTATAAGCTGGTGTTTGGAACCGAGCCTCCCCTGCCGCCGGGCTGGCGCTACGGCACCGATGAAGAACTGATAAACGCCTGGCTGGATGCAAACAGCGTGATGTACCAGGTGCAGGACTTAGAGACCGAGTCGGTAGAGCGGCTGCGGCTGGAGAGCCTGCTGAAACTGTATCACATAGAAGAAAAACCGGAGCTCTGGTCCCAGGAAAAATGGGAGGCGTTCCAGGCGGCGATGGAAAACGCCCGCAGAGTCAACGCCAAGGCGAACGCTACGGCGGAAGAGATGTCCATCGCCAGGGAGGCGGCGGAAATCGCGTATCAGGACGCCGTAAACGAGGCGACCAGCGAGCAGATACGAAACGGCAGGCTGGAGGCGGACGAGAAAAAGAGGCAGGAGTTCCAGGATATCCTGAATGCTTACCGCAATAAACTGTCGGATCCGAGAAGCGACGAGTTCAAGGCGGTGGCGGATAAATTCGGCGTATCCGGCAGGAAGGTGGATATGACCGCCACGGGCACGGAGATCGTTGTGATCCTCAACGAAACGAACAAAACGCAGCCGGGCACCGAGGAGAACGCTCAGGGGATTATCGATTTTGCCGGGAAGGTAGTGCAGATCCTGGGCGAAGGGGCTGCGGCTGTCCTGGAAAAATATTTTGGGGATGTTCCCTTTTTGGGAGACGCAATCGACGCAGAAATGGATAGAAAGATCGATTCCGCTACGAAGGGTGTGACAACCACCCTCACGGGAATCCATAACCGGGCCAACCTTCCTTCCAGGGTGAACGAGAGGCTGAACCAGACGCCAGGCAATATAGACGGGGTGAACGATATGCTTGTGCCGGAAGACAGGAGAGGAAATACCAGCGGCAGCGGACAGTAAGCAAAACAGGTGCAGAGGAAGACAGGAGAGGATGGAACATGCGGAACGTGGTTCTATTTATCGCCATGAGCCTGGACGGGTACATTGCCGACGGGAACGGCAGGGTGGACTGGCTCATGGGACAGGACGAGGACGCGGAAACGGCCGACAGCTATATGGATTTTGTAAAAACTATAGACACCGTTATCATGGGGTGGAAGACCTATCACCAGGTTACGACAGAATTGTCTCCTGGAGAATGGGTTTATGAAAATCTGCAAAGCTATGTGATTACGCACCGGGCCTGCCCGTCTGCCGATAATATCACGTTTACTTCGGCAGACCCTTGTTCTCTGGTTGAAAAATTAAAGGCCAAGGAGGGCAGGGATATCTGGATATGCGGCGGGGCGGATATTGTCCGGCAGCTTATGGAGCAAAACCTGATTGATGTGTACCGCATCTCTGTTATTCCTACAATTCTAGGAGGCGGTATTCGGCTCTTTCCCCACTGCGGGAAAGAAATCAAGCTGCGTCTTGCCGCAGTCAGCAGCAGCAACGGGATCACAGAATTGATATATCAGAAAAACGTCGAAGCAAATGCAAAAAAACCATTGACATAGAGGGGAAAAACGTTATAATTTGTCTTAAAATGGGGTAATACGGGAAGTCGTGCGATACCCGCGCGGCCAGCGGGAATTCCATTTACTTTTTATGGGTAGGAGGAATTGCCATGGAGCGGACTTTGATCAACCTGGTAGACATTTCTAAGCAGTTTGGAGATACCCTGGTTCTCGATGAGATGAACCTGACGGTACGGGAGAATGAATTTGTAACTCTTTTGGGTCCCAGCGGGTGCGGTAAGACTACCACCCTGCGCATCATCGGCGGCTTTGTGCAGCCAACTACAGGCAAGGTGATATTCGACGGTAAAGATATCACCAAGCTTCCCCCCAACAAAAGGCCGGTGAATACGGTATTTCAGAAATATGCCCTGTTCACTCATATGAATGTGGAGGAAAACATCGCCTTCGGCCTGAAAATCCGGGGAAAATCCAAGGATTATATTCGAGACAAAATTAAATACGCGCTGAAGCTGGTTAATCTGGACGGCTACGAGAAGAGGTCGGTGAACGCTCTCTCCGGCGGCCAGCAGCAGCGAATTGCCATCGCCAGAGCTATTGTCAATGAACCGAGAGTGCTTCTTTTGGACGAGCCTCTGGGAGCCCTTGACTTAAAGCTGCGTCAGGACATGCAGTATGAGCTGATCCGCATGAAAAAAGAGCTGGGCATTACTTTTATTTATGTAACCCACGATCAGGAAGAAGCTCTGACCATGTCGGATACTATTGTGGTCATGAATCAGGGCTATATTCAGCAGATGGGTACGCCGGAGCAGATCTACAATGAGCCGGAGAACGCTTTTGTGGCGGATTTCATCGGTGAGAGCAACATTGTGGACGGCGTTATGCTGGAGGATCGCCTGGTAGAGATTCTGGGAGTGAAATTCCCCTGTGTGGATGAGGGATTTGGCCGGAATAAGCCGGTGGACGTGGTTATCCGTCCGGAGGATATTATTCTTTCAGAGACGGAGCCGGGACTGTTAGACGGCGTGGTAACTCATCTGATCTTCAAGGGAGTTCACTATGAGATGGAGGTCATGGCCGGAGGCTACGAGTGGCTGGTGCACAGCACCAAGTGCTTCCCCGTGGGGACCAAGGTGAGCCTCAAGGTCAAGCCTTTTGATATTCAGATTATGAACAAGCCGGAATCTGAGGACGAAATGGCGGTGGAAATCGATGGGTAAGAAATCATTTGCACTTCCATATGTTGTATGGATGATAGGTTTTACGATTATTCCGCTGGCAATGATCGTGTTTTATGGGCTGACGGATGATACCGGGGCGTTTACCCTGGAAAATGTGGCGGCTATCATGACGGCGGAGCACGCGCAGGCGCTGTGGCTTTCTCTGGGCCTGGCTCTTGTCAGTACGGTGATTTGCCTGGTTTTGGCCTATCCTCTGGCTATGATCTTAAAAAGCATCAGCAAAAACAGAAGCAGTCTTATCGTATTTATCTTTATTCTGCCGATGTGGATGAATTCGCTGCTGCGTACCATGGCCTGGCAGACCATTCTGTCCAATCAGGGTATTCTCAATCTGATATTGGAATTTTTGGGCCTGCCTGCGGTTCGGATTATTAATACGACGGGAGCCATCATTTTTGGAATGGTTTATGACTTCCTGCCCTTTATGGTGCTGCCCATTTACAATGTGCTGATTAAAATCGGTCAGGACAAGGTGGAGGCGGCCAGAGATCTGGGGGCGAACGGCGTGCAGACCTTTTTCCGGGTGACTTTTCCTTTAAGCATGCCCGGCGTGGTCAGCGGTATTACCATGGTGTTTGTGCCGGCTATGACTACTTTCGTTATTTCCAATCTGCTGGGCGGCGGCAAGATTCTCCTGATCGGCAACGTAATCGAGCAGGCCTTTACTTCCGGCAGCAACTGGCATTTGGGATCGGGTCTTTCTCTGGTGCTGATGGTCTTTATCTTTATCAGCATGGCGATACTGGCCAAATACGATCCGGAAGGGAGTAATGTGGTATGAAAAATGCGATGAAAAAGATATATTTGATTCTGATGCTTTTCTATCTGTATGCTCCCATTATGGTGCTGATGGTGCTCTCCTTCAACGAGTCCAGGTCTCGTGTGACCTGGGGCGGTTTTTCGCTGAAATGGTATGAGGACCTTTTTACCAACAGCATGATTTTGGACGCGCTTAAGACTACCCTGATCATTGCGCTGGTGTCGGCGGCGGCGGCTACGGTGCTGGGCACTTTGGCCTGTCTGGGAATCAATCGGATGAGAAAGACCCCCAGAACCATTGTTATGGGAATGAATAATATCCCGATGATGAACGCAGAGATCGTAACGGGTATTTCTCTGATGCTTTGTTTTGTGGCCTTTGGCATTACCCTGAGCTTTAAGACCGTGCTGCTTGCCCACATTACTTTTAATGTACCTTATGTTATTTTGAGCGTCATGCCCAAGCTGAAGCAGACGGAGGTCAGCGTTTATGAGGCCGCCGTAGATCTGGGCGCGTCTCCGGTCTATGCCTTCTTTAAGGTGGTGCTGCCAGACCTGATGCCGGGAATCCTTTCTGGATTTTTGATGGCCTTTACAATGTCGTTGGATGATTTTGTCATCACCCACTTTACCAGAGGAGCGGGAGTCAACACTCTGTCTACTCTGATATACAGCGAGGTGCGCCGCGGTATCAAACCGACAATGTACGCCCTGTCTACATTGATGTTTGTGTCGGTGCTGGTGCTTTTGATCCTGATCAATGTCCGCCCTCAAAAGAAAAAGGACGTGATTGAATAGGAGGGGAAATTACACTGCAGCCTCAGTGCGCGGTTGTAATCATATATCAAACCGCTGCGGCGGGAAAATCAAAGGAGGATGATAGAGTTGAAAAAAAGAATTGCTTTGCTTTTGGGGCTGGTACTGGTCATTACCGCGCTGGCTGGCTGTAGCAATGCAGAGGGCTCCCAGGAAGGAGAATTTACGCCAGGAGAAAACGGAGTTGTCAAGGTATACAACTGGGGAGATTATATCGATGAGTCGGTTATCGATATGTTTGAGGCCGAGACAGGCATTGAAGTTGTGTACGACATGTTTGAGAACAATGAGGAAATGTATCCTATAATCGAGGCCGGCGGTACGGTATACGATGCGGTCTGCCCCTCCGATTATATGATTGCCAAGATGATTGAGAACGGCCTGGTGCAGGAGATCAATTTCGACAACGTTCCCAATATCGAATATATCGGCGACATTCATATGGAGAGCGCCAGGGCTTTTGATCCGGAGAATAAGTACGCAGTGCCTTACACCTATGGTACGCTGGGTATTATGTACAACACGACCATGGTAGATGAGGAAGTAACCAGCTGGGACATCCTGTGGGATGAAAAGTACAGCCAGTCTATCGTTATGTATGAGAGCGTCAGAGATTCGCTGGCTCCTGCTCTGAAGATGCTGGGATATTCTCTTAATACTACAGACGAGGCGGAGCTTCAGGAAGCTACGCAGCTGCTGATCGATCAGAAGCCCCTGGTTTATTCCTATGTGATGGACCAGATCAAGGATCTGATGATTAACGGCGAGGTAGCTTTGGGCCTGGCCTATTCCGGCGAGGTGCTGGCTATTCAGGAGGAAAATCCGGATATTGCTTTTGTCGTGCCGGATGAGGGTTCCAATTATTTCGTAGACGCCTGGGTCATCCCCAGCAATGCGGAAAATAAGGAGAACGCGGAAGCCTGGATCAATTTCCTGTGCCGTCCCGACATCGCCAAGATGAATTTTGAGTACATCACTTATTCCACGCCCAACGATGGAGCGGTGGAGCTTTTGGACCAGGAATATCTGGACAATAAGGACGTCTTCCCCGAAGATGAGGTAATCGAGCGCTGCGAGGTATTCAATTATCTGGGCGAGGACATGGATCAGCTCTATGCTGAGCTGTGGAAGCAGGTAAAGGCTGCCAGCACCAACTAATTGCATCACGAGTTGTTTCTGACAGAAGATAAATAAAAATATATTGATCCAACAATATACAAACCGTCTTTTTGGCTTCTTGACTTTTTTGAAAGCGGGCAGGGAGATCAAAGAGACGGTTTTTTATGGATCTCTACAGGGAGAAAAAATGGGAACACAGAGTCGCAAAAAATATTTCTTTTTTGACGTTGACGGGACGCTGGTCCCGATGGCGGGAGGCAGGGAAATCCCGGATTCTACGAGAGCTGCGATAAGCGAATTAAAAAGAAGAGGGCATTTCTGCGCTATTGCTACCGGGCGCAGCCAATACATGGCGCAGGATTTTTGCCGGGAACTGGGCTTCGACAATATGGTCAGTGACGGCGGTAATGGAATTACGCTGGAGGGAAAGCTGCTGGAGATACAGCCGCTGCCCAGAGAGCTGTGCCTGGAGCTGGCCAGAGAGTGTGATGAAAGGGATATTCCCTGGGCGGTATCTCCGGATAATTCAGGTGTTCGTCTGACGAAGGACCGGCGGTTTGCGGATTTGGTTGGAAATTTCTATATGCGCACAGCGGTGAAGGAAGGCATGGATATCACCAGTTTTGACCAGATTATCAAAATGTATGTGGGCTGCCCTTCGGGTGAAGAGAAAAATATTCCGGCTCTTGAGAAGCTGCCCTGGGTTCGATACCGGCCGGAATATATCTTTGTAGAGCCTACGGATAAGGCTGTAGGCATTCGCCGGGTTATGGATTATTATCATGCTCCTTACGAGGATGTGGTGGTTTTTGGCGATGGCTACAATGATCTGACAATGTTTGACCCGCAGTGGCTGAGTATTGCTATGGGAAACGCGGTGCCGGAACTGAA
>CALWLM010000071.1 GCA_944381515.1 uncultured Lachnospiraceae bacterium | reverse complement strand
AAAGCCTCCGGACTGCCCTGACTGTCCAGCGGCAGCCGCAGCAGCTTCTTGATCCCAAGGGAGCCCTTCGGACTGTTGTAAACATTGGTAGTCACATAGGTATTGGTCGCCGAATTGATAGTATAGAGCTCTTCCCAATTATCAATTGCCGCACCATTCCACGACATTCCCGTCTCCTCCAGCGAATAGCTGTAGAGCCGTCCCTTGCCGTCGTATTTTTGCAGCAGCCCGGCGTCTGGATTCTCAGGCACGTAAGATACCTCTCCGCCGCCGCTTACGGTCATGACATTCTTCCCCTCGTAGGAGAGATAGAATACATAGGTGCCGTTCTGATAGATATTGGCCCAGTTGCTGACCGTAATCTCTGCCACAGGATCTCCGTCGGCCGTCTCATATACAGCTCCGCTGATATCGCCAACGTATTTTACAGTGCCGTCGTCCTGCGTCTGCTGCCTTAGCGTCTCCCCGTTCAGCTTGCGGTACAGAGTGAAGGTCACATCCGGCAGATCTACGGACGGATAGCCAGCTTTCAGAGCAGACCACAGCTTCTGTCCTTCAATGGTAATGGGCGTCGCAATGGTATTGGTAAAGGTTCCCCCTTCCATAAGGGCATAGCGCGAGACCGCATCCTCCGATACGTCCACTACATATTGAGCATAGTCCGCAGTCCCATCATTATCTGCATCCACATCGTTAATCTCATATTCCGTACCAATGTCCGTGAGGTTTTCGCCGATCTGCACGGAATACCTCACATCCGTATAGTCGAACTGGGATGAATTAACCGTCGTCTTCTCTACCGCATAATAGAATATCTCATATCCCAGCTCATCGTATTTGGGCAGGCCCTCCAGCACGGCGTGCCAGTGAACCTCTATATCATACAGACCGTCCGGATTAACATCTCCGTCGCCGGCGGCATCCGACGCCACCCAGCGGTAATTCTCCCGGTACAGGCTGACCTGTTCCTCCACCTGACCGCTCTCATCCTTTGTATGTTTTACCTGATAGATGTCCAGATAGATATCGGGACGCTGACCGTTGGTATAGGTATAATCATCGTTCCACTGCTTATGCCACAGGACGGATTTGGTGCCTGTAAGACGGTTCGTTACTGTGATCTCCTGCTCGTCATTCAGCCGGTCCGTTTCATTGTGGGCCTCGTACAGGGTGTCCTCATAGCCGACGCCGTAATTTGCCAGCAGTTCATAGAGTTCGCTATAGGCCGGGTTCGCCTGCATATCGGCAAGCGTGACCACGTTTCCATCCGAATCGAGCCAGACCTCCTCCACCGTATAGTGGACCACCTGGCCGGTCCGGTCATATTTGGGCAGATTATAAAAATAATAGTTGGAAGATGCCTCGGTCAGATCCACCTCCTGTATGGAGCAGGCCGGACTGTCCGTATTATCCCAGATCGCCACCGGTTCGAGCGCTACGGTGATCGTGTCACCCCTTCCGGCTTGCTGATCAGCCGGCCAGGTGCGGGTAATCTCATAATACTCCGGCTTACCGCTGTCCTCTCCGGTGTAATCGGCAAATACCAGCCGCAAAGCCAGCGACAGCGATTTAACATCTGAACCTGTCGTCTCTGCCTCCTCTTGGATTTTATCAAGGGCAGCCTGTATCTCTCCCCTCATGGAATCGTCGCCGTCAATCCAGTTCTTGGTCACCGTCAGATCGATATTGCCCAGGCGGCGGTTCTCCACCACGTAGAGCGTCTCTCCGGCCACCTCCGCCGGAGCCCAGAACGAAGCTTCGTATGGATGATAAGCCGCTGTAAACTGCTCTGCGCAGTACACATTATCCTGAGCGCCGGAATAAAAAAACTCATCCGCTTTGTCGCCGCCGCCAGAACCATCTGCGGCAAAATATTTGATAAGTTCCTCTATGTTCCAGCTGATTTCCGTGTTCCCTGTCTTCGTCTCCAGGACAAAGACCTCGTCTGTTTCATACTCTCCAATCCCAACCAGAGCCTGCCAGACGTCTGCCGCTCTGCTTTCCTGGCCTCCCAGGGTAACAGAGGTGATTTTCGTCCCATCTGCGCGGCTGTAGACGGTAAACTCCACCGGCTCCCGGTGCAGCATATCGCCGTCGTCAATCCACTCCTTGCGGACAAGTATCCGATTGCCCTCGCCCGGCGCGTTGGTTACTGTCGTATGATAATTCCGGTCTTCATCCCTTGTTGTCACATAAGTGGGATAATAATCCTGATTTTCTATATCCTCCAGCAAAATATACTCATACTCATGACCGCTTTCATCGTACTCCGGCAGAGGAGAAATATCAGCCTTCCAGCTCTCCTCCCCATCCGTCACTTTCACCTTGCTCAAATTCGGGTACTTTGCCGTATCAATTTCCGTCTTCTCCGGTATGATCTTCCCATTCTCGTCAAAAGTAAAGCTCAGCACCGGCTCGCTGGTTGTCAGCGATTCTCCGCTTAACAGCCGGTACAATCGGAAGGTAACCTCTGTTCCGGCGGGCGGCGCCGTCTCCTGTCCGCTTTCATCGAGCCATATTTTTTCTGCGTCATACTCGATCTCATTGGCGATGGCATTGGTGATTTTTGATACAATTCCGGTTACTTCGCCCTGGGCGTTGGTGATTTGCGTAATCTCTCTGGTGGAACTGTAGGTAATCCGCCGCTTTTCTCCACCCTCCTCATCCTGCTCCAGGACAAAAGTGCCGTCCTCCTCCAACAGATTGGCAAGTCCGGCTTCTTCCGGCGTCTGACCTTCCTCCAGAGTTCCCTGGTACACGCCGCTCTCTACCCATCGGTATTCCAGCTGACGGCCCAGATAATCGTAGGCCTCCGAAACAGCCGACACCTGACTGCTCAGCTGCTCCGCGGTAAAGTCGCCCATATAGGTGACGGTATCTGTATCCTCCCAGCCCTCCTGGGGATCATCAAATACGCCTTTCGGCCGAGACTGCAGGGTTAGTTTTACAATCACATCCTCAAATTCTGCCTGGAATGCAGCCGCGTTCCAGGTCTTGGAAGCCTCTGCCGTCACCGTGTCCGTGATTCGATTGGACAGAGTCCCCCCATAATAAAGATAGGTGTTGCCGGAATCCCGGTTTCCCTCCTCCGTCGTATCGCTGAGAGTTCCGTCCTCTCCCACTTTGCCGAAAACCTGCTCGTAGGAATTGGCCGAATCGCCCTGCGCTGTCTCACCGCTTAAATACTCCCGCAGCACATAGATGTAACGGTAACCCTCCGCGTCATATTTCGGCAGGTTCAAAAGTTCAAGCTCCTGTCCGTCCGCAGCCGTATCCAGGGGAATCGCAATGATCTCACCCTTATGATAGCTGCCGTCCGGCGCATCCTCCGTGTACCGCACAGCGGTAGCCGTCGTATAGTCGCTTCCCTCGCGGTAGCGCCACAGCTCAAACTCGCCTGTAGGGCGCATAGCCCGCACTTCCTGCGCCTCCGTCTCTGACAGGACGGGATCTCCATTTTCATCCAGGATTGTCGCCTCATCCAGCCAGGCCTTCGTCGCCCGGTAATCTGTCGTTCCCGTCAGCGTCAGATATATTGTGCCGCCGTCATGGACCTTATCTGCCACTGTGCCGAAATTAGCGGAGGAAGAATTATCATAGGATATCTGGAAATAATCCTCTCCCAGCACCTCCGCCATTCCAGGCATATCCGTGCTGTCCAGCCGGTCGTCGTCCACCTTGTCCTGGGCCGTATAGGTGATGCTGCCTCCGTCCAATGTATATTTGGGAAGATTGCTGATAGTCACCTTCGCCATATTGGGGTTAGACGGGTCCGCCCCGCCAAGCTCAATATCAACGGAACCCTCCGGCAGTCCCAGAGCGCTCTCCACCTCGGCAAGTCCGCTCTCCGATATCACCGTTTCCCCGAATCTGCCCGTAAATTCAAAGTTATCATAAATGGCCTGCGTAATTCCTTCGGCGCTGCCCAGAGTACCCCACCGAATGTTAATCGAATAGGAAAAGCTGGTCAAAAGGACATAATACCAGCCCTCCGGATTTTCCCCATCCTCTCCGTCCACCTGCGTCAGTTCATAACCATTCTGCTCCGAAGGCGTTATCTCCCAGTTTACCTGATAATGAATCTGATCGATTCCATCATCGTAAACCACCTCGTAAGGCAGTCCGTCTATACGCAGCCCATACTGTCCGCCGTTATCTGTCATTCCCACCTCAGGCATGGCTGTAAGGCCCACCTGACCCATGGTATCTTCGGACAATTCTACAGAAGACGTAGTCGTACCCTCTATGGGATTTCCGTCCGCATCCAGCTCTGTCAGGGTAAAGGCCAGTTTTACGGAAGAGCCGAAGCCTGCGGCGGCCGGCCGGATAAACGCCTCATTATTATTGTCTGCCCAATAAATCGTCTTTTGAATGGGAGCCGCATAATCTTTCACCGTAACAACTGTGCCCCCATCGACAGACTGCCCGTCAGTCCCTGACCCCTCCGTCTCTTTCGTCTCTTCCTGCGCATCTGTCTCGCCGTTTTCACCAGGAAGTTCATTGGATACTTCTCCACCTGCAATGGCCGTCTGCGCCGACGCCTGACGGGTAAGCGAAACATCTCCGGCCACTGCCTGCGCCGTCATATCGGCCGTCAGACCGATGGCGCCGCTTCCATCCAAGACCGCATCCGGCGCCACAGCCAAAGCCTGCGCCGCCAGAGAAAGGGTCCCGTTTAAATCCTCCATTTCTTCAGCCGTACTTTGAGCTGTCCTGGCCGCCGTCAATGTCAAAGACCGGCCGTCTGCGCCTCTCTCAAGCTTTTCAAGAACCATACCCTCCGGCAGGCCGTTAAGCGCGCCGATATAAGTGCTTCCCAGGGAAACTGCGCCGCTCTCATCATCATAAGCAGGCTCTCCCTCCGGCAGAGAAATCCCCTCCGGCAGCGTCAACGTAAACGTTACAGTCTGTCCGGCAGTATAGAGCACGCCAGTCTCCTCCCGGTTGCCCGATACAGCCGAGAACATAAAGGTCAGAACACCGTCATTGGCGGAGAGCGCTTGCAAATCAGCTGTCTCCGTCAGCGCAGAAAGGTTCATTGTCCAGTCAAAGGACGCCTGAAAGGTCATCTTTCCTCCCTGCTTTTCAAATACCGGCTCTTCCACTGCCGGTTCTCCCCCAGAAGAAGATTCCTCCGTCTCTCCGTCCGCAGAAGAGCTCTCCGCCTCGCTGGACTCTGACGGGGACGCCGACGGCAGGCCGGCATCTGACAGCAGGCTGGCGTCTGAAGGCAGGCTGGCGTCTGCCGCCGAAGCCAAATCAGAAGACGAAGACGAATCAGAATCCGAGGCCGGATCAGAATCAGAATCATCTGCCGGCACAGATTCCGGCGCAGATTCCGACCCGGAACCGGTCTCAGCCAAAATATCAATATCCTCCTGAGAGATATCTATATCAAAAGAGGCCGTAACCCCGGAGGGCGCGGCAAAAGATAACGTATGACTGATTAAAGGATGCTCTTCATCCAAATCAAAGCACAGGAAATACTCTCCGGTCTCCTCCTGCCGCAGAGTAATCTCGACGCCTCCGGCATCAACGACTTTGGACAGATCCGGCTCCCCTTCGCTGCCGGCAAACTGCAAAAGAGCGGACGCCTCCTGCTGCGTGAGACGAATTTCGACCCTCGCCTTTTTTATTCCCTTTCCATTGCTCGTATTCAGGACAGCCGTCAGAAGTACCGCCCCGGTTTGTCCGGTCTCCATCAGCTCCTGCTGGGGCTGCCACAGAACCGATACGTCGGCCTGCACGTCCCCGCTCTGCTCTCCGGTGCCCGCCGCAAAAGCGGCATGCCACAAAGGAAACGCCGTTACTGCCAGCACTACCGCCACAAATAAAATTGCCAAGCGTTTGCCCGACTTTAGAAATTTTCGCATCCAAAAACCTCCCTGTATGAACATTCGCTCCGGCCCTTCTTTACATCCTTTTATCGGTTTATGTTGTTTTCATGTCTCTTCCTTATAAGCCTATCCTCCCCGATGTCCTGCGGTGTCAAAAACGACCGTGACGACCTTGAAAAAGTTTATATAGTTTTTACATTTTATCAAATTGTAGTTTTTCGGTCAAGCTTGAAAACCTGATTTAGTGTATTTTTCGGTGTTTTCCCAGCAATTTTCCGCTATTCTCCAGAGTGCTTTTTTACAACGGATTTTCTGATAAAGAGTATATGCGCGCTTCGGATATTTATATTCGGGCAGCGCTTATTCGCCCGGTTCAATCGCAGCCTTTCATTACGCCGCATAATCGCGCCGCTTCATCCCTGGTCCGGCGGCATTGACTTTCACCCGCTCTTTGGAGTAATATTAATAAATGGGAGGCATCGCGCTCTCCCATGGATTTGTTTTATACGGAAATTTATTTACTTGCGAAAGGAGTTTTTTCCCATGAAAAAATACCGCGGCGCCATTTTTGATCTGGACGGAACGCTTATGGACACCCTCGCAGATATCGGCGGCAGCGCCAATATGGTTCTTGAAGAATACGGATGCCCCACCCATGCAATTTCAGCCTATCGTCAATTCGTGGGCAGGGGCTTTATGGATTTGATGCATCGGATTTTTCCTCAGAATACCCCCGAAGAAAAATTCCCCCAGCTTCTGGACCGGATGCTCTTCTATTACGGAGAACACTGCCTGGATCACTCTGTCCCCTACCAGGGAATCCCGGAGCTTCTCGCCGCCCTTGCCCAGCGAAATGTTCCGGTTGCCGTCAATTCCAACAAGCGCCACCTGTACACAGAGAAGCTGGTAAGGTCCGCCTTTCCCGCTGTCTCCTTTGTCGAGATCATCGGAGAGGGCTGCGGGTTCCCCCGCAAGCCGCAGCCGGACGCCGCCCAGCACATCGCGCAGACCATGGGGCTGCCTCCCTGTGAAATCCTCTATATAGGAGATTCTTCCACAGACATGGATACGGGCCGCAATGCGGGGATGGACACTGCCGGCTGCCTTTGGGGGTTCCGCACCAGGGAGGAGCTGGCTGCTCACGATGCCGTATATCTGGTAAATACAGCCGAGGAAATTTTGAAATTGTTTTAGAGATTTGCCCAAAAAGGGGAAACCTGATTTTTTTCAGGCTTCCCCTTTTTCACGCAAAGAAAAAAGCCGCAAACCCGCATAACCGCTAGGCTTACGACTCATCGTGGACCATCAGGGGCTCGAACCCTGGACACCCTGATTAAGAGTCAGGTGCTCTTCCAGCTGAGCTAATGGTCCGTTTATTTTGCCTCATCTCTGACGCAAGAAAGAGTATACACCACTTTATTAAAAAAAGCAAGCGTTTTTTTTATTTTTTCTTAAGCTTTTTTCACCTTTTTTTCACCGGGCCTTTTCGTATACTTTTCAATGCCTTTTCCAATGCTCTTTTATTGGCTTTTCATTCCCCTGTTTCCGGGCGAAAGAGCGAAGGGCCGCTTAATCGCGGCGCCTTCGCCCTTTCACCGCTTCTCATCTCAGACCCTTCTCAGACAAAGCTCTCGATCTTGCTCCACAGCTCCGCCTTGGGCATGGCTCCCATAACCGTGGCAACAGCCTCTCCTCCCTTGAAAAGAATCATGGTGGGGATGGACATCACCCGGTAGCGTCCGGCCACCTCGGGATTGTGATCCACATTAATCTTGTAAATTGTAAGCTTGTCCGCCTTCTCGCCGGACAGCTCGTCCAATACCGGAGCCATCATCTTGCAAGGGCCGCACCAGTCCGCATAGAAGTCTACCAGCACCGGGCCGTCCGCCTGAAGCACCTTTTCATCAAATACGTCCTGCATAATAATTTCTGCCATAATTATATTTCCTCCTGTCTGCTTGTCTATAAGTAAAGTTTCTATGATAAAAGAGCGGCGGTCCGCCGCGCATATGCGCGGCCGGGGCCTTTATTTTCCTCTGCCGCCTCTCTTTTTTCCCGCGCCTTTCTCCAAAAAGGTATTCATTTCCCGCCAGGATTTTTCCATCCGAAGAATCAGCCTGTTCCAGTCATTGTTGCCGGAAACGGCCTTTTCCAGCTGATAACGAAGTCCTTTCTTCGCCATATTCTTCGACCTGCTTCCTGCCTCTTTTATGCCTTGCCTTATTGTATGCGGCCTTATCCTGTCCTATTCGTCCGCCTTATCTTTTTCTTTTACGGCGTTCTCCTATTTTTTATTCTTTCGTCCCGGCTGCCGCCTCTCCGTTTTCCTCTGCCGCAGACGCGCCTGGAGCAATGATCATCTTGCAGATGGGATTGCCCAGAGCGGAAAACTTCTCCTCGTATTCGGTCATCACATTGCCGGCGGCCATGGAGTCATGATGCAGATCCCGGGTATATGCAAGGATCTGCCAGCCTGCCTCCTTCGCACTCTCCATCGAAAATGTAAACAGCTCCTGATTGTCTGTCTTAAATTCAATCTGTCCCTCGTGATTCAAAATCTGCCGGTAAATCGCCAGGAAGCGGCCTGAGGTCAGGCGGCGTCCGGCATGACGCTCTTTGGGCCAGGGATCGGAAAAGTTCAGATAGATTCGATCCACCTCTCCGGGCGCAAATATTTCTGTAAGTCTCGCCGCATCCTCGCACAGAAAGCGAAAATTTCCGGCGCCGGCTTCCATCGGCTCTTTCTGTCCTTCCCGCTCTTTCTTATTTTCCTGCTCTTGCTGCTTGGTCCGCTCCTCCGGCTCCCTCTGCGATTCCTGCGTCTTCCGGCTCTCCGCCTTCTCCACCGCCCGCAAAAGAACGCTGGTGTATCTTTCAATTCCTATATAATTAATCTCCGGACTGCGTTCTGCCATCTCTGTCAGAAAGCGGCCCTTTCCCATTCCTACTTCTATATGAATCGGATGGAGATTTCCAAAATATTCTCTCCACCTTCCCCGGCACTTCTCCGGCTCGTTTATCACAAAAGGGCTCTCCGCCACAACCTGTGCGGCTCCCGGTATATTCCGCAAACGCATGGATCTGTACATATCTCCCATCTATTTCATTCTGCGCTAATCTTATCAAAAAATTCAGGGTGATTCAACCCCCGGATTTTCGCCCGCGGCGGCGTCTCGGGTGCATTCCCCGCAACTTTCCAATACTTGCCCTTGATTTTTCCGCTGCTTTATATATATAATAGGAAAATGTGATGAGGAGGAGCGAATGAAAGCTGCGCATAAATTATTTGGATTTTTATCGTCTTTCGCGATTATATTTATATTGCTGGTCACCGCTTTCGATGTGGCCTGCTATTCCGACTTTGGCTTTTTCGAAAAAGAATATGAAAAATACGGCGTCCTGGATAATCTGAATATGGAAATGGACGACGTGATGGATGTAACCCGCCATATGATGGATTATCTGCGGGGCCGGGAAGATTCCATGCAGATTACCACGACGGTAAATGGTGAACGCATGGAATTTTTCAATGATCAGGACCTGTTTCATATGGCCGAGGTGCGAGATCTGTTTCTGGGCATGTTTCGCATCCGTACGGTATCCATCGTTATCCTGATTATATCGCTGATTGCCCTCTTTGCCACTGGCGGCGGGGGCCGCACCCTGTTTCGATGTTTTCAGTACAGTCTCTGTATTTTTATCGGCCTGGCTGCCGTTTTGGGTATTATTGTGGCGGTCAATTTTTCCGAAGCCTTCGTTATCTTTCATCACCTGTTCTTCGACAACGATCAGTGGTTGTTCGACCCGGCCACCGACCTTATGATCAACATGCTTCCGGAGGGCCTTTTCATGGATTTCACGGTTCGTATTTTGGGATTTTTCGTTCTGTTTCTCGTTCTGCTTGAGGCGGTTTTTCTGATTATCCGCAGAATCAAAAAAAGAGGCTTGCCCAGGCTGCGCACGGCATCCTACATTCTTCTGGCCCTGTGCCTTTTTTACGCCGCCATGCCCGGACAGGCTCTGGCCGACGATCTCACCGGCCTGTCGGAGTGGCCCGACGGGCCGAGCGTCCAGGCGGACGCAGCCATTTTGATGGACGCCCGCACCGGCAATATCCTTTATGCCAAAAATATTGACACCCCCTATCCCCCGGCCAGTATCACCAAGATTGTTACGGCCCTGATCGCCTGCGAACAGGCCAACTTAAGCGACACGGTGGTCTATTCTCACAACGCTGTCTACAGCCTGCCCTGGGACAGCAGTATCGTCGGTTTCAGCGAGGACGAGGCCGTCAGCATGAAGGATTCTCTCTATGGTCTGATGCTGGCCTCCGGCAACGAGGCCGCCATCGGTATCGCCGAGCATATTGCCGGCTCCTCCGAGGCCTTCGCCCAGATGATGAACGACAGAGCCCGCCAGGCCGGAGCCACCAATAGCAATTTTGTCAACGCCAACGGTCTTCACGATGAGAACCATTATACCACCTGCCGGGATATGGCCCTTATTATGAAAGACGCCATTCAAAACGACGCCTTTCTGGAGATTGCCTCCGCCGCCACCTACGACATCGGTCCTACCAATATAAATCCCGACGGCTACCATCTGCAGACCAGCCATCGTATGCTTTTGGAAAACCGCGAAGAATACTATGAATATGCCGTGGCCGGCAAGACCGGCTACACTTCCAATGCCGGCAATACTCTGGTAACCTACGCCAAAAACGGCGATATGGAGCTGATCTGCGTGATCCTCCATTCCGTCCAGACCCACTACAGCGATACTCGCACCCTTCTGGACTACGGCTTCAGTAATTTTACCTGTTATAATGCCGCCAAAGAGGATTCCACCTACACCGACAGCAACCTGAATTTCTTCTCATTTTTCAGCAGCGCCTTTGAAAATCTGCCCGTATCGGTGGAACTGGACGACAGCTATATCACCCTGCCCTCCACGATTCCTTTCAGCTCTCTGACCTCCCATCTGGAATACAGCGAGGCCGGCGAGGATGAGGACAATGTTCTCGGCTATGTCTGTTATGAATATCAGGGTATCGAAGTGGGACGGGCCGCCCTGCGTCTGACCAGCGTTCCTTTGGCAGACAATTCCGGAGAAACCGCCGGCGCAGGCGGAGGAACTGCCGGCGGAGAGACGGCCGGCGCCGAGTCACAGTCTCCTTCCACACAGCCCTATTCCGGTGAAACGGCTCCGGCAGAGGATTCTCCCCGGGTCATCACCATCAATGTCTGGCATCTGTGCGGTTATATTTTCCTGGCGGTTCTGGCATTTCTGCTGATCGGCCTGTTCATTCGCTACTACAGTCCCAGACAGCGCAGAAAACGCAAGGCCAGAAGAATGCGCCGCATATACACAAGCGACGAGCATCGACGCCGCAAAAAACGCAGAGAGCTGCGCTAAAAAAAGAGGACCTTTCATTCCATCCATAGCAAAAGAGCCGGTATTTCCGGGGATCATCCCGGATACCGGCTCCTTTTTAATGACCTTTTTAATGACTTTCATATCGCTTTTTCTTCTTGGCGGCCGCGTTCTTGGCACGAATCTGCTGCATTTCATCCTCACTGATCCGCTTCAGGGTCTTTACAATAAAAATCCTGTCGTTCACAGACTTTTTAACCCGTATTTTCCCCTTAATCAGGCCGTGAACCGGACAGCGGCTCACCGAATAGTAATGCTTGGCCCCCACGCCAAACCAGGGTACCAGCCGCTTCGTCTTCGCTCCGCAGATATAACAGCGAGTCGCCAAAACCTCCCTGTCCTGCAGCGCCGTCTCCCTGTCCCGAAATGTGCGGGAGACATACTTGGCATAATTCTGAAACAGGATATGGATTTCGTCATTCCTCGTTTCCGGCAGCCGGAAATAATCCACCGACCGGTATTCCTTGACCCGGTCCCAATCCATCAGTCCCATGATCTCCGCCGTGTAATAGGTGTCCTCAAAGGCCCGGTGAAAAGGAGCCTCCTTGCGAATCCCCAGAAACTCCACGGCGTCCTTTAAGGAGCGCCGGGTCTTGCCGTCCTCATACAGCAGGCTGAAAAGCTTCTGCACGTCATAATAAAACAGCGGATAGGGCAGAGGATTTTCCATGCGATAAAAGCTCATGTTGCGCTGCAGCTCCACCAAATCCAGAGAACCCCAGGTACAAAACTGGGCGTCCTGCCCGCACCAGGAAAAGAAATCCGATATAACCTGAGGAAAGGTTCTGGCATCCTTTAGCTCCTCCATATTCATATGCAGGATTTCCTGGGTGCGGTAGTGAAATTTGCGATATACCTGAGGCCGTATGGTCTCGCTGAAATGGCCGGTGATCTCCCGATTTTCATTCAGCTTAATGGCCCCGATCTCGACAATCTCGAAGGGAAGGTCCGGGTTTTCCTTCGTCTTGCCGTAGGGGCATTGATTCCACTCCAGGTCAATGACTATATAGGCTATGGCTATTCCCTCCTCTCCGTTTTTTGCTGTCCGCCGCTCTGCCGGCGGGCCTCTCTTTTAGTATAAGCTAAAATTGTTTTTTTGCAAAGCCCCGGCAGGGATGACAGTTTTCTCTCTCTTTGGTATAATAGATTCAGACAAACAGCCGCCCCAGGCGGCGGAAATGGAGGAAAGACATGAAACTGGGCATTATGGGCCACGGCCCGATCGTAAGCAATTTCCTGAATGCTGTGACCTACGTTGACAACGCCGCAGCCGCCGCCATCTACAACCGGCCCGGCAGCGCCGAAGAGGGAAAGGCCATCGCAGAGAAATTTTCTATCCCCGCTATATACAACGATTTTGAGGCTTTTCTGGCCGACGAGACGGTGGATACCGTCTATGTGGCCCTTCCCAACAGCCTGCACTATGAGTACGCCATGCGCGCCCTTAACGCCGGCAAAAACGTACTGGTAGAAAAACCTTTTAC
>CALWLM010000070.1 GCA_944381515.1 uncultured Lachnospiraceae bacterium | reverse complement strand
AGATATCAGGAGAGATATTAGGAGATCTTAGGGGCGATATCAGGGACGAAGAGAAAAATTTGTGATGGCCCGTATCAGCTTGTTTTGCAGCAGACCTTTCATATAGGAATCCACCTGTACATGGGTCTGGCGGCTGTCATCCTGGACAACGCGAAGGCACAGCTTATTGATATATGAATCATAGTGAAGTAAAATCTGTTCTATGGCCAGGGCGTCTCCGCTGCATGCGGCCTCTATTGTTTCCGGGGAAGGCAGTTTCCGGATGGAACGATCATTCTTTTTCATTGGTTCTCCTTGATGGACAGCTGTCTGCGCAGGTGCTGTATGGTTCTGGTTCTGTGACGCTGGATGGAGCTGCGGGACAAGCCTAACAATCTTCCGATTTGGGTATCGTTCAGAGTTGGTGAAAAGCGCAGTACCATAATACTCTGCGCTCTGTGCGGCAGCGCCATTATTGCCTTGGCCAGCCGCTCATTGCGGATTAACAGCACATAGCCGAAGGCAGAAAAAATATAACTGTCGCTGGGATATTCGTCTTTTGTGCTCAGGCTGTCCATGTATGAGGCAGGCAGGTCGGAGAGGGGGATTTCCCGTTTTTGCTGCCGGCGAAGACTGCCAAAAAAGGTCAGCATTTCATGGCGAAGCACTGTTTTGCAAAAAGCGTCAAAGCGGCGGCACTGTTTGCAGCAATCGGAATTTCCCATAGGCGATACCTCCTTAATTATGCAAGTATAATATAGAACGCAGCCATTCCTAACAGAAGGAACGGCTGCATTATAGCAGGTCTGTTTGAGTTTTGTTTGTAATCAAAATCAAGTTTTTGAAAAATCATAGGCGGAGGCCTCGAAAATGAGCGGCGATATCCAAAAAAGTTTGGAAATATATCAAAAACAATTAGAGGATGGATATATACGAGAAGCATACATAACGCTGACCAAATATGTTTCATTCTGTTTCGGAAATTACTTTAGAATCCCAAATGGATTTCAGAAATAAAGAAAATATGACGAGAAATATCATTAACCGCTCCCTGCCTTTATCGCAGGAGATAGAAAACTATTTGAAAAATTCAAGCGGTTAAAAACACAGAAAGCAAAAACACGGAAAATCGGAAAGGAGAGGAGCGAGGTGGCTCTCTATGCGATCGGAGATCTGCATCTGTCTTTTGCAGTAAATAAACCGATGGATATATTTGGCGCGGCGTGGAAAAATCATCCGCAAAAGATCTGGGTCAATTGGCATAAAACGATCAAAAAGGAAGATACGGTGATAATTACCGGAGACCATTCCTGGGGCCGCAGCCTGACGGAATGCGAACCGGATCTGAAGTTTATAGAGAGGCTTCCGGGCAGAAAAATTTTGCTGCGGGGCAATCACGATATGTTTTGGGATTCAGGAAAAACCAGACGGCTCTGCGAATTGTTTGCCGGCCGTCTGGAATTTTTGCAGGACAATTTTTATTCTTATGGGGAGTACGCCCTCGTGGGAACCAAGGGGTACTGTGATGAAGGGCGGGATGACCGGCAGCAGCTGTTGAAGCTTCTTGACAGAGAGGAGGGGAGGCTGCGCTGTTCCTTTGAAGCGGCCAGAGCTGCCGGATATCATCGTTTCCTGATGTTTCTCCATTATCCGCCCACGGCGATCTATGAGCGGGAGAGCCGTTTTACTCATATCGCTGAAGAGTATGGGGCTGAAAAGGTGATCTACTCCCATTGCCACGGAAAAAGACGTTATGCCGACAGCATACGGGGAAATTTCCATGGAATTGAATATAAGCTGGTTTCCTCGGATTATCTGGATTTTATGCCGGAGAGAATCCTGTAATACGGTTTTAGTCGGTCCTTTCTCCGCTCATTGTTTGTTCGATAATGCTGTCCATAATTTCCCGGGTCAGAGCTCCCTGGGCATAGCCAAAGACGTTGCCCTCTTTGTCGATCATAAAAGTGGTCGGGTATGCGCGGATGCCGTACAGATAGAAATAGAGACCTTCTTCATCCATGACCACAGGGAAGGTATAACCGTTTTCATCCAGAAATGCGGTGATCTCTTCGACGGTTCCTTCGCCGCTGATATTGGGAGCGGCTATGCCCAGGACCACCAGATCCTCCTCATTGCAGCCGTAGTCCTCATATACTTTTTGTATATCCGGCATCTCCATCTGGCAGGGGCCGCACCAGGTGCCCCAGAAGTTCAAAAATACAGTTTTTCCCCGATAATCGGAGAGGCTGTGCTCATTGCCATACTGATCTGTCAGAGTGAAATCGGGAGCAGGAACCGGCTCCGGCTCCGTTTCGGCCTCTGTCTCAGCCTCTGTCTCAGCCTCTGTCTCAGCCTCAGCCTCTGTTTCAGCTGTAGTTTCCGGGGCGGCTTCGATCTGCGGACCTCCAAAGCTGGATAAATAGCTGGTGATGCCGTTCATGAAGCCGGTCAGAGTCATAATACCCATCAGGATAAGCAGGGCTGCGCCAATTTTTACCGTATAACGCACGACGTTT
The DNA here is from genome assembly GCA_944381515.1 of uncultured Lachnospiraceae bacterium. GTDB lineage: Bacteria > Bacillota > Clostridia > Lachnospirales > Lachnospiraceae > RGIG7193. Next base: position 12,663 of record CALWLM010000070.1, on the reverse strand, counting down.
TGGTGCCGCTTGAAAAAGTCGAGCACGGCGCCGGTGAACAGTCCCACTGCCAGGAAGGGCAGAATGAAGCCGGCGGTATACACAGCGATTAACAGAAATGCTCTGCCGGAGGAGGCGGCTGAACCGGCCATCAAAAGGACGCTGCTGAGGGTAGGGCCTACGCAGGGAGTCCAGGCAAAGCTGAAGGTAAAACCTAAAAGAAAGGCCGGAATAGGCCCCATGGTCCACTTGTTCAGCAAAAAAGGCAGCCGGTGTTCCCGTTCTATGGTCTTTGAACGGCCAAAGAAGCCGAACTGGTAGAGACCAAAAAGAATCATAATAATGCCGCTGATACGGGCAAAAAGAGTCTGATTGCTGTTGAAAAATTTACCCAGGGCAGTAAAGCCAAAGCCCAGCAGGAAAAAGGTAAAGCTGATACCCAATACAAAAAAGATGGTATTGACCAGAATACGGCCCCGTGGATAATGAATATTGCCGTTTTCATCGACAGATTTGGCCCCGCCGGCCAGATAACTGACATATAAAGGGACCAGAGGGAGAACGCAGGGGGAGAAAAAGCTGAGAAGTCCCTGCACAAAGACAGTCAGGACCGGTATACTGGTCTCGATAGAAAATCCCATATTTTATTCCTCGCTGTAAATATAGTAATATACCGCGGGAAATCTGCCGGATTAATAACGGACGGATTCCCCGCGGCAGTATTAACATAACACAGCCGGGGCTGGATTGCAATCGGAAATTGCCGGATTGCTATTCAATTAGATCTTCGTAGGATACATCCAGACATTCTTTGATTCCCTTAAGCTGAGATGCTTTGACATGCTGAGCTCCGCGCTCAATTTTAACCAGGGTTTCTCTGGTGATGGATACGCCCTGCAATTGCAGCAGACGGACTAACTGAGTCTGTCCAATGTGTTTTTTGAGACGCTGTTCTCTTATTTTTGTTCCAATGCAGATGTTTTCGTCGTTTTTAATCTTGCCTTCCATTGTTGTGCCTCCTGACAAAAGCTGCTGGTAACGAAACTAGTAATCTTTCTTAGGTACAAATAACCATGGGTGGAAAATGATACCATTTGAATACTTCGTCTTTATCTTAAGAGAAGCTTATGTTATAATGGGACCAAAATGAGTCCTAAGAAAGGGAGGGGTGCAGGTTGTGAAGATTTATGATTATCGCATTCGTATAAAGGAAGAGGAACAGGAGCAAAAGGACCTGACGCCCCGCTTCCAGGAGTTCCTGGAGGCTGCCGTGGAAAAACGCAAAATACATCCGGAACGCAGGGAACGGTTTGAACAGGAACTGATTCCTCTGATGAAAGAGCTGGCCAGACGCCAGAGAGGGGTTTTGTATCTGGACGTCCAGAGCAGGCGGGGCTGTGCCCGTATTCTGCTTGAGGGAATGTTGGTTTTGGGGCGTTATGACGCAGATTTGATGCAGGCGCTTCTGCCCTACGAGATCATGATCTACGCACGGGACGAGGTTCTCCTTCTGGAGGTCTGGGTTGAATTCTGGGATATAGCATAGGAATATATATTGAATATAGCTTGGAAATCCCCCCTTTGAAAAACGTAAAAAGAGCGTCCGCCTATGAATCGGACGCTCCCGTTTGATTTCACGTAAAAAATTCATTGACGATTCGGGAAAATCATATTATAATAGCAAAAGTCGGCGCCGCCGGCGCCGGACGGCATATATCAGGAGACGTATCGAAGTGGTCATAACGAGCTTGACTCGAAATCAAGTTGTCGGGCAACCGGCACATGGGTTCGAATCCCATCGTCTCCGCCTCAGCCCCTCTTTTCGGAGGGGCTTTTATTTTTTCCTTACCCGGATATAATTAAGAAGCATGAGAACGGCAAGGACTGCCCAGATGCCGGCGGCTGTGGCGGCTGTTTTGGGAACTGCGTCCATATTTTCAGCCACGCAAAATTCCTGGGGATTTGCCGGATTGCAATAGAGAGGAAGCTTTAGTCCCGGGTACATCCAGTAGGAATGTCCTCTTTGCCGGACTGTATAAGAACTGTCTTCATATGTAAAAGTAAATTCTGTCCACACATCGGAGGAGCCAGCCCCGCTGTGGGCGGTAACTTCCGCTGTCACAGGACTCCAGCAGTGACGCTGATAAAATACGATTCCCCAAAGAATCAGTGTGACGGCGAGGAGAAGCGCCAGAATAATTCCGGAAATCACAGCCATGAGCCTGGCAGCTCTGGGATTGGAAGAAAAGATGTATTTAACACGCATTGTAAGATCCTCCCTTGGTGAATTGAAAACTATTGCAATTATAGGATAATTCATGCAATCTGTCAGCCGGTTTTTACGCGATTTTGTCAAAGTCCTCCGGGGCTAAAAACCTTTATTGATTTTGTGCCCCGGATTTGTTACAATCAATGTGGTTATAAACATAATTGTGCGTTGTTTTTCTGAAAAAGGCGAGGCCTGGGAGTAAAAAAGAATGAGAATTGACTGGAAAGCGATAAGGCAGTGGCTCTTGATCATTGCATTTGGTATTTTACTGTACTGGGGACTCAATCACATGGATATGATTGCCGGCGGAATCGGCAGTTTCTTGGGGATGGTGACTCCTTTTCTGTTTGGCGCAGCGGTGGCTTTTATCCTGCGGCGGCCTCTGGCCCGCATTGAATCGCTGATTTTGCGCCTCAGCCGTGTAAAAGGCTTCGGTTTTCTTAAAAAAATCAGCCGGATGCTGGGAATCCTTCTTACCTTCTTATTGTTTATTGCGGTGCTGATTCTGGTGCTGTTTTTGGTGATTCCGGAGTTTGTACGGGCCGTCAGCATTTTAATCAGCAGCCTGGAACAGTTTATCCGTCGTCTGCAGAGCAACACGGAGAATTGGGACTTTTTATCACAGCAGGTAATTGACTGGATTAACAGTCTCCAGATCGACTGGACGGCTTTGGGCAATGAGGTGAGAAACTGGCTGATCAGCGGAGCCGGAACGGTTCTGGGCGGAACGGTAGGAGCGGTGAGCGCAGTTTTTTCCGGCGTTGTAAATACCTTCATGGCGCTGGTGTTCAGCATCTATCTGCTGTCGCAGAAGGAAAAGCTGGGACGGCAGTTTACCCGGCTGTTCTATGCGATTCTGCCGGATAAACAGGCCAAAGGTCTTTTGGATATACTATCCATGGCGGGAGATACCTTTTCTAATTTTTTCTCCGGTCAGATTACGGAGGCGGTAATTCTGGGCAGTATGTTCTTTGTCTGTATGAACATATTCCGTTTCCCTTATGCGCTTGTAATCAGCGTTATGATTGCTGTGCTGGCGCTGATTCCGATTTTTGGCGCTTTCATCGGCTGCGCTACAGGGGCGTTTCTGATCGTGATGGTAGATCCGATGAAAGCCGTGTGGTTTGTGATTATGTTCCTGATTATCCAGCAGATAGAAGGCAATCTGATTTATCCCCGGGTGGTAGGCAGCTCCGTAGGACTGCCCTCCATCTGGGTGTTAGTGGCGGTTACCGTAGGCGGAAGCGCCATGGGCATCATAGGAATGGTGCTTTTCATTCCTCTGTTTTCTGTCTTTTACAATCTGCTGCGAATCTGGACCGGCAGACGGCTGGCGGTGAAAGAGGCCAGGAAAAAGGCGGCGGGATATACGGATGATCAGCAGGAGGCAAAGGGCGAGCAGTAGGATCAGCAGGAACCGCAGGAGCGGGAGGCAAAGGGCCGGTAGGAGGACCTTGCCCGCGGCGGAAATCTACAGCGCAAGGAAGGCGGGTTTCCGGTCTGCAAAGACGGCGTAATAGCGAAATCCCAGGGCTTTCAGCCGCTCGCCTGTCTGTGCAAAATAGTCTCCCAGATGATCCGGGCTGTGAGCGTCGGAACCCAGGGTGATGAGCTCTCCGCCCAACTCGCGGTAGCGGGCCAGCAGATGGTCGTGGGGGTGCTGAAAGGTCAGGCCGCTTTTGATTCCGCCGGTATTGACCTCCAGCCCGATTCCTTTGTCCAGAAGGAGACGCAAAATAGCGTCCATCAAATCCGGCCATTCGCTCCATGCGTCTGTGATGGATTGATCGCCGCAGCGGAAGATATAGTCCAGATGGCCCAGGGTGTCAAAGATCGGGTCAAAGGCTTCCAGACAGGAGAGCATGGACCCGAAATAGGCGCGGTAAGCTTCTCTGACAGTCCGCCCTTCAAAATAATCCGCAAAATAAGGGTCCAGCCGCCCAGACAGATGAATGGAGCCGATGACAAAATCCCAGGGATTCGACTGGATATACTCGGATATTTGCTGTTGGCAGGCCGTCTCCAGACCAATTTCTACACCGGTTCGGATTTTTAATTTTCCATCGTATTCATCGCGCAGCTTCTGCATGTAAGGAAAATAAGCCTTCGGATCAAGGTCAAAGGAAATCTGGTATTGAGGCGGATAGTCAAAGTCCATATGATCGGTAAAGCATAAAGAGTCCATCCCAAGGCGGATGGCCTGTTCGATGTGCTCCCTTGGATGCGTCTTGCTGTCGGGGGAAAAGAATGTATGTACGTGACAGTCGGAATAATACATGGGAATTCTCCTTGCTGTTAAACTCGGCCAGCCGGCAAATCACCGGCTGGTCTGCTTCTATTTTACCGGATTCCCGGCAAAAGAGCAAACGGAATAAAAGGACAGAGAAATGCAAAATCCAGGTAAAAGTTAAAAATAACACTTGCTATTTTTGGACAAAGTGGTTAGAATAAGATTGATTGAATAAGTGTTAAGCCTTATTACAATAACATTTAGGAGGAACTATTATGGCAGTAAAAGTAGCAATTAATGGTTTTGGACGTATTGGCCGTCTGGCTTTCCGTCAGATGTTTGGCGCCGAGGGTTACGAGATCGTTGCAATCAACGATCTGACCAGCCCCAAGATGCTGGCTCACCTTCTGAAGTATGATTCTTCTCAGGGTAAGTATGCTCTGGCCGATACCGTTACCTATTCTGATAACTCCATTACCGTAGACGGCAAGGAGATCACGATCTATGCTGAGAAGGATGCCGCTAATCTGCCTTGGGGCGAGCTGGGTGTTGACGTTGTTCTGGAGTGCACCGGCTTCTACACTTCCAAGGAGAAGGCTTCCGCTCATGTACAGGCCGGAGCTAAGAAGGTTGTTATCTCCGCTCCCGCCGGCAATGATCTGCCTACCATCGTATACAATGTAAACCATGAGACCCTGACGAAAGAGGATACCGTTATTTCCGCAGCCAGCTGCACCACCAACTGCCTGGCTCCGATGGCTAAGGCTCTGAACGACCTGGCTCCCATCAAGAGCGGTATTATGTGCACCATCCACGCTTACACCGGCGATCAGATGATCCTGGATGGTCCTCAGAGAAAGGGTGATCTGAGAAGATCCCGCGCTGCCGCGATCAACATCGTGCCCAACTCCACCGGCGCTGCCAAGGCTATCGGCCTGGTTATCCCCGAGCTGAACGGCAAGCTGATCGGCGCTGCCCAGCGTGTACCTACCCCTACCGGCTCCACCACCATCCTGACCGCTGTGGTTGAGGGCAATGTGACCAAGGAGCAGATCAACGATGCTATGAAGGCCGCTTCCACCGAGTCCTTCGGCTACAACACCGATGAGATCGTTTCCAGCGATATCGTTGGCATGAAGTACGGCTCCCTGTTCGATGCTACCCAGACCATGGTGCTGCCTCTTGACAACGGCACCACCGAGGTACAGGTTGTGTCCTGGTACGACAATGAGAACTCCTATGTGAGCCAGATGGTTCGCACCATCAAGTACTTTGCTGAGCTGGCTTAATCGCCGCCCGGACGGAGACAAGTTCATAGGGTATAACGAATGACCTAAAAGGGTCCGGTCCTAGGACCGGACCCTTTATATCTGACACCCAAACGAAACCAGGGGCTGAAATATTTTGCCCCATATCTTCTATTCAAGAACAGGAGTTTTATTATGCTGAATAAGAAAACCATCGATGATATTAATGTAAAGGGCCGCAGAGTGCTGGTTCGCTGTGATTTCAATGTACCGCTCAAGAACGGTGAGATCACTGACGAGACCCGTATCGTTGCTGCTCTGCCTACTATCAACAAGCTGATTGCAGACGGCGCAAAGGTGATCCTTTGCTCTCATCTGGGCAAGGTTAAGAATGGCCCCAATGAGGGAGAGTCCCTGGCTCCCGTGGCCAAGAGACTGTCCGAGAAGCTGGGCAAGGAAGTTACTTTTGTGTCGGATTACAACGTGACCGGCGAGGCAGCTACCAAGGCGGTGGAGGCTATGCAGCCCGGCGATGTGGTGCTGCTGCAGAACACCCGCTTCCGCGGCAAGGAAGAGACCAAGAACGGCGAGGAGTTCTCCAAGGAGCTGGCCGATCTGGCGGATGATTACGTATGCGATGCCTTCGGTTCCTCTCACCGTGCTCATGCTTCCGTGGCCGGCGTTACCAAATTTATCACGGCTAAGGGCGGCTCCAATGCGGTTGGCTATCTGATGCAGAAGGAGATCGATTTCCTGGGCAACGCCGTTGAGAATCCCGTTCGTCCTTTCGTTGCCATCCTGGGCGGCGCCAAGGTAGCGGACAAGCTGAATGTAATCAACAACCTGCTGGAGAAGTGCGATACGCTGATCATCGGCGGCGGCATGGCTTACACCTTCTTAAAGGCCAAGGGCTATGAGATCGGCACCTCTCTGTGCGATGATGAGAAGATTGAGTACTGCAAGGAGATGATGGAGAAGGCGGAGAAGCTGGGCAAAAAGCTGCTGCTGCCCATCGATACCGTTTGCACCGCATCGTTCCCGGATCCTATCGATGCTGAGATTGAGACGATCACGGTTCCTTCCACGGAAATTCCTGCCGACAAGATGGGCATGGATATCGGACCTAAGACCGCTGAGCTCTTTGCCGAGGCGATTAAGTCCGCCAAGACGGTTGTCTGGAACGGCCCCATGGGCGTGTTCGAGAACCCGATCTTGAGCAAGGGTACTCTGTCCGTGGCGCAGGCTATGGCGGATGCCGATGCAACCACCATCATCGGCGGCGGCGATTCTGCTGCGGCTGTCAACCAGCTGGGCTTCGGCGACAAGATGAGTCACATCTCCACCGGCGGCGGCGCTTCTCTGGAATTCCTGGAGGGCAAGGAGCTGCCCGGCGTTATGGCGGCTGACGACAAATAAAACATTCCCGAGGAGGATATAACATTATGGCAAGAAGAAAGATTATTGCCGGCAACTGGAAGATGAATATGACCCCCAGCGAGGCGGTGGCTCTGATCGAGACCCTGAAGCCCCTGGTGGCTACCGACGAGGCTGACGTGGTGTTCTGCGTGCCCGCTATCGATATCATCCCTGCGATGGAGGCGGCTAAGGGCTCCAATATCTGCATCGGCGCTGAGAATATGTACTATGAGGAGAAGGGCGCCTACACTGGCGAGATCTCCCCGAATATGCTGGTGGATGCCGGCGTAAAATATGTGATCATCGGCCATTCTGAGAGAAGAGAATATTTCGCTGAGACCGATGAGACCGTAAACAAGAAAGTATTAAAGGCTTTCGAGCATGGAATTACTCCTATCATCTGCTGCGGCGAGACTCTGACGCAGAGAGAGCAGGGCGTGACCATCGATTTCATTCGCCAGCAGGTGAAGATCGCTTTCCTGGGCGTGACGGCTGAGCAGGCTGCCACGGCAGTGATTGCCTATGAGCCTATTTGGGCCATCGGCACCGGCAAGGTGGCGACCACCGAGCAGGCCGAGGAGGTTTGCGCTGCAATCCGTGCCTGCATCGCTGAGATTTATGACGAGGCGACGGCTGAGGCTATCCGTATCCAGTACGGCGGAAGCGTATCGGCTGCCAGTGCTCCTGAGCTTTTCGCTCAGCCTGACATCGACGGCGGCCTGGTGGGCGGCGCGGCTTTGAAGCCCGACTTTGGCAAGATTGTGAATTACAACAAATAAGAGTTAAGAATGCTGGACGGGGGCAGGTATTTTTATCTGCCCTCGTTTCGGGTCTTTGATAAAGGAGAATTGAACAAAATGGGCAAGAAACCTACAGTTTTGATGATTTTGGACGGCTATGGCCTCAACAGCCGCGTGGAGGGCAATGCGGTGGCTGAGGCCAAGACGCCGGTTATGGACCGCCTGATGGCGGAATATCCCTTCGTAGAGGGCAACGCCAGCGGCCTGGCCGTGGGTCTTCCCGACGGACAGATGGGTAATTCCGAGGTGGGCCATATGAATATGGGAGCGGGACGGATCGTATATCAGGATCTGACCCGGATTACCAAGGAGATTCAGGATGGCGAGTTCTTTGAGAATCCGGCTCTCCTGGCTGCTGTGGAAAACTGCAAGAAGAACGATTCCGCCCTGCATCTGTATGGACTGGTATCGGACGGCGGAGTTCACAGCCACAATACCCACATTTATGCTCTGCTGGAGCTGGCCAAGCGCCATGGCCTGGAGAAGGTGTATGTACACTGCTTCCTGGATGGCCGTGACACGCCTCCGACCTCCGGCGCCGGCTATGTGAAGGAGCTGTGCGATAAGATGCAGGAGATCGGCGTGGGCCGTGTAGGCGTTATCAGCGGCCGTTATTACGCCATGGATCGCGATAATCGCTGGGACCGTGTGGAGAAGGCTTTCCGCGCTCTGACCCTGGGCGAGGGCGTAAAGGGCACCGATCCGGTGCAGGCCATCGAGGATTCCTATGCGCAGGGCGTCAACGATGAGTTTGTCCTGCCTACGGTAATGATGGACGGCGGCCAGCCGGTAGCTACGATTCAGGATAAGGATTCTATTATCTTCTTTAATTTCCGTCCGGACCGGGCCAGAGAGATTACCCGCGCTTTCTGCGCCGATGAGTTTGACGGCTTTGACCGCGGCGAGAAAAAGGAGCTGACCTACGTCTGCTTTACGGAATATGATGTAACGATTCCCAATAAGCTGGTTGCTTTCCACAAGATCCAGCTGACCAATACCTTCGGCGAATTCCTGGCAGCCAATCATCTGACCCAGGCCCGTATCGCCGAGACGGAGAAGTACGCGCATGTGACCTTCTTCTTCAATGGCGGTGTGGAGGCTCCCAACGAGGGCGAGGACCGTATCCTGGTTAACTCTCCTAAGGTTGCTACCTACGACCTGCAGCCGGAGATGAGCGCTCCCGAGGTCTGCGACCGGCTGGTGGAGGCGATTACCGGCGGCAAGTACGATGTGATTATTGTCAACTTTGCCAATCCCGACATGGTGGGACACACCGGCGTGGAGGGCGCAGCCATCAAGGCCATCGAGACGGTGGACGCCTGTGTGGGAAGAGCGGTGGACGCGCTGATTCAGGCTGACGGCGTTATGTTCCTCTGCGCCGATCACGGCAATGCTGAGCAGCTGATCGATTACGAAACCGGCGAGCCTTTCACGGCTCATACAACCAATCCGGTACCTTTTATTTTGATCAATGACAAGCAGGGCAGAAAGCTGCGCGAGGGCGGCTGTCTGGCGGATATTGCTCCGACGCTGATTGAGCTGATGGGGCTGAAACAGCCGGTTGAGATGACGGGTAAGAGCCTGCTCATCTGAGCTTTTTAAGTTGACTCGAAGATAAAAGGAAACTCCCGGCGGCGGGCCTGCGCGGACGAAGCGGGCAGCCTCCGGGAGTTTTTATAGGTTTTTATATGCGATATTTCATGGAAATATGAGGAGGTTAGACAGATGGCACAGACGCTGCCGCAGCGGATGAACCTATGCAAAAAGTACTGTAATATGCTGGATCGGGCGGGGATTGGATCACAGGACAAATCTCTTTCCATGTGGCAGATCTGCAAAATTGACTTTCTGCAGTTTCTGGCTCATATGGCCTCTGGGGACGGAGGAGTCTGCTACCGGGAAACCCTGTTTATCCGGGATAATCTGGGCTTTCATTTTACGCCGGATCAGCTGACGGTATTTAAATATGAGAGAAATCTGGACGGTGAATCTTTTCGCAGCCGGATTCCCACGGCTGTCACCTATTTTGCCAATGCAGACATTAATGCGCCGGATAAGCTGCCGGGCATACGCACGGCAATAACCAGAACCCTGGTGGATACCTACCGGCAGCTGGGGGAAGAATTTATTGCCTGCAATAATCAGGTCAGCGACCGCGAGCTGGAGGATTTCACCCAGTATATGGCCCTTCTGGAAAATTATATGAAGCTCAAGGGAATTCGCGGCCACGAGGGGAACGGCAAAACAGACAGCGGCCAAAATACGCATATCCGGCCGGGAGAGGGACAGGGAAAAAAGTCGGAGGAAGAAAATCCCGGAAAAACGGTTCGCGAGGCTGAGAAGGAGAAGACGGTGGAGGAGTATCTGGCCGAGCTCAATGATCTGACCGGTCTCTATGCCGTCAAACAGGAGGTAAATACGCTGGTAAATCTGATCCGTGTGCGGACGATGCGGGAAAAGATGGGATTAAAGCCGCCGTCGGTATCTTTGCACATGGTTTTTTCGGGCAATCCCGGTACGGGCAAAACCACAGTAGCCCGGCTTCTTTCCGGTATATATAAGGCTCTGGGCTTACTGTCCCGCGGCCATCTGGTGGAGGTGGACCGGTCCGGTCTGGTCAGCGGCTATATAGGCCAGACGGCCTCCAGGGTTCAGGAAGTGGTGAAGGAGGCTCTGGGAGGAGTACTTTTCATCGACGAGGCCTATGCTTTAACGGCGGGAAAAGGAGAGGGAGATTTCGGTCAGGAGGCGGTGGATACCCTGCTTAAGGCTATGGAGGATCATCGGGATGAGCTGGTGGTGGTTGTGGCAGGATATCCGGACCTGATGAATGAATTTTTGAATTCCAATCCCGGTTTGCGCTCCCGGTTCAATAAGTTTCTGTATTTCGAGGATTACAAGGCCGAGGAACTGGTAGAGATTTTAAAGGGAATGTGTGAAAAGGCAGATTATTGTCTTTCTCCGGAAGCGGAGCAGTATGCTCTGGATTTCTTTTCCAGACGAATCGCTGAAAAGCTGCCGGGCTTTGCCAATGCCAGAGACGCCAGAAATTTTTTTGAAAAAGCGGTGGCAAACCAGGCCACTCGTATTGTAAATTTGCCGGACATCGATGAAACTGTACTTCAAATTTTACAGATTGATGATTTACAAACAATTGAATTATAGGTATAATAATTGCAAGGAATATGGAAGCGGCTCCGGCATAACCGGAAAATGGTCCCTTTTAGCGGAGGGTTTTTATAAAATAATAAAGTAGGGAAAAAGGAGAAAAAAACGATGAAGAAGAAAGCAATATGGTTATTGGTCCTGACGTTGGTGGTAGGTATGCTGGGAGGCTGCAGCGCCTTTTCTGATTTCAGCTCTTCCGATTACGGCGCTTATGTTCAGAGTCTTTTGGATGTGGAGTACAAAGGCATCACGGATAAGTATATGGAACTGACGGAGGATACGCAGGAAAACGCGGACGCTTTCTATCCGGCCTGCATGGAATACTGGGCTTATATTATAGCGGACTATTTCCTGATTGTGCCCGACATCAGCACGGAAGTCGAGGAGAGACTGGTTTCTCTGACGGAGGATGTGTTCTCTCACGTGCGCTATGAGGTGGCGGATGCAGTGGAATCCGGCGATTATTACACTGTGGAAGTAACGGTTTATCCGATGCTGTTTGTGGAGGCTGCTTATGATGAGGTAACCGCTTACGCAGAGGATTTCCAGGCCAGAAGCGATGCCGGAGAGCACGGCAACTACATGGAGGATGATGAGGCCTATACGGCACGGGAAATCGAATACGCCAACGGCGTGATGGATATTCTGGAGACTTATGTGGACAATATCGAGTACGACGATCCGGTATCCAAGATTGTAAAGATCACGGTGGATGAGGATGGATATTACGGTATCAGCGACGAGGATTATGCAGATCTGGAGAATTATCTGCTCTATTGATTTTGTTTTAAAATAAAGGAACAAAAACAGGGGAGTTTGTCCGATGACCTATGATCAATACATAAATGAGATTCAATCCCTGTCCTTTACGCAAAAAGGGCAGGCGGCCTTCGGCGAGTACCGGGGCTATCCGCTGTACTGCATGTTTTCCGGTAAGACGCAGGCCAAGATGGTCGTTATGCTGGTGAGCGTCGAAGGGAAGCGGCAAACAAAATTTATACGGGAGCTGAATCGTTCCATTAAAGGACTGGGCAATGCATTGTATAAAAATTCTGACGGCTCGGTGATCCAGATCAATCTGAAAGTCAAGGATGGCTTTGAGGGACCTTTCCGGCAGGTGATGGATCGCCTGGCGGAAGCGGCGGCCGGATATGGGATAACGCCTTCGTCCACCTGTCCGATTTGTCATCAGGGGAATTGTGATGGCTGGGCTTTCATGGGAGACGGATATTGTGCGGTGCATGAGAATTGTCTGCGGCAGATGCACAGCGATGTTCGGTCCGATGCACAGAGAAACATGACGGAGGGGAGTTATCTGACCGGAATCCTGGGTGGTCTGGCCGGCGGCCTGGTGGCGGCGATTCCCTGTCTTTTGACGATTCTTCTGGCGAAGACGGTTTACGCCCTTCTGGTATGGCTCATTCCCATAGGGGCAGCCTTTGGTTATCAGAAGTGCAATGGTAAACGCAGCCGGGCGGCAGGCCCTATACTGATTCTTGTTTCTGTTGTCAGTATGTTCCTGATGGAGTACGTATTTTACGTAGTGCAATGGTC
>CALWLM010000069.1 GCA_944381515.1 uncultured Lachnospiraceae bacterium | reverse complement strand
AGGATCACCGCCGCATCCGCGGGCAAAACTAAACATGGATCACCAGAGGGGGCGACGGCAAGGGATCACCCCCGCATCCGCGGGGAATACTTCCGGTCGATGATCAGCCGTGGATTATCATAGGGATCACCCCCGCATCCGCGGGGAATACTCCTGGATCCCTTGATAATATGACAGGATAAAAGGATCACCCCCGCATCCGCGGGGAATACTACCAGTTAAAGCAGTCGTGATAGTCTACAAAGGGATCACCCCCGCATCCGCGGGGAATACAAAAGTGAAGATATACTATCCTTTGACCATCGAGGATCACCCCCGCATCCGCGGGGAATACTCTGGGAATACCAGGTCTTGCGGATGTGGAACAGGATCACCCCCGCATCCGCGGGGAATACTGGTCAGATGGTTCCTGACCTTTACCTCCTTGAGGATCACCCCCGCATCCGCGGGGAATACGACGTTGACCTCTTTGAGGTAAGCCCCTGCACAGGATCACCCCCGCATCCGCGGGGAATACCCAAAGTAACAAAAATATTCCATCAGGCAAACAGGATCACCCCCGCATCCGCGGGGAATACTTTTTGAAAAGGAGGTGTGGATGGTGAATAGCAGGATCACCCCCGCATCCGCGGGGAATACACTAAAAGAATCACATATTTACGAGCTTTTTCCCTTCCTTACTCTTCCATTTCCTTTAACTTGCGATAGGCCATGTTGGTAAGATAGCAATCTCCCAGAGCGCTATGTGCATTTGCTGTATCTAAGCCAAAATATTGTGCCAGTGTGGTTAATTTATAGTCGGATATATTTTGAATTCTCTTTCTGGCTAAAGAAAGCGTATCTACAACCTTTTTGGGACTGAACATTTCCATCCCCTGCTCTTTACAGCCTTTATCAAGGAAAGCAAAATCAAAAGATATATTATGGCCTACAACCGTCTTGTCACGAATATATTTTTCAAAAGCGGCAAGCGCTTCTTTTGGATATAACCCTTCATCCTCAAGCATATCATTCGTGATTCCGGTCAAATGTGAAATTTCCTCTGATAAAGGCTGTTCCGTATACACCAGAACATTAAATTCATCTATGATCAATCCTTCTTTGACATAAATTGCCGCAATCTCAATAATATCATCTTTCTGTGGCAGAAGTCCCGTAGTCTCCAGATCTATAACCACATACTCTTTATCAATCTGTCCTTCCAGCTGCTTTTCTTGCTTTTCTTTTCGCCCTTGTCTTTCTTTCTCTCCTTCCTGCCGATCCTCCTTTTCCTCTCCAGTCTCCTCTGCTCTTCTTTTTTCTTTTATAGGATAACTGCCTTTGTTATGGCGAAGCATTCGATATGCCTTTTTGAGGCTGCGTTTTGAAATTTCCTCATCTGATACGGCATCCTCCCTTCGTGTCGGATGAAGCATGAGCTTTAATCCGTCAAAATCCACCGGCACCCAGGAAGAATTATGTACTCGAAATTCCATTTTCTGCTCCCCGGATGAACTGTAGACCATCGTTGCCCGCCCCGTCTTTAAATTCTTACAGATTCGCTCCCAGAGTTCTTCTCTTACTCTGGCGCTGACATTTCCCACATATACTCCCGTATTGATTTCCAACAGCCATTTGGACAAATCGCCCCTGACCTTCGGCGGCGTATCTGTCAGAGCAATGACAATCATTCAATCTTTCTCCTCTCGTTTTTCCCGATAGGATATCCCATTGCTGACCTGCCCTCTCTGATTGTCCCAAAGATATACGGCCTCCTTCATTTCCTCCGTCGAATCTATCTCGCCCTCATCTGCCCTTAAAAGCTGCTGGATATCGCGAACCATTCTCTCCAGGATATGTGCTTCCACCATTGCATCCCGCACACGGCGGCGCACCGCTCCAGGCAAATCCTCCGGTTGTTTCGAAGCTATTTCAAAGACAATGGGAATCGTGATTTCTGCCTTATACAGATCCGCTATATCGTAGACAAAAGAATTCTCATGACCCACATGAACAAAACCCAATCCTGGCGAGCACCCCAACGCTGCAATAACAGCGTGGGCCAGCCCGTACAGGCAGGCATGCCCGCCAGAAAGCGCCTGATTCACCGCATCCCCTGCCGCAAAATTTTCCGGGTCATACTCTCTGCCATTCCACGGCACATTCCACTGCTGCGAGGCTTTTCGATAGGCAGCACGCACGCGACTCCCCTCTCTTCCCCTCAGCTGCTGCATGGTCAGCCGGGAGACATCCTCGCCTGGAAAGCGCATCTGATACATTTTTCGTACCACCGCCAAATGCAGTCTTTGATTGCTGACCAGCTCCGCCTGTCTGATCAGCAGGCGAGACCGATGCGTCAGGGGTCTTCCGCTGGCATAATATCGCACGCCATGCTCTCCTACCCAGATCACCGTCACCCCGGCGTCGCCGACCAGCTCCATAGCTCGATGCGTTACGGCGGTCCCCGGGCCTAAAAGCAATACGGAGATAGCCGCTGCCGGCACATAAACCGTACCCCGTTCATCCCTCACTGTAATCGCTCCATCCTCCCGGTTCAGCTGGCAATGCTCCAGATACAAAAATGTCATCCGATCCCCAATCTGCGGCAGCGCCTGCAATTCCGGGCGAATCATTCCCGGCATCTCACCCATGATTTTTCCTCCGCTGAGATGCCACTGTCAGCATTCCCATTCCGTAAGCTTTGCCTCTCCCGATTCCTCCCGTCAGTGTCTCACAGAATCGCTCCGGGTCCGTCACCGTCAGATTCCCCTCATAGGTTACCGCCAATATGGAGACCCTCGGCCCTTTGTTTCCCTTTTTACAGAAGACATTCCAATCTCGGAAGGTAATGGTAAAATCCTCATCCTTCAATTGGAACCCATGGCTCTCCGCCCGATCCATCAGCCACTTTTTCTGCTGTTCTATGGTGACATGATTATGCACTTTTCCCCGTCCGCTGGCATCCGCTTCTGCGGCCGAGCTTCGCGTAGGATTCGCCGTCAGACGAAAATGCCAGCTGCTCTGCGGCTGAATCCGATTCAACAGAGGGGTATAGTCTCTTGTCTCCCACTGCGGTTCTTCATCCGGAAAACCGAACTGTTCTGCCACATTTTTCATATCCGGCTTGTCCTCGCTGAGAACCAGAAGATACCATCTGCCTTCCAGGCAATCGATCCTCCAAAGCCTGCGGCGCCTCTCTCCGGGAAAAGAACTTTCCACTGCGCCATGTATCATAGCCGGAGAGGCCAGCGCTCTCATCGTGCTGCGCCGTTTCTCATTCAAACGAACTCTCGTCAGATACATCTTCTTCCTCCAATTCCCCCATAGGATCATGACTGGTCCGATCCCTCTGCAAAATCCTCTTCTCCATCAAAAGAGCCGTTTCCTCTTCCCGCAGCCTTCGATACCCAAACTGTCGGAATCTCGAATTATAAGAAACAGGAATATCTTTCTCTACAAAATTTTCCGGTTCATTCGGCTTTGCATCCAGCACTATACGCAATCGAATCCCCCGGTTATCTTCGTCTGCAATGCCCTTAGCTGCTCTTTTTTTCTTCCACGCAGCCGCCTGCCAGGGTTCCCTGCGCAGCGCCTCTTCCAGAGTCATATCCCGTATTCCCAGGCACAAAGGCAGGGTAGGCGGGCAGGCGCGCCGGCCCAGGTACAGGGGAAATGCCGGACGATGAAGCGCTTCTTCCAGCCGCTTCAAAAATTCCTCATCTGAGCTCTCCACCCCAGCCAAATAGACCGCATCGCTCTGGTAATCCCGCGTTGTCACATAGGAAGATTTTGTCCCTCTGACCATATGAAAATCATGGAGAAGCTCCCCCTCCTGATCGATCCGGACGCCAAAGCGAAGCCGGTTCAAATCTTCCAAAGAATCGTCTCTGCGCCGGCCCAGAGCGGCTGCCAATAGTCCGATCACTCCGCTTTTGGTAGGCTCCCGATTGGTTTTTCTCCAGTCGAATTTTGCCTCTGCCCCCCAGGACTGCAGCGGCGCGGCCAGACGCATCAATAAGGTTCCCATCACACTTCCTCCGTTTTACCTAACAGCTCCTTCGTCTTTTCCTCCAGCTGGTTCAGAAGCTTTGGCAAAGGCATCTTTTCTCCCAGGTCTTTCGCCTCCTCGCCGCCTCCGCATACCAGGGCAAGCAGCGGCTCGCCGGTAAACTCTTCATATGTTTTCTCCGCATATTCGCTTAGTTTTTTCACAGACGCCTTCACATATCCGTGATCTGACCAAACCGGCTCTTCAAAGGCTCCAGCCAGATTGACCGGCTGATCTTCCCGGATCGTCACATATACCAGAGCTGGAACTGTATTATTGGCAAAAGTATTCTTTTTTCCCGTGGGCATGGTCATGGCAAAAGCACGCCCAAAGCAGCTCACCGTTCTCGCCGTATCCTCTCCCAGATGCTTTGCCAGCTCTCCCAGATTGATTGTTGCATACCGATACAAAGTGGAAGAGTTAAATTCAACGGTGCCCAGATGCCCGGCTCCCGCATTGTCCTCCGGCGCTTCATCATCCACTGCCGTAAAGTAGTCGTATTCGTTCTGAACCGCATGAGTAGAAATCGCATGGGCTACCTGCGCTGCCGCATCGTAATTCAGCGAAGGATCGCTGGCAACCATCCGGCCAAACAAGGCCATATCCACCGACGGCTGCTCCTTGAGCGCCTCCTTATACCGCTGCTTCTCCTCCTCGCCTGCTGCCGCCAGCTTTGCCAGGGCCTCTGCCTGGGCATCGCTCAGAAAGAACAGTGCCTCCGTGGAGTCATCCTCTTTCTTTAATTTTAACCCGGCATTTTCCAACGCTTTCTTTGCCATTGCCTGCGCTTTGCAGCCCGGATCTATTTCCTCCAATTTTTTTGCCACCAGATCCACTGCCCGTTTCGTCCGGCTACCCAATACCTCTGGCTCGAAAATTTCTTTAAACATAAGCCGCATCGCATGTTTCCAGGCCTGGCTGGACACACGGGCCCGCGTCACGCCGCCGTACTGGGCGGTTTTGGGGCTGCCTGTATCATCTCGGTTTACGCAGCTGGGCGGTACGGTCTGCAGAACATGAAAATCCACATAATAATGCACTTTACTCATCTTTCTCTTCCTCCTTCATTTCGGCTTCTTTGCTCTTTCGATTTAGCGCTCCATAAAAATCCTGTCCCCATTTCAGGCGGACCGAATCTCTGCTTTTTACAAACTGATACCGGTACAGATCACCAGCCAGGGCCGCATAATCCGCAGGGATTCCTTTCGCATTTAACATCTGCACCACGGAGCGCAGATGATGGGACAGCTCCCGCATGTCGGCGGCTGTGATCACCATATTGAATCGCCGGGTAATCCGCTCTTTGTCCTCTTCTTCCTCAACAAGCCCGGCTATGGCCGCTCCAAATGATTTTCCTTCCTGATACATGGGCTCATGTTCGCAGTTCTTGCCCTGCTGGTGAAGGGCAAAAAGTGTTACCGCTGTATAAACGGCCCATTCGGCGGGACTGGCCTCCTTCTCATACCCATGATAATCGGCATACATTTCTTCCGGAATTCCCTGAAGCAAAAGCCCCGTCACCTTCGGCTGCTCGCCGGGAGCCTTTCCCACCCCCTGCCGCCAGTTAGCCAGAGCCGCCCTTCTCGCGCTCTCATCCCGCATTGTCAGTATTCTCGCCACGATTTCCTTCGTGACCTGCTGCACGTATTTTGCTGTTACCGCCATTTCCTGTCCTCCCCGTTCTCTTCTTTACCATATGCTGAAAAATACGGAATGCCTCCGGCGCGGAGCAGTGAACTTTTTTCTCTTCACCCCCCACCTTTTCCACAGCCATCCGTCCCACGATAGCCGCTGGTCCCGCTTGTGCAACCATCTCATATCCCAGTTCCGTTGCAATCTGCCAGGCTTCCTCCTGCCATTCCTCCCTTTTTATATCGCAAATTACGCCGTCCATCTCCGGATTCAGGGAGCGCAGCCACTGCCGGAAAGGCGTATCAAAACGGTAAAACAACTGTTCCCTGGCCCGGTTGCCTGCTGCAATCTCTCTTTTTCCTGCCTTTTCACTGTTCTCCCGTCCAGCCTGGGCCCGCAGAAGATTCTGTGCCAGTAAACCGATATAAAAAGCCAGGTCGTCGCACAGAGAAACCATCTCAAGAGCAAGCGTACGCCACGCTTTTCCCTTTTCTGTCAGGAGCCCCGCATAAAAAGTCAGGGAATCGCTGAATTCATCAGTGACAAAGAAATCCTTATCCCCATACTGCACAGAACTGATCCGAAAGCGAACCAACCGCTCCTGATCCGTGATCTCATAAGTCTGAAGAAATCTTACCCAGGATACAACGCCGGGAACACGCTTCTGTGAAGAATTTTTAATATCAGAAGAGTCAACAAAAGAAGCAAAGTCTCTCCACATCTGCCGGCTGGAGTCGTGGCGCTTGGGGCGGTACAGCATTTTCCTGTCCGCCTCCTTTTTTCCCTTCTCTTCTATCCCTTTCCAGACCGTCATCTGTTCTGCAAAGGCATTATCGCCGGCGAAGAAATCCCCGCCCAGCAGGCTGTAGCCGGTAACCCTGTCCCCCTCCCGTTTGAGGAGGAGACGGCGTGACTGCAGGGTAAAAAGCGCCGCCGGATTGTCCGGCACACAGATCTCCTGCCTCTCCTCGCTTCTCACATACGGAAGTTCCCAGATCGGAAGATCCTCTCTCTTCCATGTCTTATCCCCATCTTGCAGAAAAGTGAGATTGAGCATCAGGGTTTCAAACAGGTTGTCGCCATCCGCCATAATAAGCCCCAGCCTTCCCAGCCAGCCTGCCCCCGGCGATGGCAACCCCTTCGTTTTGGGCTTTGCCGAAGTGTCGTCATACCCGTTAACATAGAGGAGCCACCGTGCCGCCTCCGCATATGTTACCGAGCTTCGATACTCTCCTGTCCGAGACGGAAACAGACGCAGCTTGTTGCTGCTCTCCGACAGCTCTCCGTTTAATTTAGAAGCCCCATATTCCGTTCCCCTGGCAGCCTCCGGCACCTGATAAAACGGCCATACCGGATGGAAAAGCCAGAATCTGTCCCGATACTTCTCCAGATATACAGCAATCGGCTCCTCCGGGAACTGCCCCAGACTCCACAATTCCGCCCAACGATCCACCGCCTCGCCGTCGTCTTCCCATTCGCCTTCTTCCCCATTAACATCCACCTGAGAAAAGACTCTGTACAAAATAGCCAGCAAAAGCCTGAGCATTGCCGCATCCTGCGAGACCAGTTCTCCCGCCAGCCCGCGAAACCTGTGTGCCTGGGAAAAAACAGTCTTTAACGAGACCTCCTGCACTGTGCAGTCCGGCAGCATTACGCGAATCCACGGTTCATCCAACAGGTTAAATTCTTTACTCTGTTCACTCACTCTTCTTCTCATCTCCTTCCTCTTCTTTCATCTTCTCCACTTTCTTCTCCATCTCCAGCCCGGACTCCCGGCTGTAATGCAGGCGATAGGCCCCCAACCTCGTTTCCAGATTTTTGTCCAGCAAAAGAATCATCTCATTCTTCAGCCACCGGGAATGTCCCCATTCCGGAATGTTTTCCTGATTGGATTTCAGAATCGAAGCGATAATCGCATATTCCCGGTCAATCGCCGTTTTCATCTCCTCCTTGCTGTCCGTCCAGGAAGAAGTATAAAGGAAAGCCGGCAGCTTCAGCCTCTGTCTGGCTATCCTCTCTCCCTCCTCCTCCGATGGCGTTCTGTCCCAGGCCACTTCCGCCCCTCCATATTGCCAGGGCAGAAATCCAATTTTTCTTTCCTCTCCTTTTTGGGGATCGCCATAGAGCACCATCACCAGCACTTCCAATGGCGTATCTCCATCCCGTACGGCTGCCCGCGCCCGGCTTTCTCCCCTTCCTATATCCGTGTTCAGCCATCCGGACATATTCCTGGGCTTTCCGAACTTTCTTGCTGCGGGCGGCGCCGCTACGCAAAATGCTTCCGCTGTTTCTTGCTTCACCCCTCTTCTTTTGCAACACGCTTCCCAAAGCTCTTTATTTTCCCCCTGCGCAAGCACTTCCTGCGAGGGCTCTGCATAGACCGCCTGTACCAGAGGAGAGATATCTTCGGGCAGAATAATCTGCTCCGGCAGAAACTCCTTTGTCCGAGCCAAAAGCCATTTCCCATATATTTTGCAGGCTCCTTCCTCCAGCTCTTCCCCGGCGCAAAGTATGCTGCATCTGGCCGCCGCCAAAAGTAGAGGTCTCTGTCTGTCGTGCCTGTGCAGACGCCCGATTCTCTGCAGCAGCAGATCGATGGGACAAAGGTCCGTAATCAGATAATCGAAGTCTATATCCAGGGACTGCTCCAGCACCTGCGTACCGATCACAATAAGGCCATTGCGGTCCGCCGGAAGAGAATATTTCCCCAGTCTTTTCATCAGCATCTCCTCCCGCTCCGACCGATCCGGCATCACATAGCGCGAATGATGTATAATGATTTCCATCTGAGGGAGCAGCTCCTTTAAGCGCCTTTCCATCTGCTGCGCCCGCTTCACTGTATTGACGATAATCCCGGCGCAGCCTCCGTCCGCTAATACTTCCTTTAACCTATCCGCCACTTTCTCATCCGAAATGCGATCCAGTTTCACCTTTCTGGCAGGACTGTCCACAGGAATTGCCTTTTGCCGGATCTTCTTCCCCTCCGTCCAGGTGAGAAGCGGATATTCCAGATCGGCCTCCCAGCCTTCTATGCGTTCTGCATGTATTTTTCCCAGATAAGCGGCTGTCATTTCATGGCGGCGCTTCTGCGGCAGTGTGGCTGACAGCAAGATCACGGGCACACCGTAGCGGCCCAGCCAAAAAAGAGCACGATCCAAGTATACACTCATGTAGGCGTCATAGGCATGGCACTCGTCGACAATCACCACTTTCCCCGCCAGTCCCAGATGCCTGAGCATTACATGATTCTGTTTCAGAGCAGCCATCAGCAGCTGATCCACCGTTCCCACTACAAATTCAGGCAAGAGCGACTGTTTGCGCCCCTCGAACCAATTATGGACCATCAGGCCGCTTTCGTCCTCCATGATGCAGGTGTCGCCCAGCAGCAGTTTTTGATAGTCCCCATTAAACTCTGCCATCCCATGCACCAGGCGGATCGCATGCTGCTCCTGCTCCGACTGTCCTTCGGCCCATCGTTCCAGGCGAGGAAATATCCCATCCGCAGTCGCCTGCGTAGGCAGGCCGAAAAAGACTCCTCCGTTTCCCGCCCGGCTGGCCAATACCACCGCAGCCTCCAACGCGGCTTCCGTCTTTCCTCCGCCCATCTGTGCCTCCAGAATTATTAGCCCCGGCCTTTCCTCCTGTCCTGCCACCTCCCACACCATATGCTGCATTGCGTTTGGACGAAATCCATACCGGCTGTAAAATTCTTCTTCATCTACACGCAGCCGATCCGGCTGCCAGCGATGGGGGAAAGCCAATCTCCTCCAGCCGCTCTCCAGTCTCTTCTCAAGATTTATATCCGCCCCATCCTCATCCATCGGAAGAAGCGGAAAAAACTCCGTATTGCTGGCGATCCAATCGGCCACAATCAACAGTCCCGAAAGCAGCACCTGGGCGGACATTGAAAGACGAGGCATCTCCTCCGCAGAATGATACCCTGCTCTCTCCATGGCAAAGTCAAACCACTCCTGCTGGACCTTCTTCCATAAAGGTTTGACCGCCAGATCACTGCCACAGTAAAACCGTTCGCTATTTATTAATTTGTCTTTTGCATCGCTGACCTGTCCCAAATCCTGAGGCTTTCCATGATGCGCGCCGACAACGGCGGCCATCCCTTCCGGGCAGCCATAATTCAGCAAAAGGATCTCCCCCATCAGGGCATGGCCTGGCGGCGCCATCGATGCGCCAGCCTCTGCTTTCGGATTTATCCACACAAATCCGGCAGCTTCTATTTTTCCCCGCAGCTGCCAGGAAAACTGGGAAATGCGGGAGGAAAAATATGCCGTAAGCTTTCCAATATCATGGGTCAGCGCAAGAAATCTGCACATACGCCTGAATTCTTCACGCGGCATCTCACCTGCCATGGCCTGGGCGGCAGAAGGAGGCAGCCATTCATCCAGCAATTTGCAGATGATCCCCTCCACATCAATCATATGAATCCAAGCCGGTAACCACTTCTCCCCTCCCTCCTCGGAGAGTTTGCCGGGGAGAGAACGAAGGGAGCGAGAGAAATGCTGTCTCAACATATGTATCATAATAATACCCCTTTTAATTATTGGTATATATTAGTCTGCTCTATTTTAGCGATTTCTCGATTTTTTAGTTTCAGCAGAATATTAAAGAAGACTCCTCTGTACAAAAGGAGCCTTCTCATGTGGAGGTTAAAGGGAAAATAAGTGGTTAGTAGCGTTCTGTGGAAGAATAAACCGTCTCCGTTTCAATCGTATTTTTATTACCATCTAAAACACTGACAACAACTTTGGCACGGTAATAGTAGTTTTCCGGTTTAAGATCAAGGGAATATTCCATTCCGCCACTTTGATCTACCGTTTTTATACCTCCCATAATTTCATCCCAAATTATTTGGTTTTTACTTCTTTGTAAATAAATTTCCAGTTTGATATCATACCCCAGAGCAGTAACTGTCCCAGAAAAAACGCAATGACCATTGTCATCTATCATTAAAGCTGCCGTAATTACATCAATATATGTATAAATCGGCATAATTCCCTCATTATCGCTAGTCACGTTTACTATCAAATCTGATACTTTTTCGTTCTCATTTGCATAAGCATTCGTAGAAAATAACATTACCGCTATTAAAATTGCAGCCAAACTTCTTTTTAATCTTTTCAATTACCATCCTCCTCAACTCTAATAGTTTCCTCTGCCATTGTAAATAGATCGTTCTTAATTTCCGTGTTTCCTATTAATACATAAATATACACAGAATCTTCCCATACAATTCGTGTTTTCCCATCTTTTTCAGTAACTCGTCCTGGTATTCCATGAATATAGCATGTAGAAGAAATCACCTCTTCATTGTCAACAGATATTGAACTGGCATCTGAAACAATATAATATGTAATTAACGTTTCGCTTTGGTCTTTATAATAAATGCTTTTGTAACTATTATTTATATTAACTTCAGTAATTTCATATCCATCCGGTAACCAACTCGGTAAATACATTCCCTCAAAGTCAGAAACCTCCATTTCTATATCTCCGCCTACTTTCTCAGTTATCCTCAACTCTTGTGCCTCAGGACTGACGATAGTAAAGAAATTATCCACGCTTGCAGCAAAACCTTCCACTGTATTATAAAGCAAGGTTAGAGTTCCAACGGTAAGAAAGACAACTACGGAGGCAACCTTTCGCAAGATTCTATGGCTACGCCCCTGGCGGCGTCTGGCGCGAAGGCGGCGACGCTTACGGCGTTGCTGCCAATGGATCTCTCGGGCTAATCTGCGCTGGAACTGCTTTTTCTGTTCTGGGGTAGGCATTTTCGCAGGGTCCAGAGCGTATTCCTCCG
>CALWLM010000068.1 GCA_944381515.1 uncultured Lachnospiraceae bacterium | reverse complement strand
TAAACTCTTGGCTTATTCTTTCCGTTTTTACCTTTTTAGGTTTTGTTCCAAAAATTCTTTAAAGAACTTTCGGGGTTGGAATATACTGTTTTGTTGTCAAGGTGCTTGGTGTTTCTTTCTTTTGTTTCGCTGTCTCGCTGACAGCTTGTATATACTACCACAGCCTTCCAGACTTGTCAACAGCTTTTTTAAAATTTTTTCGATTTTTTTTGCCATTCTTTTTACAGTGATTTTACACCCCCGTTTATCCCTTGTTTTTCCTTGCTTTTCTATTATTTTTCCTTCTCATCTTTATCATCTTTACCATGCAGAATCGCCGTCCCGTTTTGATTTCATTATTTTAAAGAAGAGAGAACCGCCCAAAACCTGGGCGGTCCCTCTTACAATATCATATCGTTATAAACAGCCAAATCTCACTCTGCGTCCGCAGCGCCCACAGCCAGTGCAGCCGCATTGGTGCCGGCGATTCTGCCAAAGTACACAGCGGAACCGATAGCCATGCCGCAGCAAGGATACTCTGTGCCGAACAGACCGGTGAAGGCTACCTCGCCAGCTGCATACAGGCCCGCAATCGGCTGATCCTCGGTGTCAAGTACCTGTGAATTCTCATTGATGCACAGGCCGCCAAAGGTGGCGGAGGAACCGGGATTCATAGCAATAGCATAGTAGGTGTCTCCCTCCACGGGAACCATATACTCGGCAGGCTTGCCAAAGTCTTCATCCACGCCGGACTCGCACAGCTCGTTATAGCGGTCTACTGTAGCCGTCAGCACCTCCGGGTCCATATTCAGAAGCCCGGCCAGCTCCTCCACAGAGGATGCCTGTACGGTGGAGTCCAGAGTCAAGCCATACTGTACCGTCGGGTTAGGGTCATTGGAGGTAGCAATATAATATGCCACAGGGCTCTCAGCCAGGCGCAGAGCCTCGGCCACATGAGACTGATAACTCCACTCATTGACAACACGCTCGCCGGCAGCAGACACAATCAGGCCGGACTCCTCGTTGATGCCAACGCCGCAGGTGTAGCTTACGTACACCAGCTGCAGACCCTCGCTGTCAAACACCTGTGCTCCGACAGCCTCAGCCATGGTCAGGCCATCGCCCACATTGCCCTTGGGAACGCTGGTATAGGAATTATCCGGCAGGAAAGCAGAATAACGAGCCATCATCTCCGGGCTGGAGGCGTAGCCGCCTGTAGCTAATACCACAGCTTTGCCCTGCAGGTTCACAGTTTTGCCATCGGCAGTCTCAGCCACCACGCCGGTGACAGCGCCGTTCTCATCGGTGATAAGCTCCGTACCGCTGGTATTGTAGACAATATTCACTCCCAGCTCTTGCGCCGTCTTGGTCAGAGGAACCGTGATCTGGCCGCCATGTCCGCTGGTCTGACCGCCGCCGCCCATAGTATTATGCACTCTCCAGGGAGTCAGAGAGGAGTGAATCGGCTCCACATCCTGCACCTGCACACCCAAGTTCTCCAGCCAGGTCAGATTCTCGGCAGAATCGTCGCAGAACATTCTGAGCAGATCCTCATCGATCAGGCCATTGCTGAAGCTCATCAGATACTCATACATCAGGTCTGCATTATCTTCCTGATCCTGCTTTTCCTGCCACTCGGTTCCAGCCGCCAGAATCTTTCCGCCGCTGCGGGCCGTCGAACCGCCGGTCACGCCCTGTTTCTCAATGACGATTACATTGGCGCCGCCCTCAGCCGCCGTGATTGCCGCAGACAGTCCGGCTGCGCCGGCGCCCACTACGATCACGTCTGCTTCCATATTCTCTTCCACGTTGGCCTCCACATGGTATTCCGGCATAGCCGAAGCATCACCGCCGGCCTGCTCTACGCAGTCGGTCACCGCTGCCTTGATAGCCGCCGAGGTAATGGTTGCTCCCGTAATGGAATCCACATTCACCGTCTGTCCCGCCAGCATCTGCTCAGGCAGAGCCTCCACGGGAGTCGTATCAAGTCCCTGGCCAATACCATAAGTCTCAGACTGATTCGTCACCGTAATGGCCGTAATGCTGGTATCGTCAAAAACCACCTCTACGGTCACTTCGCCATTCATGCCGGTCGCGGTACCCGTATAAGTTCCCGCCGTATATCCTCCGGCTGCCTCTGTAGCTTCCTGTGTCGCTTCTGTCTGCTCGGCCTGCGTACCCGCAGCCGTTCCTTCGGTGGCCTCAGTTTCCTGGCTGCAGCCAGCCAGAGAAATCACCAGAGCAGCCGCCAGCACCAGAGCCAGACTTCTTCTCTTCATTGTTCTCTTCCTCCTCATAATTCATTATTTAAACCGCCAGGCGGTTCATTGCATTTCTCAGGGCTTCATAAAGCTTTTCGAATCACCAGCTCAGTCACGATCCGCCGAAAGACTGTCGCGGATTACCTTGCGGCACTGGGAGCGTACCTGAGGGTCCGCCCAGCGTTCCGGGTCCGCCTGAAAAGACAAATACATAGCCGTAGCAATTCCGTAGTATATCTGACTCAGA
This sequence comes from uncultured Lachnospiraceae bacterium, assembly GCA_944381515.1. GTDB lineage: Bacteria > Bacillota > Clostridia > Lachnospirales > Lachnospiraceae > RGIG7193. Next base: position 35,320 of record CALWLM010000068.1, on the reverse strand, counting down.
AGTTCCGACGGCAGATTTTTAAGTTCACCTCTGTCAATCCCCTCCCGGACCACCGCCTCAATATCTTCGTAAAGCTCCTCCAGACAGTCCCCAGGGCGGCGCATACTGCCCGGCCTGCTGCCGTAGAGTCTCTCAATCCGCGACTCCAGGGGATGGGACAAAGCAAAATCCATAATATTATCCAGGCGGCGGCACAGCTTATCCAAAGCTGTTTTCTCCTGTGCCAGCCCGGCTCTGCACGCCTCCACATCCATCCGGTAGCAATGGCGGTATACCTGGGCGATCAGTTCATCCTTCGACGGGAAATACAGATACATGGTGCCCTTGGCCACCCCCGCCTCTCTGGCAATGTCCTGCATGGACGTGGCGTCAAAGCCCTCCTCGGCAAACAGACGAACCGCCGCCTCCATGATCTGCGATCTTTTTCCCTGCTCTCCCATGTCGCCTTTCCTTTCTGCAAAAAACGCCCTTGTATTGTCGAATCAATCAGGTAATCACTCAAAAAGTCCATTAAAGAACCGGCCAAAATGACCGACCGGTCAGTCGTTTATAAAATAACACCAATGACTATGTTTGTCAATAGTCAAGCGCAGATTTTTCAAAAAAAGAAGCGCCCGCAAAATTTTCTTCTTTCGCAGGCGCCTCCCGGCTGTTTTTCTTTTCAGTTGTTTTTAAGAATACATCAGAAGATAATCTCTAACAGCAGATTATTTCCATACACTGCTGTCAAAAACTCGCTGGCCGCCACGCACTGAGCCGCGCTCTGGCCAATCTCCGTTGTTCCCGCCACTGTCAGCACGATTCCCAGAATCCAGACGATCAGAAGTCCTTCGATCAGTCCGGCCGCCAGACCTCCCAATTTGTTCAGGCCGTGGATAATCGGAAGATGCTCCAGAATTCTGAGCAGAAATACCAGAAGCCTTAACAGGAAAAACACCACGACAAAAGTAACGATGTATCCAACCAGCGTGACTATCGTATCCGTAAGCTCACTGCTGACAAAAGAAGCAAAAGCCTGCGTGCTCTGCGCAAGATACTCCTGTCCCGTCTCCAAAAGCTGATCCTTGACCGAAGCAACAAAGGGAAGCTGATCGATTACAGCGCTCTGTCCCTGCTCGTCCAAAACCGCTTCGGTATTTCCTCCCGTCTGCTCCTCTATGGTCTGCCATACCACGGCTTCCACCCTGGTCTCCACATAGGCCGGCAGCCCTGTGTTTTCCTGCAGAAAGCCGCAGACCTGAGGGCTGAAAATCAGCACCAGTATGAATGTCAGCACGCCAATAATCAAATTCAGCACCGTACGAATCAGCCCTCGCATGTAGCCAAACAGCATCGCTACCGCCAGGATTGCAATCGTCACTATCAGCAACCAGTTACTATCCATTTTTTACTCCTTGAAATGCTCTTCCTTCAGAATCAGATACCCCTCCTTATTGTAGCGGTTGGAAAACAGGCTCTTCAAAGAACGCCTCTCCGCCCGCAAAATAGCCTTCTCCACCAGCTCCTGAGCCAGCTCCTCCGTTAACGGCACTCGCTCCTGCTGATATTGCTCCGCCACAGCAAAGACGGCCAAGCCCCCCAGGTCGTCGATCATGGCATCCAGCATCTGGGCATAATCTTCGGCAAAGCGGAAAAATTCCTTCGGTGTCATTTCTTTGGAATCTTTCTTTTTCGGTTCTGCCTTTGCTTCTGTTTCTGCCCTTGCCTCTGTTTCTGCCTTTGCCTCTGTTTTGGCCTTCGCTTCCGTTCTTGCCGCCGCTTTGGCTTTTGCCTTTACATCCGCCTTGGCCGCTTCATTTGTCTCGGCTTCCTGCCTCGGCATTTCCCGCTTCGGCAGAGGCTGTTCCTGCTTCGGCTGCAATTCCTCTTCCCGCGGCGCTGTCTGGGTCTTCATCCCCTCAAGGCCGCCGGAACGCAGCGCCTCCTCCACCAGCTCCGCCAGGGTCCGATGCTCTGTCCCCCTTGCAGCGGTCTCCGGCTCCGGCGCAGCCTCTCCGACCGGCCAAGCCGTCTGCTCCTCTTTAGCTTCCTCCGCTTCAGCCGTCGGATATGGTTCTTCTGCCGCAGGCGCTGCATCGGCAGTCTGTCCCACCTTTTCGGCGCAATCCAGCACGCGGCAATCGGCAAACCATGCTACTCTCTCCTGAAGTTTTTCAATCTCATCCTTACTGTCAATCAAAGCCACAAAGCTTTCCTTCTGATCCTCAAACGCCCTTTCGATCACTTCCTCCAGAACGGAATCCGGCACAGATGCAACGCCAATGATGATCAAATCTCTTCCTGCCAGTTTACGGAAGGTCTTGGCCAGGTCCTTGGCGGCCAGCTTTTCTCCCCGGATCTTGGCCATCTGTATGGCCGGATGCCCCAGCAGTTCCCGCATACGGCGGATATAGGAAACGCATTCATGAAGTCCCGTTTCCTCATCATCGCAGGCGATCAGTACATAATGGTCGTTTACCAGCGCTGCTGCCTGTTCGTCCTGCTTTTGTTTCTGTTCCTCCTGATCGGCTTGATCTGCCGCCTCCTGACCCTGATCAGGCTGCTCCTGATCCCGCTGCTTTTGATCCTGCGGCTTTTGATCCTGCGGCTCTTTTTCAGGCTGCCAAAGAGGCTGAGCGCTTTCCTGCTGCGATTGTTCCGGCGCAGAATCTGCCCCAGGCCTATCCTGTGCCGCCATCTCCTCCTGCGGCGTTTCTGCTTTTGCCTCTTCTTCCTCCTGTTTAAGCTTTGCAGCCCGTTTTTCCACAAGTCTTACATCTATGGGCTGGCCTTTGGATTCTTCCAGCGCCTCAGAAATGGCCCGCGCCTCAAAGACGAAGGTCTTGGTCTTGGCCGGACCGGTCTCCACCGCAGCGGATTCCCGCTCTTTTTCCGGATCCTCTTTTAACTCCTTTTCCAGCGCCCTTTCCAGAAGCTCCGGCCCTGGCTCCTCCGGTTGCGGCCCTTCTGGTCCCGGCTCCTCTGCCTCCTGCACCGGCGTTGTCTCCAGCTGCGCCTCTGGTATCTCCTCCGGCTGTATCTGCGGCGCCTCTTCCGGTTTCTCTTCGGCTTCTCTTTTGGCTATGGCAGCTTCGATCTCTCTGGCCAGGCTGCGTTCAAACTCAACCTGCTGGCGTCCCTCCTCGGCGCGGACGGACATCGAAGAATATGTCTCCTGCGGCTGTTCTGCCTCTTTTTTCCTCAGGGTCTGCTGCTGGGCCTGCTGTTTTTCCTTCTCCTCCCGAGCCGCTTCCTCCTCAGCCTCCTTTTGGATACTCTCCAGCCGGCGCAGATATTTTTCTTTGTTTTCCTTTTTTTCCACCTGCTCCGGCGTCAGAGGAGCAATCTTTTGTTTGAGCTCCAGAGCCTTATCTACATAAGACCCCACGCCGAACCACAGGATCAGTTCGTCGCACAGCTTGATACATTCTTCATTTTTACCGGCCTGATAGTACAAAGACGCCAGCTCATAGGACCATTTCTCCTCGAACTCTCTCTTCTGATAGGCCTCCAGGATCGTAATCAGCTGCTCCGGACCAGCTCCCTTTGCTTTGGCAATCTCATAGCGGAGAATCAAACGGCTGGGGTCCTGAGGAGACGTGGCTGCAAATTCCTTCAGATACTCCTCCGCCTCGGCAAACTCTCCCTGCCGGACCGCCAGTTCTGTCAGCTTGTACAGAAAACGGCGCCCCACCGGGGCTCTCTCGTAAGCCAGCAGGAGAATATCCTTGGCATCCTCATACCGCTCCAGCTTCTCGTAAACCTGGGACACGGACGTCAGCATCTTTACATTTCGGATTCTCTCCCAGTCGATGCCGTCAGCGATCTTGGCCGCCGTCTCATAGTCCTTGCGTTCCGCCAGCTTTTTTATTTTTTCTGCTTTTATCGAATATTCGTACTTATCCACTTTAACTGTTCACCTCTGTGGTACGCAGTCACAGCTGCGTACGGCCTTCCAGAGCCCGCAGCAGCGTCACTTCGTCTATATATTCCAGGTCTCCGCCCACCGGCACGCCGCTGGCGATGCGAGTGACCTTTATCCCCGTCGGCTTGATCAGCTTGCTCAGGTACATGGCCGTCGTTTCTCCCTCAAGGCTCGAATTGGTGGCGATAATCACCTCGTTCACATCTCCCTGCAAACGTTTCATCAGCTCCTTGAGCTTGATATCGGCAGGACCGATGCCCAGAGCCGGCGAGATGGCCCCGTGGAGAACATGGTACACTCCGTTATATTTGCCCGTTTTCTCATAGGCTGCCAAATCTCTGGTATTCTCCACCACCATGATCTGCCCATGGTCCCGCACAGGGCTTGCGCAGATCGGACAAAGCCTGCTGTCGGTCAGCGTGCAGCATTCCTCACAATAGCACACCGTCCGTTTGGCCTGCTGGATGGTGTCCGTCAGCCGGTCCACCTCCTCCTGAGGCATGTTCAGCAGGTGAAAGGCCAGACGGCCGGCAGACTTGGCGCCGATACCGGGCAGCCTGGACAGCTCGTCGATCAGAGCCGTTATTTTTGCGCTATAGTAATCCATTAGAACGGAAAGCCTCCCATACCGCCGGTCATTTTGCCCATAATGGCGTTTGCATCATCCTCGACCTGCCGCAGCACCTCGTTCATGGCGGCCACAATCAGATCCTGGAGCATTTCAATATCCTCCGGGTCTACCACCTCGGGCGTAAGCGTAAGACTGAGCACCTCTTTTTTGCCGTTCATCGTCACCGCCACTGCGCCGCCGCCGGACTGCGCCGAATACTCCTTCTCCTCCAGCGCCTTGGCCTGCTCCTCGATCTGGCGCTGCATTCTCTGCGCCTGCTTCATCAGATTGTTCATATTGCCGGGCATTCCTCCGGGAAATCCGCCTCTCTTTGCCATGTCTGTTCATCCTCCTTATTCCATAATTATATCTACTTTAAATTTTTGTTTCAGCTCTTCTTCTGTCACATAATTTTTGCTGACATACTCCTCCTGCGCTATCAGCGATGCGGAAAGCTCCACGTCCACCTGATAGGCCGAGGCAATGTACTCCCGCAGCTCCTTCAGTACGCTGGGACGGCTGCCGATATCATAGCTGCTCCTGTCGTGAAAGATAAGCTCAAGGCGCCCCTCTCCTCTGGGCTCCAGCTTCACATCCGCCAGCGTATATTTGACGCTGTGTCCCACCGCGCCGATGATCTGCTTCCAATCCTTTGATAACAGACGCAGCTCGTCAATCTGAGCCTGAGGCAGCACTACCGTCTCCGGCTCCGAGGCCTGCGCCCGTTCTGCCGTTTCTGAACGCGGACCGACTGCGCCCCTGCCGTCTGCCTGCGCGCCGCCCGCCGCCTGGATCAGAGCGCCCGACTGCACCAGCCGCTCCAGATCCTCCAGCCGCTGCAGCACCGAATCAAGATTCGTCTCCATGGCCGGCTTAGCCAGGCGAATCAGAGCAATTTCCAAAAGCACTCTTTTGGAGGCGCTAAAGCGCATCTGGTTCATGGTCTCGGACAGCACCCGGATATAACGCATAACCGTCTCCTGAGAAACCAGTCCCGCGTCCTCCGTCAGCCGCCGCCAGTCTTCCTCCGACATATCCAGAAAATCCTGGCTGTCCTCGCCGGTCTGAGCCAGCAGCATCCCCCGCAGATACCATATAAAATCCGATACAAACTGGGTCAGATCCCGTCCCGACAGGACAAGCTGTTCGATCTGACGCAGACACTGTCCCACATCCTTATTGCCCAGTGTGCGGAAGAACTGGCTGTATACCTCATTGTCTACCGCTCCCAGCACATCCAGCACTCTCTCGTAGGTCAGCCGCTGCCCATAATAAAAGGCCACGCACTGATCAAAAAGGCTGATGGAGTCTCGCAGAGAGCCGTCTCCTTTTTTGGCCACATAGCGCAGCGCCTTGTCGTCAACCTCAATCTGCTCGGCTGCCGCCATCTCCGCCAGTCTGGCCGTGATGGTGTCTCCATCGATACGCCGGAAATCATACCTCTGGCACCGTGACAGCACCGTAATGGGAATCCGGTGCGCCTCTGTGGTCGCCAGAATGAAAATCACATAGGAAGGAGGTTCCTCCAACGTCTTGAGCAGAGCATTGAAGGCTCCTGTGGAAAGCATATGGACTTCATCGATAATGTATACGCGGAATTTGCCGTCCGCGGGAGAGTATTCCACCTCATCGCGAATCTGACGGATATTATCCACGCCATTGTTGGAAGCAGCGTCGATTTCCACCACATTCATCGACGCGCCGGAGGCAATCGCCCGGCACGAGGCGCACTCGCCGCAGGGATTTCCATCCACCGGATGCTCGCAGTTGACTGCTTTGGCAAATATCTTGGCCACAGAGGTCTTGCCTGTTCCTCTGGTGCCGCAGAACAGATAGGCATGGCCGATCCGCCCGCTGTTTATTTGATTTTTGAGTGTTATAACGATATGATCCTGCCCCTTTACCTCGTCAAAGGTAGCCGGACGCCATTTACGGTACAGCGCGGTATAGCTCATTATTTTCGTCCTTCCTGCCGCTGATTCATAAGTTTTTATAAAGAGCCCTATTTTGTACAGTATATAATAAATCACCCGACCGCGCAAGTGCCGTGGAGGGAATTTCATCCCGCAGGCGCTCTGGAATATTCTTCCTTTCATCCGGCCCGGAAATCGGCGGCTTTCTATACTTTTATTTTATTATTTCAAATTTCAATAAATATTCGACAAGAAAACCATTGACTCGGAAGTAACTTCCGGGCTTATGATTTTGTTTGAGAAAAGACAAACGGCTTTTGCCCTTGTCACAAAAGGAGGAAAAAGAAATGAAGAAACTTACAGCCCTTCTGCTCTGCCTGTGTCTTACCCTGAGCCTGGCTGGCTGCAGCAGCGAGTCCGGCCAGACCGGAGACAGCACCGAAGCAAATATTTCGGAGGAAACGGATGCAACCGCTCCCGCCGGTATCTACACTCCCGGCACCTATGAAGGCACCGCCAGAGGCTACGGCGGCGATATCACCGTTACGGTTACCGTGGATGCCAACGCCATCACCGATGTCCAGATTACCGGCGACAGCGAAACCCCCGGCATCGGCTCCAACGCCGTAGAACAGCTGCCCGCTTTGATCCTGGAAGCGCAATCCGCAGAGGTCGACGGCATATCCGGCTGCACCTACTCCAGCAATGCAATCAAAGAAGCAGCACAAGAGGCTCTTGACCAGGCCGCGGGCAAGGCCGAATCGTCCGGCAGCGAGCTGACCATGACAGACGGCACCTACACGGCGCAGACGGTTTCTTACGCCGAGGTAAACGGCCTGGCCACCGAAGGTCAGCTGACCATGAGCGTAACCATCGCAGACAATCAGATTACCGATATTTCCGTGGATGAGTATACGGATACCGATATCATAGGCGGCATGGCCTTCCCGATTCTGGCCGAAGAAGTTATAGCCAGTCAGTCTCTGGCTGTGGATACCATATCGGGAGCCACCGTCTCCTCCAACGCTTTTCTGACCGCCCTTACCGACTGCATTCGTCAGGCAGGCGGAGATCCTTCCGTACTGAGCGCCAGAGAAGTAATAAAACCCGATGCCCAGACCAGCCAGTACGATACTCAGATTCTGGTTATCGGAGCCGGCATGGCAGGACTGACTGCCGCCATCGAGGCTGCCAGTCAGGGCGCTGAGGTTCTTCTTCTGGAAAAGAATGAAGTCTTAAGCTCTTCCACCACCCGCTCCCTGGGCTTCATCGTCGGCGCCGGCACTGCCACGCAGGAAGCGGCCGGCATCAGCGACAATGCCGACGCCTTCTATGAAGACATCTATGAGCTGTATCAGGATGAGGAGCAGCTGGACACCGACCTGCTGCGCTATATGGCCGATCACAGCGGCGAGCTGAATGCCTGGCTTGCAGATAACGGAGTGGAATTCACCGGCGTTATCAACAAGAGCGTCAAAGGTCCCCGCGCCACCGAGCGTATCCATACTACGGCGGGCGGCTCCTATCTGACCTCCACGCTTAAAAACCGCGCCGAAGAGCTGGGCGTCACCATATTAATGGGAACGCCGGCCGTCAGCCTGATCCAAAATGAGGACGGAGCCGTTACCGGCTGCAAGGCCACCAACAAATACGGCGATGATATCACTGTAAATGCACAGGCCACCATTGTCTGTGCCGGTTCTTATACCAATGACCCTGAGCTTTTTGCCCAGTTAAACCCCAGAATTGACAACATCACTTACTCCTGCGGCTGCGGCGACGGAGACGCTTACCGCTGGTTTGAAGAGGTGGGAGCAGATTTAATCAATATCCCCTATACTCAATTTATGTATTACAGCTACTCCCCTTCCTTCCCTGAATTTCCTGAGGTTATCCCCAACTCTCCCGACAATCCTGTCTACGAGATCCTCTTAGTGGACGGCGGCGGAGAAAGAGTGACTGCCGAGGATAATTTCTGCTTTGAATTTACCAAGGAGAACTGGGACAGAGGCTACAGTGAAGGCTACTGCGTAGTAGGTCAGGACTTTGCCGACCGCTATCCGATCCTTATGGACGATGTAATGAATTCCACCGTCCCCAGCAGCGGTCTGCCTTATGCCTACTGCGAAGACACCATTGAGGCCCTGGCAGAGGACGTGGGAATCGATCCGGCCACCCTGTCCGCCACCGTGGAGCGCTACAATGAACTGTGCAGAGCCGAAGAGGATACGGATTTCGGCAAGGACGCCCAGTACCTGGAAGAGCTGGAGGGACCTTATTATATCATCCGTCTGCCTATGGTAAGCACCGACGGATACAGCGGAGCGCGGATCAATACCGAGGCTCAGGTTTTGGACAGCGAAGGCAGCTGGATTGAAGGTCTCTACGCCGCCGGTTCCTGCGCCGTGGGACAGACCGTATCCGTCAACTATTTCGGCTGCGGCACCTCTCTGATGACCTGCGGCGTATTCGGCAGGGCCGCCGCTTCTTCAGCGGTAGAAAGCCTTCAATAACCGCCGGTTTAAAGGTCCATTAAAGTAAACGTTGCGCAGCCGCAAGATCGGATTTATAATGAGAAACGTCTTATGAAAATCCATGAAGATTGACAAGGAGAAAAGCAAATGGAAAAAGCAAAGGTGTATTACACAGATTTTCGCACCATCGCCTTTGGCGACGGACTTCCGACCAAGCTAAAGAAGCTGTGCCGGAAAGCCGGTATCGCCTCCATCGATATGGACGGCAAATTTGTGGCCATTAAGCTTCACTTCGGCGAGCTGGGCAACATCAGCTATCTCCGCCCCAACTACGCCAGAGCCATTGTGGATCTGGTCAAAGAGCTGGGCGGCAAGCCTTTCCTGACCGACTGCAACACCATGTATCCCGGCAGACGCAAAAACGCCCTGGAGCATCTGGAATGCGCCTGGCAGAATGGCTTCACCCCCTTAACCGTGGGATGTCCCATTCTGATCGGCGATGGTTTGAAGGGCACCGATGATATCGCGGTTCCCGTTGCAGGCGGCGAATATGTAAAGGAGGCCAAAATCGGCCGCGCCGTCATGGACGCCGATGTCTTTATCAGTCTGACCCACTTTAAGGGACACGAAATGACCGGTTTCGGCGGCGCCATTAAAAACATCGGTATGGGATGCGGCTCCCGCGCGGGCAAAACGGAGCAGCACAGCAGCGGCAAGCCCCATATCGTGGAGGAGGAATGCCGGGGCTGCCGCAGATGCCAGAAGGAATGCGCCAACGGCGGCCTGATTTTCGACGAGGCGGCGCGCAAGATGACCGTCAATCTGGACAACTGCGTGGGCTGCGGCCGCTGCCTGGGAGCCTGCAACTTCGATGCCATCCAGTTCAATAACGACAACGCCAATGAAATTTTGAACTGCAAAATGGCCGAATACACCAAAGCTGTAGTAGACGGGCGTCCGAACTTCCACATCTCCCTGATTGTGGATGTCTCCCCCAACTGCGACTGTCACTGTGAAAATGACGCGCCGATCCTTCCCAACATCGGCATGTTTGCCTCCTTCGATCCGCTGGCTCTGGATCAGGCATGCGTGGACGCCTGCCTGGCGGCGGCTCCCCTGCCCCACAGTCAGCTGGCCGATCACCTGGCCGACCCCAATTTTCACGACCATCACGACCATTTCACCAACTCTTCTCCCGAGTCCGAATGGCGTTCCTGTCTGGAGCATGCCCAAAAAATCGGCCTGGGCAGCAGAGAATACGAATTAATCAAGATGTAACTGCAAAATGCAGCCGACGGCAAATCCCCGCCCGCGCTTTCATATGCCGGGCGGGGATTTCCTTTATCTTGAAGGTTTCATTAAGATTTGTTAAAATGAACACAATTAGTCAAAGTATCGTTAAGCTTTGGCAATATGCAGCCGGAAAGGAGATCCCATGACCCAGGAACAAAGTCGCGAACAGAGTCACCAGCGGCGCCGCGAGCAAAACCGCGAGCAAAGCTATCACTACACAACCTCACAGCTGGCCCAGTATTACGGTCTTACAGGCAAAGGACTGGCCTTCTACGAGAGCAAAGGGCTCCTCTCCCCCCGCCGCACCCCCAACATGAAGTATCGGGAATTCTCTTTAATCGACTGCTACCATCTCTATGATTCCAAGTTCTATGCCAAATGCGGCTGGAGATACATCTGAAACGCCTTATATCGCTGCTTCCCTCTCTGGATACGCTGACAAGGCAATTTGAGCTGACAGAGAGCCCGGCCTTCTACCGTCTCTTTGTCCGGAACTATTTCTCTCCTCACGAGAGCAGCGCAGCTCAGTCCCGGGAATTCGCCCGCTGGAATCAGGATATTCCCATCAATACAGCTTCCCTGAAATACAGCTGCCGGGAGCTTACATCCTGCGCGGCCTCTTTGAATGTGAATATCGGAAATATTATCCGCGAAGAGGATTTTCATCTCCTGGAATATGAAGTCTCCGACCGGACAGAGTATATCCCGCCCCGTCCATGCGTCTGCACGATTATCGCCGGGGACGAAGAAGAGCTGTACCTGCCGGACCGCCTGCTCCCCTGCCTGGATTATATAGAAAAACAGGGCCTGCGCCTGGCCGGAGATCCCTTCACCTCCATGCTGATTGTAGCCGGCACGCCCCAGGGGAGAGTGCGTTTCGACGAAGCCTGGTTTCCTGTGGAGGAGGTCGTAAAAACGCCCGGTCAGGCGGAGGAGGTCCCGTAAGAGCATTTCTCTTTTTCCCGATTTGTGCTATACTTAAAGTTACGTGCTATACAAGCTGCGAAAATAAGCAGAAATGGAGACCGCTATGTACGACGAACTGACCAGAGAAGACATAAAGAAAATGGAAGAGGAAATCGAATACCGCAAGGTGGTAGTCCGCAAGGAAGCGCTGGAGGCAGTCAAAGAAGCCAGAGCCCACGGAGATCTCAGCGAGAACTTTGAGTATCATGCCGCCAAAAAGGACAAGAACAAAAACGAGAGCCGAATCCGCTATCTGGAACGGATGATAAAAACCGCCAAGGTCATTGAAGATCACTCGGCGGAAGATGAAATAGGGCTATTTAACACCGTCACCCTTTATTTCGAGGAGGATGACGAGGAAGAAACCTACAAACTGGTGACCACTGTGCGCGGCAATTCCCTGAAAGGACTCATCAGCATTGAATCCCCTCTGGGCAAGGCAATCCTGGGCCACCGCCTCGGCGATCGGGTCTATGTGGCCATAAACGACAAGGCCGGTTACTATGTGACGATCCGCTCCATCGAAAAAACGGTGGACGACGGCAGCGACGCCCTGCGAAGCTATTAACCTTCGCAGGGCGTCTGCATTATATACATTATAAAATTTCCTGTTTCAATGCCATCACATATACCTGGAAGGGATTTCCTTCATCCCACAATGCAGGGAAAACCTCAAACTCCTTGAAGCCCAGGCTGCGGTAAAACAAGTTGGTTCTGTCGTACTGCTCGTAACGGCCCATCTGTACCGTCTTGACCTGAAGGAAGGAGCAGCCGGGCCACCGCCCTTTTGCAGGCGCTGTCCTCTATCTCCCGGATCGTTTCCCCGATCATTTATTTCTGACTCTCTCCAATCCGTCTCTGGATAAACTTAACCAGCTCCACCACAGGAATCACACATGCGCCAAGGGCGATGGCGATCAGATACTCCAGGGGCTCAACGGTGGTGAATTCAAAGGCTCTTGCCAGGAAAGGCACTTCACAAACCAGGGTTGTCGCAATCAGCGAGCCGATGGCGGCAAAGATAAGCACCCGATTCTGAGAACCCAGCTTAAAGATGCTCTGTCTCTGGGACCGCATGTTAAAGCTGTGGAAGATCTCAGCCATGGACATGGTCACAAAGGCCATGGTCGTGCCGTCGGCGCTGTTTGTAATGGCCCAGTTGCCCGTCTCAATAAAATGACCGATAAAGTAGGAAATCATAACCAGCACCGTCACCAAAGCTCCCTGGTAAGCGATGTCGAATCCCATACCGTCGGCAAAGATGCCGGCCTTGGCATCGCGGGGCTTGCGGCGCATGATATCGGGCTCAGCCTTCTCCATGCCCAGTGCAAGGGCCGGGAAGCAGTCCGTCACCAGGTTAATCCACAGCAGGTGTACCGGCTGCAGAATCGTAAAGCCCATCAGCGTGGCGAAGAAGATGCTCAGCACCTCGCTCATGTTGGAGCCAAGCAGGAACTGGATCGCCTTGCGGATATTGTCGTAAATGCGGCGGCCTTCCTCCACGGCGCCCACGATGGTGGCAAAGTTATCGTCCGCCAGCACCATATCGGCCACGTTCTTGGTCACGTCGGTACCGGTGATACCCATGCCGACGCCGATATCCGCCGACTTGATGGAGGGAGCGTCGTTTACACCGTCGCCGGTCATGGCGGTGACATAGCCGGCCCCCCGCCAGGCGTTGACGATACGGGTCTTGTGCTCAGGCTGCACGCGGGCATAAACGCTAATGCTCTGGAACTTCTTCGCAAATTCCTCGTCATCCATATCGTTTAACTGAGAACCGGTGACCGCACAGGTATCCTCGGTGAGAATGCCCAGCTCCTTGGCGATGGCCACCGCCGTGTCGATATGGTCGCCGGTAATCATGATCGGACGAATACCTGCGCCCCGGCATTCCACAATGGCGTCCTTTACCTCCGGACGCACAGGATCGATCATGCCGCTCAGACCCACGAAGCAGAGATCCTGCTCCAGATAGTCCGCCTCAAACTGCTCCGGCTTCTCCGTCCAGATTCTCTCAGCGCAGGCCAGTACGCGCAGGGCTTTGTCTGCCATTGCCTTATTGGCCGCCAGAATCTGATCCGAATATTCCTTGGTCATCAGGACAGGCTTCCCGTCCTTCAGGTAATGGGTGCATTTGCCGATAACCACATCGGGAGCGCCCTTGGTATATTGAATAAAGCCCGCGCCGTCCACATGGACGGTGGACATCATCTTTCTGCCGGAATCAAAGGGAGCCTCGCCGCAGCGCTCAAATTCTTTCTTGAGATTAAACTTCTCCAGACCCAGCTTGTGCGCCCAGGCCACCAGAGCCGCCTCGGTAGGCTCGCCGGTGACTTCGCCCGTCTCGTCGATCTCCGCATCACTGCACAGCGCCATGGCGGCGGCTATATTCTTTTCATCCTCGCCGAAGAAATCCACTACCGTCATCTTGTTCTGGGTCAGCGTACCGGTCTTATCCGAGCAGATAATCTGCGCGCAGCCCAGCGTCTCCACAGCGGTCAGGCGGCGGATAATGGCGTTTCTCTTGGACATGTTCGTAACGCCGATGGACAGCACCACCGTAACCACGGCGGCCAGGCCCTCAGGGATTGCGGCCACCGCCAGGGAAACAGCCACCATAAAGGAACTCAGAATCAATTCAAAATCCAGGCTGCCGGCCTTGATAAGCTGCACGCCAAAGACGATGACGCAGATGCCCAGCACCAGCCAGGTCAGAATCTTGGACAGCTGATTCAGCTTGATCTGAAGAGGCGTCAGACCGTCCTCGGCCTGCTGCAGAGCATCGGCAATCTTGCCCATTTCCGTATCCATACCGGTGGCCGTTACCACGGCGGTGCCTCTGCCGTAAACAATCGTGCCGCCCATATAGAGCATATTCTTGCGGTCGCCCAGAGGAATATCCTTCTCGCCGTCCTTTAAGTTGATCAGATCGATAAATTTGGTGACCGGCACCGATTCTCCGGTAAGGGCCGCCTCCTCTACTTTCAGACTGGCACTTTCCAGTATTCGCGCATCTGCCGGCACGGCGTCGCCCGCCTCCAGGAGGATAATATCTCCCACTACCAGATCTTCGCTGTGGATTACCTGCACTTTGCCGTCCCGCAGCACCTTCGATGTGGCGGCGGACATCTCCTGCAAAGCCTCGATGGCTTTCTCCGCCTTGCTCTCCTGATATACGCCCAGAACAGCGTTGACAATTACCACCGCCAGAATAATGATGACGTCGGCAAAGCTGTCGTTTTCGATCACGGCCAGCACGCCGCTGATGGCCGCGGCCGCCAGCAGGATAATGATCATGGGGTCCGCCAGCTGTTCAAAGAACCTGCGGATCAGAGACTTGCCCTTGGCCGCCTCCAGACGATTCTTACCGTTTTTCTCAAGGCGCGCCTGCGCCTCGGACGTGCTCAGGCCTTCACGGGACGCCCCCAGTTCTTTCAGGACCCCGTCTGTGTCTTCGAGATAAAATCTCATTTGCTTTTCCTCCTGTGTAAAAAAAATGAGACACCTGTATAGCTCTATAGTTATACATGAGTCTCGCAATTTAAAACAAGCCAGGCCGGCTTACGGCCAGTGATGTTGACTTGCTACGCACTTTATACGCTTGCTACTCCCTCACGGGAATTCTTGCTTATTGTACTGCTTATCTGCCGGAAAGTCAATAGGACAGACAAAAACGGCCGTGGCATGCGGCGCATCTGCCACTGCTTCACGGCTGCTTTTATATACTGTGGGCGTTACCGCCTCCGGTGTTCCACCCAGGCTTACCTGCGGCACACGAAAAATCCTGCTTAGTGCTGCTTCATTCCTGACCTGACACGGTTCACAGGCATCCGTTGCGCAGGACCCGAGCTTCACTACGCCGGAAAACGGGCAGCCCCACAGTACCTTTAGAGTATACTATTTGAAACCGGCCTTGTCAACGATCATTTTCTGTCTCGGAGCTTATGAAAGCGGCGCGCGTCTTACGGAGCCGCGTTCTCCTGCGCCTTTCGCGCCAGCTTTTCTTCCTTCACTCTTACCCGCAGCTCCCGAAAGAAATCCTTCATCAGCGCAGAGCATTCCTCCTCCAGAACGCCCTGGATCACTCGCACCTTGTGGTTGAAGCCGTCGGCCTCCAGCAGATTCATTACGGAACCGGCGCAGCCCGACTTGGGGCTCATGCACCCGATGATTACCTCATCCATCCGGCATTGCAGCAGGGCTCCCGCGCACATCGGGCAGGGCTCCAGGGTTACGTACATCCTACAGCCCTCCAGCCGCCAGTCCCCTTCCTTCTTGCAGGCCCGCCGAATGGCAATGACCTCCGCATGGGCCAACGTATTGTGATCGGTGGTGCGGCGGTTATAGCCGCGGGCAATAATCCGGTCGCCGCGGACAATAACGCAGCCTATAGGGGACTCTCCCAGCGCATAGGCCTTCCTGGCCTGGCGCAGAGCCTCCCGCATAAAGCGCTCGTCAGCCCTGCGATCCCTCTCTTTATCACTCCATATCTCAGGATTCATCCCGTTCTCCTATCTGCTCTGTCTTTCCAAACGGACGGCAGCGGCGGCGCGGGCGGACATCCCCTCTGCCTGCGGCTGCGAACATTTATTTGCGGCTGGATTCGGACTGATACAGCTCCTTGGCCTCCGTGATGCTGGCAGCCTGTCCGCTCTCCAGCAGGGCAAGCAGCGCATCCAGCCGGTCTTCCCGCATAAAATCCTTTCCGATATAGGACTCATAGTCGTCGGACAGCCGCAGAGAAGCCTCCTTGAGATTTGCCTGCTCCTGCCGCAGGCCGGCCGCCGTCTCATTATATTCTGCCGTCAAAGCCTCCAGGCGTTCGCGGCTGCCCTCACGAATCTCCGCCTCGATGGCCGGAGCCGTCTCCCGCTCGAAAGCGGCAAGGGCCTCGGACTTCTGGCTCTCCAGGGAAGTCCTCTCCTCTTCCTTTTCCCGAATCTTGCCGTCAAACTCGCTCAGATCATAGTGCTCCTCGCTGGTTTCTGAACGAATCGCTTTGGCATTCTCCCGCATCCTCTTGCGGTTCTTCTCCATGCTGCGGCGAATCTGTCTCGCCTCCAGCAAGGCCTCCCGATGGGCATCCTTGGTGATATTGCCCACAATAATATAGATCCCGCCGAAAATCACAATAACCGCTATATAAATCAGAATCAGCCACAGCGACCGCTTCTGCGGAAGCAGCGCGTAAAGACCGCAGGGAATCAGCACGCAGCAGACGGCAAAGGTCACCAGCAGAATCAAAATTTCCTTTGCGGAGCGCGGATAATAGAGGGCATAAAACAAAGTTGAATTGCAGAAGGAAGGCACCCTGTCCTGGCGAAATATACCGCGGATCTTACTGTTCATCTCTCGGTTTTCCTCCCGGAAGGGCGCGTTCTGGGCGTCGATCCTCTCCTTCATGCTCTTTTGTTTTGCCTTTTCTCTCTGAGAACGGAGCTTCTTCACCGAATCCTGGAGCCGGGATATCTCCGTATCATATTTGGCGTTCAGTTCGCTGCGGCGCTTCTTCACCGTAGCGCTCACATTGTCTTCCACCGCCTTTTTCTCCGCCGCCAGGGTCTTGGCCTGCTGCTTCTCCTGAAGCACAAGCTCCTCCTCTCTGGCCGCCGTCTCTTTATAATTTACGAGAGCCTCTTTCGCCTCCCGCAGAAATGCTGCATTATCCGTAATCGTCTTTGCCATTGTCCGCCTGCCCCCTTTCATAATCAGTGATGTCCGCGGCAGCGGACATCACCCTTTACAACTACAATCTAAGCTTACCGCAATTTCAGCCTGCGGACAAGGGGCAATTTCAATTTATGTCTTTTGGCTCTGAGTCTTTATTTCCTTTCCTTTTTCTGCCGCGGCGCGGCAGACGGGAAAGGACGGCAAGGGGACCTTTGGAACCGCTTTTGGCAGGGTTATCCGCGTTTTCCGGAGCGGTCTGCCCAAGACCCAGCTCATCCTCCGGAGGCTCCTCCGTCACGGCAGCGCCGCTTTCTTTCGTCTCCTCATTCATCCGTCGGCGGATATTTTCCTCCATCTCCTTTAGATCCGTTTTTTTCTCCGGAATCACTGCAAAGGAGATGGTGACGCGGAAAAGATCGCCGTCCAGATAAATCTTAAAGGTGCCGTCCATCAGTTCCGTCATATCCTTGGCGATAGACAGACCCAGGCCGCTTCCCTCGGTGCTGCGGGAAACATCTCCCCGGATGAACCGCTCCGTCAGCTCCTCCGCCTTGATGTTGAGAGGAGCCTGGGAAATGTTCTTCATCACAAAGAAAATCCGTCCGAATTTCTCAAAGACATCAATGTAAAGACGGGTCCCCGGCATGGCGTATTTTTCCGCGTTGCGGTAGAGGTTCTCCAGAATCCTCCACACATACCGTCCATCGGCCATAATGAAGGCGGAGGTGTCCGGAATATCCGGTACCACCGTCAGGCCGCAGGCCTGGAACCGATCCATAAATTCTCCGTTGGTCTGATTGATCAGCTCGATAAAGTTGATCTTTTCCATATTCAGCTGCAAGGTTCCGGAGCTGGCCTTGGAGGCTTCCAGAAGATCCTCCGTCAGAGTTTTCAGCCTCTGGGCCTTATTTTCCAGCACCTCAATGTACCCCTGTATCTTCGGGTCCTGAATATTCTCTCTTTTCAGAAGATCCACATAGTTAATGATGGATGTAAGAGGCGTCTTCAAATCATGAGAGACGTTGGTGATCAGATCGGTTTTCATCCGCTCGTTTTTCACCGACGTGTCGATGGCCTCCTTGAGAACGGTGCTGATTCGATTGATCTGCTCGGCCACCTTTCGGTCCGCTCCGCTCAGATTCTGGAGAGGCAGATGATAGCTCAGATTGCCGTCGGCTATCTTTTTTACTCCCTGATGTATCTGCTTTTTCTGAAAGCCCTTCCAGACCAGGAAAACCGCCACAGCCGCGTTGAAGAGCAGGTACAAAAGCAGAGACAAAGCCCCCGTATACTCCAGACTGGTGCCCCAGACATAATTCACCACAAAATAAGCGGCAAAGGCAGCCAGCGTCTTCCAGGTGGTATCGCCTGCATTAAGCAGCAGGTCCCAGACCTTATGCAGCTGTCTCCCAACAAATTTAATAGGACGCAGACACCAGTGAAGGAATCTGGCCGTCAGGCTGTTTTTCCAGAGGCAGTGCGCCTTGATGCGCCGCACCAGTCCAAAAAAGCCCAGCCACAAAAACAGATACAGAAACAGTACTTCCAGAGCCAGGCAGGCCCCGATAATTAAGCGGGCGTTATTCTCTCCAATGGTATCGTAACCGGCCACAACGGAAGCAATCGGCCAAAACATCGCCAAAAATCCCATGGCCAGGATAAAAACAAGGCAGGCCGCAGGCTCCGTGGGAATACGGTCGAAGCCATTAAGAGAAATGCCGTCCACCCCTTCCCTGTGTCCGGACAAAAACATCAGCCAGATCATGGCAGCCAGGATAATCACCAGACACACAGCAATCGCTCCCACCGAACCGAATACGCTGCTGCGGTAACCCAGGTAGCTGTCCCTCTCCACGCTGTAAGCGTCCGCATAAGTCAGATTGGTCGTATCCATCCCACAGGTTATGGTTGCTCCGCTGTAATTGAGGTAGGTGGTATTTTTCAGCATGCTGATAAACTCATCCCAGCTCCAGTTCTGCAGCGTACTTTCAATTCTTTGGGTGCTGCTGCTATAAGTATAGTAGACGTTCATATTGCCGCCGGGGACCAGACTCCCGCCCGCAGCCGCGGTATCGGCATCGCTGTATACCTTGCTGGCATCGCCCTGCGTCAGCACAATCTGATAGGACAGGTTGGAATCCGTCCCATCGATCCGGCTGCGGCAGTCATAGTAATCCTGGAGATAATTAATCAGAAAATCGGCGCAGGCCCGCTGCAGGTACTGCCCGCCTGCCTCCTGGGCCTCCCTTGCAAGGCTCAGTCTCTCGTAAATCAGCCCGCGCAGATCCTCCTCTTCGGCGCTGATGGAATTTTCCTCTGTTCCCGTTCCGTTCTCCGTCCTGGAACCAGACAGAGACGTCTCATCCGATATCTCTCCCTCCGTCCCCGCATTATAGCGAATCTGCTCAAGCTCATCCTCCCAGACCTTAATCCCGTCCTCGTTCAGGACCATTTCCGACGCATACTCATCCAAAAGACTGCGGGTAAGTGCAATCAGCTCCTCCGTCGTATAAAGAGCAAGCTCCTCATCGGAAGGCACCGCCGCCAGAGAGGAATGGGGAGCTTCAAGCGCCGCGTCAATCTTTTGCTGGCGCACCGCCCAGACGTCTTCCCCTATATCAGCGGCGGCATCCTCCGCATCCGTCAGACTCCACAGAATCTGTATCCGGTCCGATTCCTCATAAATGATATTATATGAAATATAGTTGTCTTCGTAACCATAATAATAGTCGCTGTAGCTGCTGTCCTGGCTTACTCCTCCGTCATAGACATAGATCCCCAGCTCCTCTCCCATGGTTAGCAGATCTCTCATGCTGTAGGTGTTAATCTGTCCATCCGCATCCATCGCCACCAGAGCAGGCCGCTCCAGATTGAGGGTGCCGTCCGCCTCCTCCAAAAGCTGCTTCAGGCCGATATAGCGTATGACCTCTCTCATATCATCCTGCACATGGACAGTCAAAGTAAAGCTGTCCTCATAGTCCCGGTTGGAAATCCAATCCTCCCAGTCCACATTCATAGCCTGGGTGGTCCGGGATAAAATGATCAGGTTGCCGGCTACAGCTGCAATGACAGCCACGCTTACGGCCACCAGAAGGGCCGCTATCGTCTTTTTTAATCGGACGTTTTTATTTTTTTCTTCATTCATTAAATCTTCTCCACCTTATATCCCAGACCCCAGACCACCTTCAGATAGCGCGGATTTTTGGGGTCGATCTCGATTTTTTCGCGGATATGGCGGATGTGTACGGCAACGGTGTTTTCCACACCGATGGCCTCCTCGTTCCAGATATTTTCATAAATCTGTTCGATGGAGAACACCCGACCCGCATTGATTACGAGAAAGCGGAGAATATTGTATTCCATAGGGGTCAGCTTGACCGGCTCGCCATCCACCGTAACGGTCTTCTCATCATCATTGACACACAGATCGCCCGTACGGTAGACGGTCTCGCTCTCCATATTGAGCGTACCCAGCTGCGTATACCGACGCAGCTGCGATCGAACTCTGGCGGTCAGCTCCAGAGGATTAAACGGCTTGGTTACATAGTCGTCGGCCCCGATATTAAGACCCAGGATCTTATCCACATCTTCCGACTTGGCAGACAGAATGATGATCGGGATACCGCTGTATTCCCGAATCTTCATCGTGGCCCGTATTCCGTCCAGCTTCGGCATCATCACATCGATAATCAGCAGATGGATATCGTTCTTCTTGAGGATATCCAGAGCCTCCACGCCGTCATAAGCCTTGAAAATGTGATAACCCTCCTGGGAAAGATAAATTTCAATGGCCTCCACAATTTCCTTATCGTCGTCACAAACTAGAATATTGTACATTTTGCTTCACCTCACTCTCCCCCCATTATACGGTATCGGCATACGCGTGTCAAAACAATCCTGGCGCACATCGTCCGCACCCCTGTTTTCCGCTTTCTGCCTACAGTATAACGGTCATTTTGAAAGCAAAGCGCCGGAAAAAAGAAAGAATTTCTTAATGACCTCTCCTCCGCTATTTTTTGAGCTCAATGCTCACATTTCCATCCTTGTCAATGACCAGGCGCATCTGGCGGATATGCCGTTCATAGAACTGCCGCCGCTCATCGGGCGGCATGGTCAGCCTGGTGGCCCGCAGGGCCTCGTCAAACATGTCATGGACGTTTAAGTGTATCGATTGATCCAGATAGCGGTACATCTCCTTAAAAAGGGCGCCCATCTTGATTTCGTCTGAATTGCCGGAATAAAAATCATCGATATAGCAATAGAATATCCCCGACTCCATCAGCGCGCTCTTCATATCCGGACCACATTTTTCTCTTTCGATCATGACCAGAAAGCGGGCGTCCGGCAGCGAAGAAATCAGTCCCCAGTAATCCGAATCGCTGGAGACGATAATAAAGGAATCCACCGCATTCTGATAATGCTCCTGGCAGGCCCGCGCCGTCAGACGGATGTCCACCAGGGATTTGCTTTGCTTAATCCGCTCAATCATAATATGCTCCACCGGAATCCGGGTAAAGCTGTCCAGAATCCTCCAGGCCGACGCCGTATGCACATCATCAAAGAGGATAATGCGCACCAGCTTGGAGGTATATTCATAGTTGAGATTTTTCAGGGTGGCGCACAGCTTGTAGGGATCGGAGTTCTCGCAGTCTACCACAACCACCACCTTGTCGCTGCCGCTGATAAAATCATAGATATTTCCCTTTACATAGCTGCTGACGTCCGAGACCTTGCTGTACTGAGCAAAGCGGTCCTCGTGGCGCTGATAGAGGAGGGTTACGAACTTTTTGTCGTTATAGAGGATATTTCCCTCATCCCCCGGTATCCAGTTGATATACATCTGATACGGATATTCGGACAGATGGGCATAATATACCTCGGCCGCCGCCTTGGCCCCGGCCTCCTGCAATCCGTCGGGCATTACAAAGAGCTCCCGTACATACTGCCAGTTAATCCAAATGGGAAACAGGCTGCGGCAGTTGTTGATCCGGTCGCTGATCAGGCGGTTGAGCTCCACAATATGCTGAGAAAGCCTGGCGCCGCCCTTCGGGCTGAACCAGACTCCATCTTCACTGAGCTTTTGCAGGCTGTCCGCCGGCACATATTCCGGCATGGAAAATATTGTCCGATAGTCCATGCGCATCCGATTGTGAATCGCCTTGAAATTTCGCTCAATGGCTGTACGAACCGAACACAGATTTCGGATAATCCGAGCATTTTTATCCTTTTCCAGACGGGCAAATACTTCCGCTTTGGGCGGTTCATATTCGTTATCGAAGATGCGCTTCGGCACGCCGATCAGATAGGCAATCATAGAAATCAATTCATAGGTGCTGTCGCGATATACAATTTTTTCCTCTTCCAAGGTCTGTGCAGCGCCAAACTCGTTCATGTCCCACTCTCCTTCCCCATGGAAGATGCTCCGATGCGGCCGGACAAGGCATAAACGGCAGACATGTTAAACTCTTCCATATCTGTTAATATAATCTATTATCCTCTTCCATCTGTTTTAAGTCAATAATTTTCTTTTGTCGGTTTTGGGCCGCTTCCCAGCCCCAAGCAGGCCCAGCCAGAAAAGCTCCTATAGATAAATATGGGGCTGTTTCTTCTTTGATAACCATTATTTCAGGGCGCAAGATCCCTTTTGACTGGATCTTCTGAAGGCGCTCTTTTGACATAAGAGGCTTTCTGCTTCTCTTTCCCTTCGTATTTCTTCCAAAAATGCAGCCTAATGTTTTATACAACAGGAATCAGCGTATTGTAATCTGCGGAGAAGCCGCTAACGAAATATGTAAGGGCATTAAGGTTCCCGGAAGATGTGGACCAGGGCGCTTTGGCTGGGAAGATCCAGCTTTTTTAATACCATGGTTTTCTGGTTGGCTATGGTCTTGGGAGAGGACTGCAGGGTAACCTCCCGGCCCAGCATAATCTCAAAAATGCTGTATTCCGCCGGAGAGAGGCAGGAAAGAATCAGAGAACGGATCATCATCTCTTCAGGGGTGGCGCCCTGGACAGCCTTGCGTATGTTCTCAACCAGGAGACTGAAATGGGATTTGAAGATGTAGCCGTGGGCCAGCCCGCGCACGGCGGCGCGGATTACGATATGCGGATCCTCAAAAGAGGTCAGAATCAGAACCTTGGCGTCGGTATGCAGGCGGATCTGCCGCGAAGCCTCCGTTCCGTCCTGAAAAGAGCCGGACAGGCTTAAGTCCATCAGGACGATGGAAGGAGCAAGGGAGACAGCCATGGAGACAGCCTCCTTTGGCGAAGCGGTGCAGCCTGCCACCGCCATGTCTGCCTCCGCCTCAATGGCCTGGCGGATCAGATATTGAAAATCCAGGTCATCCTCCACAATCAGGACGCTTGCCCTCGTATCCTTTTTCATCCGGATCCCCCTCCTTGGAATTTGTATTTTTCGTTATCATGTCCCCCTGCTTTTTCATCCGGCTTTTCCTGTAAGGAAAATAGAGGAAAAAGGTGCTGCCCTGGGACGGGATGCTTTTTACGCGGATCCCCCCGCCCTGCTTTTCCATCACATGCCGGCAGTAGTACAGGCCCAGGCCCAGATGGGAGGCGGAGGTTCCCTTGGTGGTGTAGTAGGGCTGGAAAAGCCGGCGGATGGAATCCTTATCGATCCCGCAGCCGTTGTCGCAGACTGCCAGGACAGAGCAGCGTCTGGACGGATGGATGGAATAGTCGATGCGGATCCGCCCGTCTCTGCCAACGGCATCGCAGGCATTGCCGAGAAGATTGTGAAGCATTTCAATCAGATGATCCCTGTCCGTTTCGATCAGGGCCTCGGGGGAACAGTGAATTTCAAAAGCCAGCGAGGAGGGGACCGTGACCTGGAAATCCTGGACGCATTGGCACAGGACCGGGTAAAGAGGAAAAACCGATATATGCAGGCTGATGTCCTGGGAAAGATGCCGGGCCTTTTGCATAAAATTTTCCAGATGGCTGGCGGAGCGCAGAATGATCTGGAGCTTGGAGCGCTGCTCGGCGGATACCTCGTCCAAAAGGGCGCAGGCGCACCAGCGGATCTTGGTCACCTCGTTTTTGAGAGCATGGGTCATATATCTGGTATTGTCCTGTACATTGCCGGAGAAGGACTGCAGGTCGTAGGTTTCCCGGTACAGACGGCTGCCCCAGATGCCTTCCTTAAACAGATGGTAGGCAAAATAAAACAGGAGAAAAATCACAATCAGCAGATTGCCCTGCCAGATCTTGAAATACTGATACAGCTTCAGGCTGTGGATCAGAAAGGCGCTGAGAAGCCAGTACCACATCGGAAGCAGGACAGTGACGGCAATCATGCACTGCTGCCGGTACTGATGGAAAAGACGGCTGCGGTAAAGAGTGGACAGAAGCAGCCAGCTCACATACAGACCGTAGATCCAGTTGTAGACGGAGACCGCCAGGTAATAGGAATATACATTGAGCTGGTAGTAGCGGGTCTGGTGCCAGGGGATAATCAGCGAAAACAGAACGGCAGGCAGGAAATCCAGGATGCGTATGATGCGGTAGCGCCGGGGATGGCGGCGGGGTTCGTCGGCAAAATGAAGGGCTACCATTACGACCGCGGGCATCGCCAGGTAGTAGAGGACGGCTGTCATAACGGAATATACGCCGGTGTAAAAGGCCTCCGGAATCTGCGGGAGGCCGTCTAAAAGAGAGGGGACCACCCCGAAATACAGATATTCCTTCAGTACGCCCACGCTGAAAAAAATACCGGCCACCAGCACCCAGCGGTTCATCTGGTTCTTGCGGTTGGAGAGGAAGATGGAGGCAAACAGAAGCCACAGCAAAACGGTAAAGACCAGCAGCCAGACGGAGGACAGCCCTTCCTGCGTACCGATCATAACCAGGCTTGTCTGCAGCCTCTCCTGCATACGGACCATAAGTGTACTGCTCATAACCAGACCTCCTTGCAGCCTCTTTTGCGCCGGCCCAGGGTGGGAATTGCGCGAAGATGCAGGCCGGAATTATCTATATTTTAAACGATAATCCCGGCAAAGAGTATAGAAAGCGTAAAAAATATTTTGTATTCCCAAAAATTTTAGGAATGGATTGTTTGATATGTACAACGAATCTGGTTGCGGTAAAATGGAAGGGAAAATAGGGGCAATATATTTCGATGAAAGCAAGGAAAGTTTGGCAACGATATGGCGGTGGACTACAAGAGCTTTGATTTTCAGATTTATGAATATTTGATCCGCCTGGACCAGCTTCTGGCGCAGGCAAAGGGGCTGCCGGAGGCAGAAGGCTGGCGAAAGAGGATCGAGGAGGAGAGGGAGCGGATACGCACCAGAAGATTCCGGGTGGCGGTGGTGGGAGAATTCCGTAAGGGAAAGACCAGCTTTATCAACGCTCTGCTGGGGCGGGAGATCCTGCCGGTGGACGCCCTGCCTACGACGGCCACCATCAACCGGATTACCTTCGGCGCGGTACCGCGGGCGTCCCTGCATTACCGGGACGGGCAGGTGCAGGAGGTGGACATAGCGGAATTGGCCTCCTACGTGACCAAGCTGACGCAGGAGTCGGCCGGGTACGCTGCCCGGATCGAGGAGGCGGTGGTGGAATACCCTTCCGTGTTCTGCCAGAACTATGTGGACCTGATCGACACGCCCGGAATGAATGATGAGGAACAGATGAACGCGGTGACGGTGGCCCAGCTGGAGAAGATCGATCTGGCCATCGTGGCGGTTTCGGCCACCACTCCCTTCAGCGACACCGAGAGCAGCTTTGTGGCCAGGCTGGTGGAGAGCCCGGAGATCTGCCAGATCATCCTGGTGATTACAAAGATCGACCAGATCCGCGAGAGGGAGAGGGAGAAGCTTCTGGACTATATGACCGGGCGGGTTTGCTCCAAGGTGGAGGAGAAGCTGAGAAGCCGCCATGCAGAGGACGACGATATCATGGCCAAATACAGGCGGATTTTCGGCGATCTGCAGGTCTTTGGGGTCTGCGCCCTGGACGCCCTGGAGGCCAGGGAATACAACGATGAGAGCCTTCTGGCCCGCAGCGGCTTTCAGGAGCTCAATGAGCGCCTGCCGCAGCTGATCTTAGCCAGTCAGAACAACAGCGCCATCATAAAGGCGGTGGGCACGGTGCGCGCCGTCAGCGGCGAATGCCTGCGCCGTCTGGAGGGGGCGGGAGAGGCCCTGGCCCAGAAAAGGAAAACCCTCCTGGCTCGCAGGGAGGAATTTGCCTCCCTGGCCTATTCCCTGGCGGACAGCTGTCTGGACGAGGCCAGGGTACAGATTTTCGAGAGGATCAATGGATTGCCGGCGAAGGCGGCGGAGGTGAAGCGGGGCTTTATCGGGGCGCTGACGCAGGTCCGCTCGCCGGATCGGGGGCTGATTTCACAGGCCTTGTGCGAGCAGGCCGGAGCCGCCGCCGGGGACGTCAACTCCTGCATACGAAAGGAGCTGCTTCCCGCCCTGAACCAGCTCTGCTTCGATGAGGCGGCCAAGGGCCTGGGCAGGCTTTCCGGCCAGCTCTTTTCCCTTATAAAGGAGGGGGAAGCCTTTGCGCAGGCGAGGGAGCTTCTGGTTTCTCTTGCCGGAGACGGTACCATCTTTCTTCCCATGGAGGCGGGGAAGGTTTTTGCCTGGGATGAGAATTTCCCGGTGCCCGCCGCAGACCGGCTGCTGGACCGTAATTTGATCGAGCAGATCGACGAAAGGGTGAAGCGGGCCCTGGAAAAGTATACCGCCGAAAAGCGGAGGGCCGCCGCCGGCTGGCTGGACGCCATGACTGGGAGAATCCAGGACAGAATAGAGGAAATCGTGGTAGAGGTATTCCAGGCCGCAGGCCGTCAGGAAAAGGAATGGGAGCAGGAGGCAGCCTGGCTGGACGAAAGCGGGATAGAAGAGAGGCTCAACCATCTGCGGGAGGAAAACGACCTGCTGGAACAGAGGTTTTATACGCAGCTGTATGGAAACGGCAAAGAGGATAAATAAGAAGGGAACAGGAGGGAACTGCAGTGAGTCAGGAAAATGCGAAGTATACGAGCTATCAGAATATGGTGGCCCAGGTCAACACCGGGATGGTGCAGATGGAGAAGCTGGCGGCCAGCATGGATCTGGAGGAAAACCGAAAGGCCCTGGAAAAGAGCCGGGAAAAGCTGACCAGCCATAAGTTTGCCGTCGGAATCCTGGGGGAATTTAAGCGGGGCAAGAGCACGGTGATTAACTCTCTGCTGGAAAAGGAGATCATGCCGGCGGATATCCTGCCTACCTCGGCCACGATGAACCGGGTCACCTATGACCTGACGCCCCATGTGGAGCTTCTGATGCGCGACGGCTCTACAAAGGAGATCGGCATCGGCGAGCTGCCGGCCTATGTGACGAAGCTGTCGGAAGAATATGAGGCCCAGGCGGCCCAGGTGGAGGAGGCCATCGTATATTACCCCTGCAAGTTCTGCCAGAACGGGGTGGACATTGTGGATACGCCCGGCCTCAACGACGACGAGAGGATGAACCGGATCACCGAGGAGGTGATCCCGAAACTGGACGCCGTCATCATGGTGGTGACGCCCGATAACCCTTTCAGCATGAGCGAGGCCGATTTTGTCCGCAATAAGCTGATGACCAGCGATCTAAGCCGCCTGATTTTCCTGGTCAACAAGATCGATCTGGTCCGGCGGGAGAAGGACCGGGAACGCCTGGTGCAGGAAATCAAGTCCAAGATCCAAAAGAGCGTCATGAACAAGATGGCGGAGCTCTACGGGGAGGATTCCCAGGAATATCGGGACGCCCAGCTGAAGGTGGGAAAAATACGGGTCTATCCTTTTTCGGCCCTGGACGCCCTGGACGGAAAGATGGAGGGGGACAAGGAGCTGATCGAAAAGAGCGGCACCATCCCCTTTGAGGAGGCCCTGACCAAGATGCTGACCGAAGACCGGGGCGCCCTGGAGTTAGGCGGGCCGTTAAACGTGCTGGACCGAACGGCCCTGGAGGTGGCCAAAACCGCCGAAACCCGCAAAAACGCCCTGCAGCTAAGCGGGGAGGAGTTTGCCTCCCGCCAGAAGGAGATGCTGGCCCAGATAAACGACATGCGCCGGCAGAAGACCGAAGAGAAAAAGCGCCTTCACGCAAAAGCGGTGCATACCAAAAATGAACTGGAGTCGGAGGTGCGCCGCTTCTATCCGGAGCTTAAGACCCGGCTGGAGGAGAAACTCGAACAGACGGAAGTCGATCCGGCCACGCTGAAAAACGAGGCGGGGCGTTCGGCAGCGGCCGCAGCCCTGCAGAAGGCGGTTTCCGACGAGATGAAATCCTCCCTTGCCATCTTTACGGAAAAGATGGAGACGAAGCTGAAAACCATTGTGGGAGAGGAGGCCGTGCGCCTGGGAGAATTCACGGAGAAGATGTCCTCTCAGCTGGACGGCTTTCGCAGGGATTTTGCCCCGGATAAAGGGCTCGATACCACCAATCTGATGGCCATCGGCGTCGATGTGCTGACGGATTTTATGGGGCTTTACGGCATAGCGGGCATTGTTTCCGGCTATCGGGAGGCTGGCATCAAAGGCGCGGTGGCCGGAGGAGGCGTCGGCCTGGTAGCCAACCTGGCTGCGGCGAGCCTGCTCGCCTCCATGTCCATTGTGGGACTGCCGATGCTGGTAATCAGCTGCGCGGTGGGTTCGGTGGTCAGCAAGAAATTTGCCGGTTTCCTCTTTGCCAAGGACGTGGGCCAGAGGAAGCTCAATGAGCTGCGGACCCAGCTGCGCAAAAACCTGGAGGAGGTTCTCGACGATATGGAGAGCGGAAGGGAACTGGAAAACTGGGTCTGCCAGAGGGTGGAGCAGAGCTTTGACGAGCTGACCGCCTGCATGGAGGACGAGTGCGAAAAGATGCTCAAGGATACGGAGAGCACGATGGATGCGATCAAGAAGGATCTGGTGCAGAACGAGGTGCAGAGAAAGAAGCTGGCCGAGGAATATGACGAGAGCCTGGTCTCCGTGAAGCAGATTCTGGAGAACTTAAAGCCCATTCACGACCGGGTGCGCCGGGTTTTGGCGGAGGCCTAAAGGAGGAAGAGTATGGAAGAGAGAAACGAACGGGAGGCAGTGTCCCCCCTGCAGGGGTTGGATCCGGATTTTCGGAAGTATGTAAAGCAGCGCAAGGCCATGGAGAAGCGCCATATGTCCGGCAACGGCCTTCCCGATTATGCCTTTGCCCTGGATTTTGAGTACAGGAAAAAGCTGGACGCCATGCCGGGCTTTTACCAGACGGCGAAGAAGATCTGCGCCACCTACGCCAGCCGCACGCTGCAGGAGATCAATATGAACGGCCTGGTGGTGGGGCCGGACCAGTTTCCGGAGGTATACCAGATGGGCTGCGACTGCGCGAGGATCCTGGGAATCGGCATACCGAATATTTATATCGTCAACGACCAGAGCCTGAACGCTTATACCATCGCCACGGACGACGTGGAGCCTCTGATTGTGGTTCACAGCGGCCTTTTCGAGCGCTTCACGCCGGGAGAACTCCGGTGCGTGATCGGCCACGAGTGCGGCCATATCCACAACCAGCACAGCGTCTATACCATGCTGAGCAATATCCTGGTCATGGTGGGAACGGCGGCCAGCGGCTTTCTGTCGGCCCAGCTGATGAAGCTTCTGACCATGGGAAGCCAGGTGGCGTTAAATGCCTGGAGCCGGGCAGCGGAGGTTACCTGCGACCGGGCGGGGCTGATCTGCTGCGAGAATATCGAGGACGCTTACCGGGTCAACGCAAAGCTTCTGTACGGGGCGGCCTGGGGAGAGCACACGGTCAACCTGGAGGCCCTGCGCAAACAGCTGGAGATGCAGATGGGCAACTGGACTAAGTTCAACGAGCTGCTCTACGACCATCCCACCTCGGTGCGGCGCATTGTAGCGGAGATGGAATTTGCCGAGTGCGAGGTGTTTTACCGCTGGAGGCCGGAGCTTAAAAAAGCAGGCCAGGTGATGCGCAGCAAGGAAGAGACCGACGAGCGCTGCAGGCGCTTTGTGGATGTGACGAAGAATGGATGAGGGGGTGCGGAAAATGGCAGTGGAGGATCGCATTACATATGACCCGGATGAGCTGATTGGCCTGATGGAGAGGGAGCTGGACCGGCTGAAGGTGTTTCAGTTTGACAGCCGCTACCGCCTGCTTTTGGGGGACGCTTTTTTGGATAAGCTGTCGGCCTGGGAGAGAGATATCCGCAGGCGCAAGGAGGATCCCTTTACCATTGTGGTCTGCGGGGAATTCAAGAGGGGAAAATCCAGCCTGATCAATGCCCTTTTAGGGGAGGAGGCGACGCCCATCAACGTGACCACCGAGACCGTGACCCTGAACCGGATTTCCTACGGCGGGAGAGGGAACGAGGCGGT
Source organism: uncultured Lachnospiraceae bacterium (assembly GCA_944381515.1). GTDB lineage: Bacteria > Bacillota > Clostridia > Lachnospirales > Lachnospiraceae > RGIG7193. The sequence goes on along the minus strand of CALWLM010000068.1, from coordinate 5,127 downwards.
GCTTTCCGGCGGCCGGCGGATCCGGCTGGCGGACGAGGAGCTTTTGCGGGAAAGTTTGGAGCGGCTGGCCGCGCAGCTGGGAGAGCCGATAAAGCAGGTGGAGATCCGCCGTCCGGCAGAGCTTCTGCGGGAGGCCACCATCGTCGATACGCCGGGGCTGGGGGATTCCCTGCGGGATTTCAGCAGCCTGGTGGAGGAGGCCCTGGCGCAGGCCGACGCGGTGATCTACCTGTTTTCGGTGAATTATCCCCTGTCCCAGAGCGAGCAGATGTTCCTGCGGACGATGATCGTGCCGCAGAAATATACGGAGCTTCTGCTGGTGGGCAATTACGCGGATATGCTCTCCGGCCGGGAGGACTATGAGAGGATGAAGGCCCTCCTTGCAGGCCGGATCCAGGGCTTGCTGCCGGATCAGGAGCCGTGGCTTTTAAGCGCCCTGGACGAGAGATGCCGGCAGACCGAAGAGAGCCGGCCCAATCCGGCCATGGAGGATATTTTGGAGGAGGGCTTCGACCGTTTCCGCACCAGAATCTCTTCCCTGATCGAGGAGAAGAGGGAGATGGTGCTGCCGGACCGCATGGAGAGGATGTTCCGGGGAATGCTGGAGAGCCTGGAGGGAGATCTGGCCGCCCTGGAACAGGGCCTGACGATGACGGGCCAGGACGTCCGGGAGAATCTGGAGAGGGTCAGGGCCCAGAAGGAAGGGCAGATCAAGGCCCAGGAGGAGACGGACAGAAAGATCGACGAAATGATCGCCCAGATGCAGGCCCAGGCCAGCGAATGGCTGGAGGAGCTGTTGGACCGCCTGAGACGGGAGGCGGGGGAGCTCTCCGACATGGCCGCGGCGGATCTGACCAAGTACTATTCCTTCTACTGCATCGACGTGCTGCAGGAGGCCATCGGCCGCTGCCAGGACTACCATATGCTCCTGCTCTGCGACGAGCTGGAGGGGATCGCAAAGGAGCTGACCGAGGGACTGTCGCGGGAGGCTGTCAGCCAGAACTACGGCTTCCGCTTTGCCCTGGACAATAAGACCTGGACCAAGGGGGACAATGTGAGCTTTGTCGTGTCCAAGATCGACAGCCTGGGCCTGCTCAGCCTGGTGGCCGACGGCGTCGCCGGGGCTATGCGCCAAAAGGAGATGGCGAATAAAACGCCGGATATCCTGAAGGCCATAGAGGCCCAGTATTCCGGCCTGTATGCCTCGGTCCGGCAGGCGGTGGAGGGAACCTACCGCCAGATGGGGACAAGGATAAAGAAGCAGCTGGCGGACTACTACGGGGACAAGATCCGCGAGGCGGAAAAGCTGGCGGAGCAGTCGGCCATGGTGGCGCGGCAGGATGAGGCGAAGAAAGAGGAGATCCGGGAGGCCATCGGCCAGGTGCGAGCCGTCTTTGCCCAGATGGAAAAATACCAGACAAGAGGGAGGCAGTAAGAGTATGGGAGGATTTCTGATAAATGGCTGCGGGGCTTCCGACAGCTATTATAAGATAAAGGATGTGGCGCATGCCTTTTGCCCCAGCTGCAATGCGATGCGGACCTTTGCGCTGATGGAGCTGCGGATGAAGATTAGGGTGCTCTGGATTCCCACGGTGCCCATCAGCAAGAAATACGCCGTGGTGTGCCCGGTCTGCAAGTCCGGCTACTATGTGGATGAGCAGCAGAAGGACGATATTTTATATGAGAGGGTACAGGTGGAGGTGGTGAAGGACGGAGTGATCCTGCACAAGAAAAATGAGCCGCAGCGGATCCCGCAGCCTGCGCCCACGCCCCAGCCAGTGCCGCAGCCGACGCCAACGCCTCAGCCGGTACCGCAGCCTGTACCTACGCCCCAGCCGGTTCCCCAACCGGTGCCCGTGCCGGATCCGGTACCGCAGCCAGTGCCAAACCCTTATCCGGATAGGAAGGACAACGGCATGAGCCAGGGGTATGAATCCCTGCTTAAGCGCCCGTCCCAGAAGATGTGCCCGGCCTGCAAGCTACTCTACAGCGAAGACAAGAAGTTTTGCGATATCTGCGGCAGGCGGCTGGTGGATCGGGAGCAGGGGTAAAAAAGGAAAGTGCAGGAGGAAAACGTCATGAAATGTTTCAATTGCGGGACGGAATTAAGGCCGCAGGACCGCTTCTGCCCTCATTGCGGAGCGCCCGCTCCGGAAAAGAAAATTACCTGCGTCAACTGCGGCGGCCAGGCGGAGCCGGGACAGCTCTTCTGCCCCCACTGCGGCTACCGCCTGACGCAGCAGGAGAATGCGGGGCCGAATCCGGAGTACAGGCAGGAACATAGGGAGGAATCAAAGGAAAGGCAGCCGGATCCCGTTTACAGGGAAACGAAGCCCCAGCCTTTGGACCGGCAGGTTGGAAAGACGATCCGTACGCATATAGTCCTTACGTTTTTGCTTGATTTGATGCTGGCTTTCGCGGGAGCGCTTATCCTGGCGGAGAAGGAGAGCGGCGAGAGATATGGAATGGACTTTGATGAGATCCTGCCGCTTTATTTGGCCATAGGTTTGTGCCTTTGGGTGTATGCTCTCCTCTATTTCCTGCTTTATTACTTCCAGATGAAAAAGGCGATGCGGGAAAAGGAGGAGGGCAGACGTACGAAAATGGTGCAGGGAGCGAATAAATTGGTAAGCTTTGCTTATCTGAGTTCCATTTGCGCGATGGTTATAGCGACTGTTGTGCTTTGCCTTTCGTAAGGCCGCATAGGGAAAGAAAGCCCGGCGGTCCTGGGTGGCGATTTGGCCAGCTCAGGACTGCCGGGCTTTCTTGCAGGCTGTTTTCTTCAGGCTGTATTCCAGGCTGCTTCTTCAGCTGTTTTTATTCGGTCCGCAGGACGGTACCGAATGGCGCGCAGGATGCCGATCTCCTTCTTGCGCTCCAGGACGCTTGTGTAGGTCAGGGTGCCTACCAGGTCGATGTAGACGATCACCTTATCCATCACAATGGAAATCTAAGAGGACATGGTCTCGCCGACGGCCCCCCTATTGTTTTTATGCTTTTATATTATTTTGTTCTTTAGCCTGCGCTGCTTTTAATATACTGGGAAACCGTCTCTGCCACCTGAGACATGTCCGCAATAAGCCTCGCATCCCGGCTTTCCTTTAGGGACACACGGCACAAATCCAGAGCGCCATCCAGCATAAAGCCGGGAATATTCAACGTATCACAGAGTTCTTTTATATAGGATAAATCCTTGAGCCCCAGCTCCAGGGCAAAATCCATCCGATAATCCTTATTTACGTACTTCTCACTGTAAAACCGGAAAAACCAATTATCAAAAAACTCCGTAGAGAGCAGCCGGTAAAGAGTACCGGAGGGAATCCCATACTGCTCCATCACCGGGTAAATCTGCGCATACAGTATAGCCTGCGACAATCCAGCCCAGTTTCACCAGATGACCATTTCCGCTCTCTCCCACATATTCAAAATCCGCGCAGTAGCTGGCAAACAGATCCGTATTCTGCTCAATTACTTTCCTGTTCCCTGCCACCACAATGGAGAGAGTCTTATTCCATGCCTCTTCGGGGCCGGCAATCAAAGGCGAATCTATCAGTTCGCCCCCTGCCTCCCGAATAAGACGGCACAGCTTTCTGGTGGACAGCGGATTGCTGGTGGAGAGATCCACAATCAGCTTACCTCTCACACCCTCCCGCAAAAAGCCTTCTACAACCTGCTCCACAACATTGGAATTGGGAAGCGAGAGAAAGATCACGTCGCCAAAGGCTAATACTTCCGTCTCGCTTGCACACAGACGGGCCTGCCCTCCAAAAAACTCCATAGCCTCCCGCGAAACATCATACACGGCCATTTCATTCCCTGCCTCAATCAGATTATGGCAGATCCCCCGCCCCATTTTCCCCAGCCCAATAAATCCAATCCTTCTCATCCTTCTGCCCTATCCTCTTCCTACCTGGCCAAACAGCTCCATATAATGTATCAGTTTCTGCTTATAGGATTCCCGCATTCGATGGTAAATCATATAAGACGGGCCCTCTTCCCAGGCTCCCTTTCTGGCCGCCTCGAACAGATCTGTCGCAATATTGATCTTTGTCACACCATTTTCTATGGCGCGGCACAGATCTTCATCGCCTGTACCGCTTCCTCCATGCAGAACCAGCGGAACAGAAACCTCCTTTCGGATAGCGCTCAAACGCTCCAAATCAATATGAGGAGTACCTGAATATGTGCCGTGGGCCGTTCCTACCGCAACTGCCAGACAGTCTACGCCCGTCCTCGTTACATATTCCCGCGCCTCTTTCGGGTCTGTCAGCCCGGCATCTCTTTCCTCTTCATAGGCCGACGCATCTCCCACCTGCCCCAGTTCCGCTTCCACACTGACATTTACCGCATGCGCTATACGAACAATCTCCGCAGTCTCCTCTATATTTTGCTCAAAGGGAACGCTGCTGCGATCCACCATCACCGAAGAAAACCCTGCCCGAATCGCCTCCATCGCCTGCTCAAATGTCGCCCCATGATCCAGATTCAGGGCTACCGGCACAGACACCTCCTGCGCCAGCATCCGGATTATTCTTCCCAGCGAAAAGATATCGGGATGAAAAACGTAGGCAAAATCCAAAATCATCGGCGAACGCTTTTCTGCCGCAGCTTCAATGCAGACCCTTGCCGTATCTTCATTGATCACATTGGGAGCTACTACCGCATACCCTTTCGCCTTGGCGCTCTCCAGAATATCACCCATAGGCACAAGCATAATTTAAAACCCTCCCTCTATAAAACTCCATAAAAGCTTCAGATTGTAAACTCGATTTCTTCCGTAAGCTCCGCTTCAATGTCCTGTGAATCCTCCGCCTTTTTGGGTTTCAAAGCAATCAATATTACCGCCGTTACCAGACAGCCGATCACAAAGGCCAAAAGGAACATAAAAGGTTTCTCACAGAAAGGTACCGCAAAAACGCCGCCATGCGGGATCGGCATCTGACAGCCAAAAAGCACCGCCAATGCTCCCGATACCACAGAACCTGCTGTGCAGGCTGCAATGACTCGAATGGGATCTGAGGCCACAAAGGGGAAGACACCTTCCGTAATAAAGCACAGACCCAGAGGAACAGCTGTGCGGGCTGCCTGCAGCTCCGCTCCAGTAAAACGCTTTTTAGCCAGGAATAC
>CALWLM010000067.1 GCA_944381515.1 uncultured Lachnospiraceae bacterium | reverse complement strand
CAGCAGTCCTTCCGGATTCAAAACGCCCCAGCCCTGTTTTTCATCTGGCATATCCACCTTTACGCAGCTCTCCCGCAGCTTCAGCTTTACCTGAGCATTGGTCATGGAAGGATATTTTTCCAACAGGCAGCAAACAGCTCCCGCCGCCAGAGGCGTCGCCATAGAAGTCCCGCTCTTCATGGTGTATGGGGCGTCAGAACCCCTCAGGATTCGATTGCAGGAGATAATTTCACAGCCCGGCGCCACCAGATCCGGTTTGCAGATACAGGCCGCCGTCGGACCGCGCCCGGAGTAATCCCGCATCCGGCTGCCGTTGATATGCGTTTCCCGGTCATCGTCGCTGCATCCCACTGTTATCAGCTTGCGGCTTATGCCGGGAGTCGCTATCGTCATTGGCGCCGGACCATTATTGCCGGCAGCCGCCAGCACCACCATTCCGGCATCCCACAGTTTCTCCACGCCGCGCACCAGCTCCGAATCCTCCCCCATCCCTTCCTCGTCAAACGCTCCCATAGATATATTCACCACCCGTATCCGAAGCCTCTCTCGATTGGACAAAAGATAATCCACCCCGGCCAGCACATTGTCCACCGTACCGTTTCCCCTGAAGTCCAGCACCTTTACCACAATCAGATGCGCTCCCGGCGCTGCCCCTGCATGCCGTCCGCCCGACATCCTGCCGTCTCCTGCCGCAATTCCCGCTATATGCGTCCCATGTCCATTATCGTCGTAACACCGTCTCCGCTTCCGTACCATATCCTGAAATGCCACCACCCGATCCCGATAATCGGGGTGCAAAAAAGCTCCCGTATCCATAACAGCCAGTCCAATTCCCTTTCCTGTATACCGATTGTCCTCCATACTTTCTTCCTAAAAAAATGTCAGTATTATAATATTCCGGAAATAAGGAATTGCGCCAGCCATACCAAAGTGGTAAGATACAGGCAAACATAAATCATCCATAAATCATCATGTCTGCTGCCGCGGACATGACCAGCTGTTTAACGCAAAGGAGATCTGCAATGAAGATTCTGATTATGGTGGACATGGAAGGCATAAGCGGCATAACCTCCTCCGATCAGGTCAATGCCGACAGCGGACGTTTCTATGCAGAAGGCCGGCAATATGTTACCTGGGAGACAAATGCCTGTATAGACGGCTGTTTTGCCGGAGGGGCCGATGAGGTGATCGTACGGGACGCCCACATGTATGGAAAAAATTTATTATGGGAGCAGCTGGACCCCCGCGCTCAATACGTTGTTGGACAAACAGGAGATATTCGCCTGCCGGACATCGAAAGCTGCGACGGCGTAATTCTTCTGGGATATCACGCTATGGCAGGCACTCCTGGCGCAGTTCTGGAACACACCATGAGCTCCGCAGGCTGGCAAAAGCTGAAGGTAAACGGCACAGCCTTTGGAGAAATCGGTATCGATGCGGCCTACGCCGGCGAATACGGGGTACCCGTAATCCTGGTTTCAGGCGATGACAAATGCTGCGCAGAGGCCCGCAGCCTGATACCCGGCGTACTGACGGCGCAGGTCAAAGAAGCCTATTCCCTGTGCGGCGCCAGACTCCTCTCCAGAGAAGCGGCCCACGCCTTAATTCGCAGAAAGAGTGCGGAGGCCGCAGGCCGCTGTCTGGGCCAGAGACCTTTTTCTGTCGCACACCCTGTGACAATTACCCTGGAGGTCACGGAACGTTCCCCTCTCCCATCTCTGCGCAACCGTCCGTACCTGCGCTGCATCGACGGACATACCATTGAAGTAACGGCTGACAGCTTCGTTGACGCTTTCTGGAAGATTCTTTTATAATCGCCATTTAAAAACGGCTGCTCCCTTATGGGATTTCAGCCGTTTTTCTTAATTTTACTGTAATCTATCTGCTTTCCCTATAACCTCCCGCTTCCTCCGCTTCTCGTATATCGCCATATAAAACACAGCTCCCAGTATCAGAGCGCAGCCCGCCGCTTTTCTGGCCGTCAATTCCTCTCCCAGAAATATTGCGCCGGCCGCTACAGCCGACAGCGGCTCCAAAAGGCTGTAGACCGAGGCCTCACTGGCCCCGATAATAGCTACCCCCTTATTCAGAAGCACGCTGGCAGCAAAAGATGTCCCCATCGCCGCAATAAACATCAGTCCGTAGGCCTGAATTTCCAGCTTCCACTGCACAAAAGGCACAAAAAAACCTATAAACAGCAAAAAGGCAGAGACAATCAAACACAAATAGAAGGAAAAAACAATCGGATGCATCCATACCAACTGATTTTTTTCCAGAAAGATCATAAAAAACGCATAGCTGAAAGCTGAACCTGCCGCCAGCACCAGTCCTGCTGCATTGGTCATATTCTGCGGCTCAATAAAAAAAGTAATTCCCGCCAGACAAACCCCCAAACAGATTTTTCGGACACGATCCATTTTTTCGCCGTAAAAGAAATGGCACCCCAGGCAAACCAACAGAGGATACATAAAATGAATAGTCGTAGTAGTACCCACGCCAATATAGCTGTAGGCCTGGTATAAAGAAATTGTGGTAACTGCCGATCCCAAAATACTGATCACAATCATACCTTTAAGCTGACGGCGCGTAAGGCGCAAAGACAGTCTTTTGTATATAATTACTCCTAACAGTACCGGCAGCGCCATCAAATTACGAAACAAGGCCATGTTGAGAGGTATATTGCCATAATCATAGGACAGGCTGGCAAAAACCGGTGCGGCGCCAAAAATGAGAGCGGAGGAAACGGCAAAAGCAATTCCTTTCCCCTTCAACCGCTTCCTCCCTGCTTTATATTCTCCCCGCAGCAGCTCCCTTTTCCCGCTTTATACTAGTACTGAGTTAGTTTTTTCACCTGCTCATTATAGTCCTCTATTGCCTTAGCCGGGTCCGGATATATCCTTTTTGCCAGGCCTATATACAACATGTCCACGACCGTCAGCTGACCATATCGGCGAAACAGCGAAGACAGGCTGGCATCACTGGCAGCAATATTGGGAACGTAAAGACTATAATCTGCCAGTCCCATCAAACGGTTGGAAGCTACCTTTGTGATGCTTACCAGCTTTACCCCCCGCATCTTTGCCTGCTTGGCTGCCTCTATAATTCGGCCGTGAGAGCCGTCAAAGGATACAATAATCAGCAAATCCCTTTCATCTGCCGTAATTACATTCTGCAGGCCATAATTAACATCTTCCAAAAAGATACATCTTTTTCCCAGACGCATCATTTTATGCTGCAGATCTCTGGCCGCCAGCACAGAAGAACCCAAGGCAAAAAAGAATAAGATATTAGCTTTCCGAATCGCTTCAATAACATCGTCAAACTGTTGATCCGAATTGATTTGAAGGACTCCGCTGCAAACCTCATTGATATTTCCCACCAGCTGTTTTTTCAGATCGGCATAAGAATTATTCCAGGTGATTTTTTCTTCAATGGACAGCCGCTCCTTCGTATGCCGCTTTAAAACGATTTCCTTTAGCAGTGTGTTTTTCAGATCGGCATAATTTTTCATTCCGACTCGCTTGACAAAACGAGAAACGGAGGCCGTGGAAGTATCAATCTTGTCTGCAAACTCATAGATACTCATATTTACCACTTCCTCGGCATTTTCCAGAATAAAAGTGGCAATTTTCTTCTCTCCTTCGCTGCAATCCAGAATCATATTTTCTAACTTCAGTAAAATTCCATCCATCGTGCCTTCCTCCGCTTCGGCCATCCGTCCTTCCTTTAAAAACTATCATAGCATAAAATGGATTTTTTGGGAATCGCTCATCAGGAAGAAACTTCCTTTCTCAATAAATTATGCCAGTATTCCCAGATAATACAGAAGGATACCCCCCAGAAGATAGAGCACAATCAAAAGCAGCGGCTTTAGATGCTTCTTCTCAATCAGCCACCAGGTAAACAGCGTGAATCCCAGGGGAAGACATTTAGGCATAATTCCATCCAACACGCTCTGAAGCGTTGTCACCGTCTCCGTTCCTTCCGTCACCCACGAAATTCCCAGATTTACCGTCACATTGGTGGCCGCAAAGGCTCCCACTACCATAAAGGCAACGAGACTGGCTGCCTCGATCAATTTTTTTAACATGCCGGATTCCTGTAACCGGGTAAAAAAAGATGCGCCCTGACGATATCCCCAGAAAATTCCTGTCCATCGAATAAAGACATTGACTCCGGCCATCACAATCAGGAACAAAATTGGAGCGATGGGATTTCCATCCAAAGCAAGGGCACAGGCAATACCCGCTATCACCGGGCGCAGCGTACCGTTGTACAATCCATCTCCAATAGCTGCCAGAGGACCCATCAGCGCTGTCTTTACACCGGACACGGCATCTCTGGTGATTGCTCCGGTCTGCGCGATTTTTTCCTCAATAGAAATTACAATTCCTATAATCCATTCCGCCATTACCGGATTGGTCAGAAAATACTCGTCCAGATACCTGGTCATCACCTCGGCTCTCTCTTCCTTGGTGGGATAATACTTCTCTACCACAGGCGTTATGGAACATGTCAGCCCCAGGGACTGCATCCGGTCAGGACAATTGACGGTCCGAATCCAATACGAACGGAAAAATACCTTCCAAAGATCTTTTTTCGACAAAGGTTCCCATTTCTTCTCTTCCATTATGATACCTCCTCCACTTCCGGTTTGCTGAATGTCGCGTATAAGACTGCTGCCGCCAGAGCAACAATTACCGTGCCGATAATACTCAGGTTAAGGAATGCCGCAAGCACGTAACCGATAAAAAGGACCGGAAGAAGCTTGCGCGATTTAAGCATAGTAAGGAGCATGGCAAAGCCTACAGCTGCCAAAAGATTGCTGCCCACACCGAAAGCATTAATCAGTTCTGTCGGCATCTTATCCACCGCAGCGCTCACCAGGTCAGCCCCAAAGTAAACTGCGATAAAAGTGGGGACTATGTATAAAAGATTTAATACGATTAAACCAATCACCGGAGTACGCAGTACCCCCTTCACGTCGCCCTGTGCTGCTGGTTTGTCTGCCAGATGAGCAAGCGGAACACCCAGAACACTAAAGCGAATCGTAGACATAAACTGACCAAAAATCGCCACCGGTACGGCGAGAGTGATCGCCACCTCCTGAGGCACATCACTCACAATGCACAGGGCTGTGGCTATAGCTGAAGCCATCGTAACATCTGGAATCCCAGCAGCTCCCACAATAACATTGGACAAAAACATCATTTCAATGGTAGCTCCCACGATCAGTCCCGTCTGTAAATCCCCCAACAAAAGTCCCACCAGAGGTCCTGTCACAATGGCGCGGGTTGTCTGCCACTGAAGCGTCAGCTCGTCTGTAATTCCAATTACTACCACCAACGTGGTAATGACAGCAGGTATCAACATACTCCTTCTCCTCCTTTAAGCTTGATATTTGAAAATTTGAGATCCGGTTTCTTGTGGGACGGAATCAGGCGAAAATCCAGATCTATTCCCCTCCTTTCCAGCTCCTGAAATGCCGCCAATTCCTCACAGCCCAAAAACAGGTATGGATGTACCTCCTCTGTGTCATCCCGGTGAGCCGTATGGCCAATATTGATGAGACTGACCTGTATTCCCCCATCTAACAGTCGAAGAGCATCCTGTGGACAGCTGACGATAACAAATGCACTTTCCAGCTGCTTTTCGTTTTTTTTCTTCAGATAAGAAATTCCATCATCCACAGCTTTGATTGTAACCTTACTGGTAGGCGCACTCATCTTCTGCATCATACTTCCCAGTTCATCCGCCGCCAGTCTGTCATTGATCAGCACAATTTCCCGCGCTCCCACATAACTTATCCAGGTCACCCCCACCTGGCCATGAATAAAACGATCATCTATCCTCATAAAGAACAACCTTCTCCACCCCCTGTCACATTGTACGGCTCAGTTCACCGTAAATCTCCCGGACTGCATCCTTCCCTGTCTGGAGAATCTCCTGCCGCAAATCTTCCCATTTAATCTCATCCCGTACCGATATCAGCTGAATCAGCATAGACAAATTTGCTCCTGTAAAGGCCAAGAGATCATCCCTAAGTCCATAGGAAACCGCTGCATGGCTGGGGCTTCCCCCAAACAAATCCAACAGAATAACCCGACCATCGCATTCTCCCAGCCTTTCCATGGCCTGATCCATCTTCTCACGAATCTGTGCTGCGCTCTCCGCATCTGTAACCTGACACATCTCCAGACCCTTCTGTTCGCCCATAATCATCTCCAGACTTTTTTTCATGGCATCAGGCCAAATACCATGTCCCGCCAGAATCACTCCTATCATTTTTTTGCCAACGCCTCCCATGCTTTCATGAAATCCCGTACCTTTTCTTCGCAGACCGGCTCCGACATCCTTCCATTTGCCTTAAAATAGGTACCGATTATAAACGCATCTCCACAGGGAAGAAGCTCTTCAAGATTATCCTTTGTCGTTCCGCTTCCGATGATAACCGGCCCTTTCACTGCCTTCTTCATTCGTCTTAGTTCCTCCGGATCTGGACGAATGCCTGTAGAGGCCCCTGTAAGGATCACTCCATCAGCCAGAGCACTCAGAGCATCCTTTCCCAGCTCTTCCAATGTCTTATCCTGGATAAAGCTATGCGACCCATTCTTCACTTTGATATCAGCAAACACACTGATATTTTCTGCGTTTATTTTTTTCTTATACTCCATACACGCCGCAGCGCAGGGTGCGACAAAGCCGCTGGGGGAATAATAACCGTTGACCCAGCCGGTAGCCCGGACAAAAAGTCCTCCGGCAGCCTTTGCTACAGCCAGCGCCTGTCTTACTCCATTGGAAGCAACATTGATTCCAAAGGGAAGGTCTACCTTTTCCCGAAGCATACAGGCAACCCGGCTCATGACGGCCACTTCCATAACATCGATGTCCTCTCCAATGTGAAAAGGGATACTTCCTGCATTTTCGATCAGATATCCATGCGCACCGCCCCGTTTCAGCGCCGCGGCATCCTCCAGGGCTCGATTGATCACCTTTTCCAAATCGCCTTCATAACCGAAATTACCCGGCAGTGAAAGCAAATGTACCATGCCAATGACCGGCTTATCCACTCCAAAAATCTGTTTTAGCTTATCATTCATCTCAGATTCTCCCCTCCAGCTGGAAAGCACGCACTGCCGTCCCACCCAAAACCATCGCAAGCTCCTCTTCGTTCAGACCGCTGTGACTGCATTCCCAGATTACATGCGCCATTTCATCGGGAGAATCCGAGGCAAACATCATCCTGGATGCCCCCACCTCCCGGGCAAACAGACGGATATTGTCAATATTCGGTGTTCGCACCGACAATTCCAGATATACATTGGGACAGCGCTTTGCAAGGAACAATCCCTCCATTTCATTATCCGTGGTTCCGCTGTGGGCCAGGACAATTGTCACATCGGCAAATTCACGGATTAAAGGATAAAAGGTCGTTGCCGCCGAGAAAGGAAGCCCTGTCCCCTGATGGATCATCAGCGGTACCTTTAGCTCTCTTGCCACCTCAAAGGGCAGACGGGCTCTCTTTACTCCCGCGCTCATAATATGAGTCAGCGGCGTCAGCTTCATCGCCACAAAATCCAGCTTCCGAATGCAGCGTTCCGCTTCCTTCCGATACATCTCCTCGTCAAAATGCGGATTCATGGAAAACATTCCGAAGATTCTCTTGGGATGCTTTAAATGAAAATCATAAATCCGGTTATGTCCGGTCTTGTAATCTTCAAAAGTCACAAACTGCGCCGGTTGTACAATTGCCGCCTGAATGCCGGTCTCGTCCATCTTGCCAAGCACCTCATCCTCCGTGCGGTTGCTGTCCCAGGTCGTATCGTGTCCGATATGTACATGAGGATCGACAATCAACATTTTTCCATCCCCCTTTCAATTCCCAGCACTTTTTTGATCGTTTTTCCCATGGTCCACTTCTTTTGCTCCTGCGTAATGCCGCAGTGCTCATGCATGTAAATACTGTGCTCCACCTGTGTCATCGTACAGGAACCCATGATCACACGGTCAGCCCCATATCGATCCACATACTTTTTGAGCAGCCTCATATTTGGACCTAGAGAGGTCTCCAAATAGATATTCGCGCATTCCCCCGCCAGGGTCTCACACTGATGGCCGCAATAAGACTTATCGGCATGTACCAGTACCACCGGCACCTGAGGATAGGCCTGGCACAAATCATAGAGACGAAGGGGCTGTCCCAGCGGCAAACCCACTCCCACTGCAATGAATAACGGCAATTCCAGCCTGGCAGCCGTCTCGAAGACAATCTGTCCATGATGAGAATGCGGATCCCAGCCATATACCTGGGGATTTACACTGATACCCAGCAGGCCCTTTTCTTTGTATTTCTCGACCTCCGCTTGGTACATTTCTCTTTCATAGTTGGGATTCAGCTGGCATATTCCATAGATTCGCTCCGGATATTGCCTGCAAAAAGCAGCAACCCGCTCATTGCGTTCCCTCTCCGCCTCCAGCGATACGTTGGAATTGGCCGGATAGATCACAGCACCTTCCAACCCGCACCGGTCCATTTCTTCGAGAATTTTTTCCTCTGTGGTATCCACGCCATCAAAGATCAAATCCTCGCCCAAATGTAAATGGGCATCAATCATTCCGCTCCCTCCTTTTCTTTCATGAACGAAACTTAGTATCGTTTGTTTTTATTTTTTTAAAATACTTTGTTACAAAATTACTATAGCATGTGCGTGATAAAATTTCAATAGTTTTTTATAAAAAACGTAACTTTATTTCCATTCCTCGATTCAATCTCCGTTCAGGTCAACAATACAGGACTGTAATGGCAGATATTATCAGGAAGGAAAAATCCCCCGGAAATCACGCTTTCGCATGAATTCCGGGGGATTTTTCTGCTTTCTTTTCCTGCTTTCCGAAGATTCGTCCTTGCGGATACTGTCTCAAAGACCAATCTTACAGATTCGCGCCGTTTTCTTCAATTACTTTCTTATACCAGTCGTAGCTCTTCTTCTTATACCGGGCCAGACTGCCGCTGCCGTCATCGTTCCGGTCCACATAGATGAAGCCGTAGCGTTTCTTCATCTGAGCCGTGGAAGCGCTGACCAGGTCAATGCAGCCCCAGGCTGCATAGCCCATCACATCCACGCCGTCATCGATGGCCTTACCTACCTCGACGAGATGCTCCCGCAGATATTCAATCCGGTAGTCATCCTCCACCGTAGGCGTGCCGTCGGAACCAGTCACCAGCTGATCGATGGCTCCCAGACCATTTTCCGCCACAAACAGCGGCTTTTGATAACGGTCATAGAAATAATTCAGCGTATAACGCAGCCCCTGGGGATCAATCTGCCAGCCCCACTCGCTCTCCTTGAGGTAAGGATTCTTGACGCCGCTGGTGAGATTGCCGGCTCCCTTGGCATACTGAGAGCAGTCGGCAGCCGTGCACTTACTCATATAGTAGCTGAAGGAGATGTAGTCCACCGTATTTTTCAGGAGCTCTTCATCTCCCGGCTCCATATGAATCTCGATGCCCTCCTTCTTCCAGAGCTTCTTCACATAACCCGGATAATAGCCTCTCGCCTGGACGTCAGCGAAAAACATCACATTGCGGTCCGCCTCCATCATGGCAATCATATCGTCCGGCTTGGGTGTCATCGGGTAACTCAGCGCGCCCAGCACCATGCAGCCCATCTTCGCATCGGGAATGATCTCGTGGAGAAGCTTGGTAGCCAGAGCGCTGGCCACAAACTCATGGTGAGCCGCCTGATACTTATCCTGCTTCGTCAGCTGCTCCTTTGGCGTCCAGATACCGGCACCCATCAGCGGAAAATGCCAGATGGCGTTGATTTCGTTGAAGGTGATCCAGTATTTTACTTTATCCTTATAACGTTCAAATACCGTCCGGCAGTAGCGCTCAAAAAAGCCGATCAGGCGGCGATCCCGCCAGCCGTCATAGTGCTGCGCCAGATACAGAGGCGTCTCATAATGAGACAGCGTCACCAGCGGCTCCATGCCATAGCGGCGGCACTCATCGAAAACCTTGTCATAAAAGGCCAGACCGGCCTCGTTGGGCATCTCCTCATCTCCCTTAGGGAAAATCCGGCTCCAGGCGATGGACAGGCGGAAAACCTTAAAGCCCATGCCGGCCAGCAGCTGAATATCCTCCTTGTACCGATGATAAAAATCAATTCCCACCAGCTTGAGATTCTCCGGCACAGGGCCGTCAGAAACCGGGCCGGTCACGCCCTTGGGCATCACATCCTGAATGGAGAGCCCTTTTCCATCCTCCTGGTAGGCGCCCTCACACTGATTGGCAGCTATCGCGCCGCCCCACAAAAAGTTATCGGGAAAGCTCATATAATTCACTCCCTCATGTAATGTAATAATATGATGTTGGGGTCAAAAATCCTCCTGCAAGCAAGCTTGCATCGGATTTTGACCCTGGTATCATAACATGGATCGACCGCGGCCCGCGGGATTTCCCCTCGAACCGCGGACGGACCTTGTCAAACGTTTCGTTTATTTTTCATTTGTTTGGCGTCTGTTTACAGCAGCAGCGTAATCAGCGTGCTGTTCGTATCTACTTCGCCCTGCTCAGAGGCCAGGACATCCAGATACTTATCGGTGTTGCTGATAACCACAGGCGTCACCACATCATAGCCGGCCGCCTTGATAGCCTCCACATCGAACTCCATCAGAAGCTGACCCTTCTTGATGGTATCGCCCTGGTTTACATGGGCCGTGAAATACTTGCCGCCCAGCTCCACGGTGTCCAGACCGATGTGAATCAGCACCTCAACGCCATCGTTCGACACCAGTCCCAGAGCATGCTTGGTATCAAACACAGACACAGCCGTGCCGTCTACCGGCGAATATACCTTGCCCTCGGCAGGAATAACCGCAGCGCCCTTGCCAACGATGTTCTTGGAGAAAACCTCGTCCTTTACTTCAGACAGCGGAATGGCCGTACCCTTTACAGGAGAGGTGATCTGAATCTTTACCGTCTCAGCGGCAGCATCCTTCTGCTCCAGAGAAGCAGCCTCGGGCGCGGCCTCTGCGCTGGTCTCCGGCTCTTCTGCCGGATCATCGAAACCAAGAACCCAGGTAGCAATAGCCGTCACAACCATGGAAATTATGATGGTAATCACCGCATTGATCACATTGGAAAGCCCCGAACCGCCGATATATACCGGCAGAGCCAGCAGACCGGCCGTTGTGGAGGAGTAGGTGTGAATACCGGTGATACCGGCATAGAGGCCAGCTACGCCGCCGCCGATCATGGCCGCATACAGAGGTCTCTTATACTTCAGGGTTACGCCGTACAGAGCAGGCTCCGTAATACCCATCAGGCCGGTCACACCGGCGGAGAAAGCCAGCTGCTTTAAGTTCTTATTCTTGGACTTGACGCCAACCACCAGGGAAGCCGTGCCCTGGGCGATATTGGAGGCCAGCATACCAGGCCCAAGGATCGTGCCGTAACCCAGCGTTGCATACTGAATAGTCTGAATGGGAGCAAAGCAGTAATGCATACCGGTCATGACGAAGAACGGGCAGAAAGCACCCATCAGGAAAGGAATCAGCCAGCCGGCGTAATCGTTCAGCCAATTGAAGCCGATCGCCAGCACCTGGCCCACCAGATTGCCCAGAGGGCCTGCAATGGTGATACCAATAATACCTGTAACAATAATCGTGATCATGGGAGCCAGGAAGATTTTCACACTCTTAGGCGAAATCTTGTTGGCAAAACGCTCCACATAGGACTGTACCCACACGATCAGCAGGATCGGAACAACGCTGCCGGAATAGGATACCTGGGTCACCGGGATAAAACCAAACAGATGGATCGGCGCCTCCAGCCCTGTAAAGCTGGAGTGGAACAGCACGCCTGCCAGCACAGCTGCCAGATAGGGGCTGCACTTAAAGCGCTTGGCTGCCGAGAAGCCCAGCAGGAAGGGCAGGAAGGTAAACAGCGCATCGCCAAAGGCATTGAAAATCTGATAAGTCTGAGATCCGGAATCCACCACATGGAAAGCCACCAGCAGAGCCAGCAGGGCCTTGATCATACCGGAACCGGCCAGCGCAGGAATTACCGGCTGGAAGATAGCCGTCAGCGTTCCAAAGAAGGAGGAAATGATTCCCGTCTTCTCCTGGGGAGCCGCCGTCTCCTCGGCAAAGCTGCCCATCTTCTTGATCTCGTCACACACATTGCTTACATCGGTTCCGATTACTACCTGAAACTGGCCGTTTTTCGTTACCACACCCTGGACGCCCTGCAGCTTCTTCAGGCCCTCTACGTCGGCCTTGCCGGTCTCCTTCAGGGTAAAACGCAGTCTGGTCATACAGTTGGTGACACTTTCGACGTTCTTTTCGCCGCCCACCAGCTTAAGGATATCGGACGCTAATTTCTTGTAGTCCATACTCTTTCCTCCTGGAATTATTGATCTTATTGTCTTTTTGGGCCCGGTTTCCCGCTGCCCGGTGATATGCCGGCCTGTGGCCGTAAACATTTCCGTCCGTCAAGCGGCTCCTGCAGTAAGCTGCTCTCCAGTCAGAAATGCATCACTCCTTGCCTTCCGCCGTGGTTATCCTCTTGATATACACGGTCAGATATACTAACTCCTCCTCCGGAATGGCAATCTGATAATCCTGCCACACCAGTCTGGCGATTTTGCTGGCACACTCGTAGGCATCGGGATATTTCATCTGAATCAGTTCCTGAAAATCCCTGTCGTCTCCGTCCAGCATCTTGTCCCGAAACAGACGAGTTGCAAAAAACTTCAGGTGCGTGATAAAGCGCACAAAATGAACGGATTCATTGTCAAAATTGGTATGATATTGATAGCGCACCACGCTGACAATCTTCTGGATCAGCTCGGTCATACGTACGGCATCGTTGCGGTCCGACGAGTCAAACTCCGCATTGACAATATAGATGGCAATGCTCCCCGCCTCATCCTCCGGCAGCCGGTAACCCGTATGCTCCTCAATCAGATCCAGACCATAAAGGGCAATCTTATATTCCTGGGGATAAAAATGAACGATCTCCCACAGCAGGGTATTTTTAAATTCCATCCCCTTTTGCATTCTGGCCACCGCAAAACTGATATGGTCGATTAGATTCAGGAAAATACTCTCATCCAGCGTCTTGTCCAGAACCTCATTGGCTCTCTTCACAATCTTATCCGCAATCTCCATATAGATCTCCGGCGTCTGGGCCAGCATGGCATAGAGCTTGCCGGACACCGTCTTGGATTTCAGGTAATATTCCTTATCAATTTTTGCAGGATCAGCCATGTCTCCCTTTTTGGCTTTAAAGCCGATCCCCTTACCCACCAGTATCCTCTCCTGGTGACGTTCATTGATTGCCGTGACCACATTATTATTGATAACGTGAACGATTTGGTAACTTTTCCCATTCATTTTCTTTCCCCCGGCAAACCGTCCTGGTCTCTCCTGTATCTTACGCCTCCGCTTTCATACCAGACGTATCGCTGAGATTTTCACTGAAAATATCCAAAAACACAAAAAAACCTAATACCACACATCCCACACAGATGTGCAGCATTAGGTGTTGCCTGCTTCCCAGTTACAATCCTAATAAAACAATTCGTTCAATTCGATTTATACAATATCACAGTTTCCAGGCTCTGTCAATTCTTTTTTTCGTTTTTCCGTCATATTTTCCACAGTCCGACTGCTTCATACCTCTGTTTTCCCCGTTATCTTGTCAGCCTGTCCCCAGCTCCTGCCTTTCCTCCTGCGTCAGAGGACGGTAATGGCCCGCAGGCAGGTTCTCGTCCAGCTTAAGCGGCCCCATGGACAGACGTTTCAAAGACAGCACGCGTGACCCCACAGCTTCGGCCATTCGCTTAACCTGATGATACCGGCCCTCGCAGATCGTTATCTCCGTGCGGGCCCGGGGACCATTTTCCAGCACAACGAGACGGGCCGGGAGAGCCGGTTTATCATCTCCGATATCCAGCCCTTCAGCAAAGAGGCGAATCATCTCCTCCGTCACCGGCCCTGCCAGCTCCGCCATATAGACCTTGTCCACATGACGGCCCGGATGCAAAAGCCGGTGCGCCAGCTCTCCGTCGTTGGTGATCAGCAGCAGGCCCTCCGTATCCTTGTCCAGCCGCCCCACCGGAAACAAACCCTTTCCGGACGCTCCCTTCATCAGCTCCATTACCGTCCGCTCTCTGCGGTCCTCGGTGGCTGATACAAAGCCCGGCGGCTTATTCAGCATATAATAAAAAAACTTTTCATAACACACCGGCTCTCCCCGGTAAACAACCTGATCCGTTTCCGGGTCGATTTTTCTCTCCGGCGATTTTTCCGTTTTTCCATTTACCGTTACCAGTCCTTTTTTCAGCTCGCGCTTAAGCTCGCTGCGGGTCCCCTTTCCCATATCGGCCAGAAATTTGTCCAGGCGCAGCATACTCATCCGGCATTCCTCCCTTCCTATCGTCCCTTATCGTCCCAGCTTAAAGACCGTCGCATCTGTGGCAAAGGCCTGTGTGCTGTAGAGCACCAGCAGATCCGTCACGCCGTATTCGCTGGCCAGCTGACGCAGGCTCATATTCATGTAGCGCAGATCCACCACAACAATCCGATCGAAATGTTCCATGGCATAAGGGATAAAACTGTTGGCAAAGGAATCCTTCACAACCAGAAGCACGGACTTGTCCGCCGCTGAGCCGGCCTCCGCTTCCTCGATCCTGTCAATTTCCAGCAGGCCATCGTTGCCGCCCAAAAACACCGCGTATTTGTCTCTGGTACTCAGAGCGTCCCAGTCATAAAATCCGGAAGTCTCTTCAGTCAGATTGTGGGTGAGCTTTACCTCTGTGTCCGTATCATAAACGGAGATCACATCCGCCCGGCCTCCGGCATGGAGCCTGGAATATGTGGTCCCCCAAAAATCCTCTGAAACCGTCTGCAGGCCGGCATCGGGCACAGGCGTAAATCCCATGCTCTTGGCCCAGGCGCAGTAAGCATAGTAGGCTCCCAGCGTCGTCCAATGGTGATCGGTTCGATAATAGATATACTCCTCCTTGTGCGCCAGAAGAGCCTCCTTTGCTCCTACAAATAAGCCTTCCGCCCCGCACTCCAGTCCGGCCGACTGCAAAGCCGTCCCGGCGGCCGCAATGATTTCGTCCAGATACTGGGACTGATCGTAGACCTGGCTGTAGGAGGGCAGTTTATCCTGCAAAATCTGACTGGATGTCGGGGCCAGCAGCACCCGCACATGATCTTCTCCCAGACTGTCCACATAGTAAGCCAGCGCCTCCGCCAGCGTATCCCGGTTCTTCCCCGCCTGTTCCCCCTCAAAATCCGATGCCGGATAATTTACAATCAGGTAATCGTCATCGGCCAGCCATACATTCTTGGTTTCCGCCTTGCCAAGGGCCATCTCCGTGCGGGTCTTTAAGCCAATCCACTGATCCCGCATCGGAAATTGATCGGTGATATAGCTCTCATAGTCCTGCGTATAGCTGCCGGAAAAAAGGCTCTCCCAGGAAAATTCCGGCCGGCTGGCCAGATAGCGGTTTTCCGTATCGGAATAGGCCTGATCCGGCTTTAAAATTCCCCAGACCATGCCGCCAAAGATCAGCGCCAGAAAGGTAATTACCGGTATCCACACCGTCTTTTT
Organism: uncultured Lachnospiraceae bacterium; assembly: GCA_944381515.1. Lineage (GTDB taxonomy): Bacteria > Bacillota > Clostridia > Lachnospirales > Lachnospiraceae > RGIG7193. The sequence continues at coordinate 36,546 of CALWLM010000067.1, read as the reverse complement.
CTCCATAGAACCTCCTAAAAGCGAAAATACAGAAAGGGATTGTAGGTAGCGTCCACCAGATAAGCGGTGCAAATGACAAAGAGCACAATTGACGCTGCGCTGAACATCAGCTGCCAAAGCATGCCCTGTCCGTCCGCTCCGCCCACGGCCCGGCGCACCCGCACAAAAAGCCTTTTGACAATGGGCGTGGAGCCTGCGATACAAATTATAAGCATCACGCCGTAATTGCGGAGCAGGTATAAGGCCGTAGAGTCCACAGCTCCTCCCGCCCCCAGCATGGCGGCAAAATAGGGCAGGCCCGCCGCATTATCCACACTGGCAAAAATCGCCCAACCGATGAGCCAGGCCAGCGTTGTATAAAGCCAGGCCACCGGACGGGGACACCGCTTCAGCCATTTCAGCAGAAAAAGCTTTTCCATTACTAGCAGCACTCCGAAATAAAGTCCCCAGATAAAGAAGTTGACGCTGGCTCCATGCCAGATGCCGGTGAGCATCCATACAATCAGAATATTGCGGATCTGCGCCGCCAGCCCTTTGCGGTTTCCTCCCAGAGGAATATAGACATATTCTCGAAACCAGGTTCCCAAGGATATATGCCAGCGCCTCCAAAATTCCGTCACACTGCGGGAAATATAGGGGTAGTCAAAATTCAGGGGGAAGTGGAAGCCCAGCATCAGCCCCAGTCCCCTGGCCATGTCGGAATAGCCTGAAAAATCAAAATAAATTTGAAAGCCATAGGCCAGGGCGCCCAGCCAGGCCGCAGCCGCCGACAGCTGCGCGGCCGGCAGCGCCGAAACCGCATCCCACATCAGACCGATATTGTTGGCCAGCAATACCTTTTTGCCCAGTCCCGCCATAAAAAGCGCAATGCCATCGGCAAAGAGGGAGGGGCTCTCCTGTCTGTCGTTTAACTCCTTTGCCACCGTCTGATAGCGGACGATGGGTCCGGCGATCAGCTGAGGAAACATTGCCACATAGGCGCCGAAATCGATGATATTCTTCTGAACATCGGCGTCTCCCCGATATACGTCGATACTGTAGGACATCGTCTGAAAGGTATAGAAAGATATTCCGATGGGAAGCGGCAGGCCGGGCTGGGGAATCGACAGTCCCAGCGCGCCGTTAACCAGGCCAATTATAAAATCCGTATATTTAAAGACTCCCAGAAGACCCAAATTAATGACCACAGAAGAGATCAGCGCGATTTTCGCCCGGCCTCTTCTGCCCGCATCCAGAGACCTTCGGATATACCAGCCATGGGTGAAATCCACCGCCGTGGAAAAAAGCATCAGCACCACATAGACCGGTTCTCCCCAGGCATAAAAAATCAAACTGCCGAAAAAGAGGACGGCATTACGCCATCCCCTGGGCACTATAAAATACAAAAGCAAAATTACCGGCAGAAACCGGAACAAAAACAGCAAGCTGCTAAATACCATGCAATGCCTCCTTCAGCCGTCTTATCTCCTCCCCGTGCCCCGCATCGTCACAGGGCGTCTCCAGATAGAAGGGGAGACGGCAAAGGCTGGGATGGTTTAGCACGCGTACCAGTGCATCCAAACCAATGGTGCCCTCGCCAATCCGCGCATGGCGGTCCTTATGGCTCCCCATAGGATTCTGACTGTCATTGAGATGAATCGCCCGCAGCCGGTCCAAACCAACGATTCGGTCGAACTCCTCCAGCACCTCATCCAGATGATCCCGGATATCGTATCCGGCGTCGTAAACATGGCAGGTATCCAGACAGACGCCCATATATTCCGGATACTTCACCCGGTCCAATATGGCACGAAGCTCCTCAAAACGGCTGCCCACTTCGCTTCCCTTGCCTGCCATGGTTTCCAGCAAAATCGTGGTAGTCTGCCCCGGAATCACCGCCTGATCAATACAGTCCGCAATCAGACCGATGGCCGCCTCCACTCCCTGCCCCACGTGGGAGCCGGGATGAAAATTATAGAGCTGGCCCGGCAGAGCCTCCATCCGGCGCATATCGTCGGCCATGGTTTCCCAGGCAAATTCCCTGGTGCGTCCCTCTGCGGCCGCCGCGTTCAGCGTATAGGGAGCATGGGCCAGCACAACGGGTATGCCGTGAGCGGCGGCATATTCCTGATAAGAGCGGATATCCTCCATATTCAGTTCCTTAGCCTTTCCCCCTCTGGGATTGCGGGTAAAAAACTGAAAGGTATTGGCGCCGATGGACACCGCCGTCTTTCCCATATGCAGATATCCCTTGGCCGACGACAGATGAGCCCCGATCACAGTCATAGGATGCCCTCCAATCGCAGCAGATATTCCTTGATGTCCAGTCCGCCCCCATATCCGGTGAGACTGCCGTCGGCCCCAACGACACGATGACAGGGAATCAGAATGGAAATGGGATTCTTGTGATTGCCCATTCCCACAGCCCTGGCTGCCCTGGGTCTGCCGATCATGGCCGCTATCTGGCCATAACTGCGGGTCTCACCATAAGGTATTGCAAGGAGAGCCTGCCACACCTGCTTCTGAAAAGCAGTTCCCTCCGGAGCCAGCGGAATGGTAAAGGTCCGGCGCTCCCCGGCAAAATACTCCCGCAGCTCTTTATGGGTCCTGGCAATCAGCTCCGTTTCCCGGATTTTGGCCCCCATAGCGGCCAGACGCTTACCCTCTTCCTCATAGGTAAGCTCGCCCTTATACAAAAAGGCATTGGGATTTTCCTTTCCCGCTAAAGACAGGGCGGCAAGGCTGCCGCCCTTTTGCGTCAGCCGCAGCCGTCCCACCGGGGAATCATATTCAAAACAAAAAATCTCTCCCGTCATTCTTTCACCACATTGCCGTCGATCAGCACATAGCGCACCTCGGTGGCTACTTCAAAGGGACAGCCGTCCGTCACCACAATGTCCGCGTCCTTTCCCTCCTCCAGGGAGCCGACCCGGTCTTCGAGACCGATGTGCTTCGCCGGATTGATGGTGATTGCCTGCAAAGCCTGGAAGGGGTCCATTCCCGCCTTCACCGCCATGCCGGCGCACAGCGGAAGATAATGCTCCGGAATAACAGGGGCGTCGGTGATAATGGATACCTGACAGCCTGCTGCCGCCAGCACCCCCGGCGTCACCCAGCTCTTATTGCGCAGCTCATATTTGGAAGCATTGGTCAGCGTAGGACCCACGGCCATAGGCACATGCTCCCTTGCCAGCTCGTCCACCACCAGATGTCCCTCGGTCACATGCTCCAGAGTAATCTTTACGCCAAACTCTTTTGCAATACGCAGAGCCGTAAAAATGTCATCGCTGGCATGGGCGTGAGCCTTTAAAGGCAGCTCGCCGGCCAGCACCGGCAGCAAAGCCTCCAGCTTCATATCAAAAGGAGGTCTCTTAGAAACGTCGTCCCCCGCGGCGGCCTTTTTCTCACCGTATTCCTTCGCTTTAAAGAGCATCTCACGAAGTTTGGCGGCCGTGGTCATCCGGGTAGAATTGCCTTTTTCCCTGTAAACTCTCTTGGGATTTTCTCCAAAGGCGCATTTCATGGCGATGGCCTCTTTTACAATCATATTCTCCACACGGCAGCCCACTGTCTTAAGTGCGGTAAAGGTGCCTCCCAGCACATTGGCACTGCCGGGGCCGGTAGCCACGCAGGTAACGCCGGCGGCGGCCGCCATGCCAAAGGCCGGGTCCATAGCCTTTACACCGTCGATTCCTCTTAACTGCGGCGTGACAGGATCATTGCATTCGTTATAGTCCATTCCCTCGAACCCAATTCCGTAGCCGTCCAGACCGATATGGCAATGGGCCTCCACAAAGCCGGGATATACCTGCAGGCCTGTCGCATCCAGCACTCTGGCATCCTCCGGGATCTCCAGATTCGTCCCAATGCGTACAATCTTTCCCTCCTCCACCAGAATATCTCCGATAAAGGTCTCCGGGCTTACCGCCGTATGTATGGTTCCGTTCTTAATACAAATCATGTCGGTTTCCTCCTGTCGTCACATTATCTTCCTTATACTATAAAATTTTTTCTCTGCCTTGTCAACGTGCGAAAGCAAATCGTAATAAACCCAGCAGCAAATCGCTTCCCCGGCAAGCCGCCAAAAGCAGCAATCAAAGAAATACCCGCAGACACAGTCCGGCCATCCAAAGGTCCTTTTTGTATCTGCGGGAAATCGTCTTATTCCGGAATCACATCGCTCACCTCAGTATAGCCGTCCACATGCACCTCCTGACCGGTTGCCAGGGGCTTACCCCTTCTTTGCTTTTGTCTTTTTTTCTCCTCCGCTTCCCGATCGGTTTTTACTCTTCCGTCCATTCTTTCTCCCTGTATGCCCATCCGAAAGTCTTACCTGTGGAAGACTTTTATCTTTCCTTTCTTCCCAACGGCCGCCGCGGCGGCTTCTCTCATTTTCAAAGCAGCTGGAACAGACGCCAAAGGGCGTATTCCAGGCCAGGGGCCTGCCGCAAATCCGGCACCGCTTATGATAATTCTGTATATTCTGGGCTATGGCCTCATCGATATCCACCGCCAGACGGTCCTTCTCCCGGGCCACTCGTTCCTCCTCGCAGGGAAGTCCGAAGCGATGGCACATCTGGTAATACAAATCCAGCTTTCGGCAGGCCAGCTCCATCTCTGCAAGCTCTGTCACCTGACAGTCTGGAAAAGGCAGACGGTCTGTCCCCTCCAGATACATTATGCAGGATTCCAGCCACTGCTCCAACAACTCCTTAACCTCGATGTCAAACCCTACTGTGATCATCTGGTACAGGATTTTATTGGCCTCCTGACCCGTGACCGTCACTCCCGCCTTGCGAAGACACTTCAAAAGAGCCAGCGGCTCCTCCGTATCCATCTTATTATATTTCTCCGGCACCTGGGCAAAGGACCACATACGGATCAGATCTTCCAGCGCATAGTCCGATGCCAGCAGCGCTTCCGAAAAATTCAGCCGTGCCTGCGTAATCTCCTCGGTCTCTGCCGTCAGATTATCCCGAATCACGTCGCTTCTTTCAATACAGGTCACAAAACCCTCGTCATACATGCCCAGCCGCCCAGCCCGACCGGCAATCTGCTTCGTCTCCGCCGTGGTCAAAAGCCGCCTTTCTTTGCCGTCGTACTTGACGATATCCATAAAGACAATGCGGCGGATCGGAAGATTCATCCCCATGCCGATGGCATCGGTGGAAACCAGCACTCTGGTCTCCCGGTCCAGGAAGCGCCGCACCTGCCGTTTTCTGGCCGCATAGGGAAGCGCCCCATAAATCACGCCGGCCTGAATCCCGGCCCGGCGCAGCTCTGCCGCCAATGACAGGGCCGTCTTGCGGGAAAATACCACCAGCGCATCTCCATCGGTAATATCCTTCGGAAAACGATATGGCCTGTCCTCATAAGTCAGAGGCGTTTTCCGGCGATGACGAACGATCTCACAGCTGTCGCCGCAGTCCGCAATCAGAGCCCGGATAATATGTTCCGCCTCCGGAGCCATGCACAGATGAATCCGCTCAGCCCGTATGCCTAAAATCGCCCTGGTCCAGGAAGCTCCCCTCTGAGGATCGGCAATCATCTGGCACTCGTCTATGACTGCCGTTTCGTACTCATGATGGACGTCCAGCTTTTCCACCGTAGCCGCCAAAAGAGTAGCCGACTCCCGAATATCCTCCTCCTCACCGGTAAGCAGAGAGCAGAATATCCCGTCCTCCAGCATCCTTTCCTGTACCTCCATGGCTAAGAGCCGCAGAGGAGCCAGATAGACGCCGCTGCCGGCCATCTTTAAATCTTCCAGGGCGTCATAGGTCTTGCCTGTGTTGGTAGCGCCTACGTGGAGAATAAAATGCCTCTTCATGGCCCGGGCCAAAGGATACTCCTGAGCAGGTTTTTCCGGCACGGTCTCTTTGACCTTCGCCAGAATCTGCATCTCTATGTATCTGGTCCGAAAAGCCTTGGCCGGAGGCAGTACCAATATTTCCTTGCGTCCATGATAGAAATAGGCAAAAAGCTCGTCAAGCTCCGGCTTGGCCTCCTCAATTTTCTCATAATCCCTGAGACGGATGGCCGCCAGCCTGTCGCATACCGAAAGCACCTGGGGCAGAGAAAGCACCACCTGGGCTTCAAATTTATGCCTCTCCTTCAAATCCGTGAGAATAGGCACCAGATGAATCAGTTCCGATACCAGCGTCTCATCCTTGATCTTCTTCTGGCTGCCGTGGCGCAGCACCATCTTGATCTTTTGCTGTAAGCTTTTCAGACTGTCCCGGCTGCTCCTTGCCGGCAGTTCCAGCAAAATATCCTGATACAGCTTTGATAATTCTTCCTTCGTCATAGCCATCACACGTTGGCCGCCTTATAGATCTCATACAGATCCGGTTCATCCAGAACCTGGAAGGTTCCTACCTTGCGGGTGTGATAATAGGTGCAACGCAGAGCCAAATCGCGAAGCGCCTCGTCAGGCTGCACGCCAATTCCCAGACTGGTAAAGTTCGTAGGCATTCCAAGAGAAATAAAATATTCTTCCGTTGCATGGATACCGGCGATGGCCGCCGCCTCCTCGCTGGCTCCCCGGATTCCCCACACCGAAGCGGCAAAACGGGCAAAGCGAGCCACGTCCGTCTTGTAAACATAGCGAGCCCAGGCTCCCCAGACCGCAGACAGACTGGCTCCATGGGCCACATCAAAGCGGGCGCTGAGCTCATGGCCCAGCTGGTGCGGGGCAAAGTCCTTGCGTCCCCCCAGACCGGTGAGGCCATTGTGGGAAAGGCTGCCGCACCACATCAGCTCGCTCATGGCGCTGTAGTCGTGACTGTTTTTTACCGCAATTGAACCGTTGTGAATGGCTGTTCGAAGCAGTGCCTCCGCTATCTCGTCGGTCAGCTGATTGTCTGTGACCGGATTGAAATACCGGTCCATCGTATGCATCATAATGTCCACAATGCCGCAGGCCACCTGATAGGTGGGCAGTGTATAAGTAAGCTCCGGATTCATCACAGCAAAGGCCGGTCGGTTGAAGGGCGTGCTGAGACCTCTCTTGACTCCCGTCTCCATATTGGTCAGTACTGAGGAATCGCTGGTCTCACTGCCGGCCGCCGATATGGTCAGGATCACTCCTACCGGCAGGCTTCTCGTCACCGTCTCCTCCTTGGTCCAGAACTTCCAAATATCCGTGTCCGGATTGGCCGTTCCAATGGCAATGGCCTTGGCCGTATCGATCACGCTGCCGCCGCCGATCGCCAGAAAGAAATCTGCGCCCCATTGGATTGCCTTTTTTATTCCCTCTCTGGCAAATTCCAGGTGAGGATTGGGATGCACGCCGCCCAGCGTCTCATAAGCGAGCCCCGCCTCATCAAACTGACCGCAGATGCGCTCCAGCAGACCGCTGCGCACCGCGCTTCCTCCTCCGTAAACAATAAGCACACGGCCGCCGCCATACTTGCGCACCAGAGACGCCGTCAGCGCCTCCGAATCCTTCCCAAATACGATTTCCGTGGGAATCTGATAGGTAAAGCTGTTCATCGATTGTCCTCCTGACGTCTGTGATTGTATCTTTTGCTTCTTCTATCTGAAAATATATCCATTCCGATATAGGTTAAACCTTCCTATGCAAAAACATTCTCTGCGCCTTTCGTGAACATTATACCAAATCCAGGATGGCGTGGCAAATTGAAACTGGGGCAGAAGCAAGAAATTTGCCAGAAGTCCAAATAGTATTTTCCCCAAAAACATGATAAAATGTGTATGGTAATATTTATAAAGGAATTTTCATTGCGCGGCCTATTAACAGACGCCGCACAAAAATGCACAGACAATTTTTAAGAACGGAGATCCACCATGTCATATTATGTGCCCGAGAAAATCACCCCGGATATTGTATGGAATAATATTCCCATCCGCGATCCCTTTTCCCACAAAGGAACTTACGGCAGCGTATTGGCTCTGTGCGGATGTGAAGCCTACCGCGGAGCTGCCGCTCTGTGCGCCTTGGGAGCTCTGCGCAGCGGAGCCGGACTGGTCACCGTAGCCGCGCCGGAAGCAGTCATTTCCAGCATAGCCTCACGAATCCTGGAGGCTACCTTTCTTCCGCTGCCCGATGACGCAGCCCTAAACGACGCCATCCGCCGCTCCACTGTCTGCGCCGTTGGCTGCGGCAAAAAAGCCGATGATCAGACAGCTGAGGAAATTCACCGCGTCCTCTCCCTGTCCGCCGGAACCATTGTTCTGGATGCCGGAGCCCTGACATGTATGGCCGGGCATTTAGCAGAGCTGCGAAACAGCTGCGCCGGACAGCTGATTCTCACGCCCCATCCGGGTGAAGCCGCCCGTTTAGCCGGCTCCTCTGTCCGCGACATTACAGACGCACCGCAAAAATCTGCGCTCCAGCTGGCTGCTCTCAGCGGCGCTGTCGTTGTCCTCAAGCTTCATCATACGCTTATCGCCACTCCGGAGGGAGAATTGTATGAAAACCATACCGGCAATGCCGGTCTGGCCCGCGGCGGCAGCGGAGATATTCTGACCGGGATTATATCCGGCCTTGCAGCCCAGGGGCTCTCTCCCCTTAGAGCCGCGCTCTGCGGCGTCTGGCTGCACGGAGCCTCCGCAGATCGATGCGCCGCCCGCCTTTCTATGCAGGCGATGCTGCCCAGTGACATTTTGACGGATCTGAGCCAGCTGTTCCAGGAAAACGGACGCTGACCTTCCTCATTGCGAATACGGTCTGGTCCGCGCAGACAACAGTTGTTTATTCAAAGACATTTTTCACAGAAATCTTATGGACAAGGAGATATCATCATGAAAGTACGTATGGCATCCGAAAAAGACATTCCCAGAATCCATGAACTGCTGGCCCAAGTCGCTCTGGTACATTACCAGGGCCGCCCGGATCTCTTTAAGTACGGGCAGAGCAAGTATACGGACGAACAGCTTTGCAGCATTCTTAGGGATTCCAGCCGCCCGATTTTTGCCGCTGTGGATGAGAATGATTGTCTTCAGGGATATGCCTTTTGTATTTTTGAACAGCATATAAACAACAATATTCTGACCGATATTAAAACTCTTTACATTGACGATCTCTGTGTAGATGAGAATAAGCGAGGAATGCACATCGGAAAATCTCTGTACAACGCCGTTCTTGACTTTGCCCGTTCACAAGGCTGTTACAATGTTACTCTCAATGTCTGGAGCTGCAATGAAAGCGCCCTGAAATTTTATCAGGCCTGCGGTCTGAAGCCGCAGAAAATCGGTATGGAAGTCATTCTTTAATTCAATAAACGAAGGGTTGTAAAACAAAGGGTGCTTCTTTGCGGTCTGCCGGCCGCAAAAGAAGCACCCTTTTTCTATGGCAGAAGTGAGCCTTACTCCGCCACCTGATAACAAATTACACAGACCGCGCGATTTTCCTTTGCAATCACGCGAAATACCGTATCATCGTCAAAATATCCATCCAGACTTTCCCGGGTCAGCTGCAGACCTCCTTCGGCAGTCATCACATAATATCTGGTATCGGGCTGCAGAGAAACCAGCCTCTCCAGCTTGGTATGGCGAAGCAGGACTGCGCCGCCGGCCCTCTGACGGACCGTGATTCCTTCCTCCGGCTGATATCCCGCATATTCCTCCGCCGTCATAAGCTCCACCGGCACCAGACGCAGACATTCTCTGACCGAAGTGCAGGACACATTGTAGTAAAGACAGCCCAACCGCCCCGGCTCCAGCCTCTGAAAGGTCTGATCCGCATCGCTGCGCTCGCAAATGCTGTACAGCTGCAGCGTCCCGTCCTCTTCCATAAAGCAGCGCAGCTCATATTCCCGCTGCGGACTCCAGTGCTCGCAAAATTCAGAGAAGGTACAGGCCACCGGCATGATCACCTCCGGTTCCAGATTGCAGACAGTAAATTCCGTCATATCCGTAATGGAAAGCTGTCCCTGCCGCCTTTTCTCGTCTTCCCCTGCTCCGCAGACTGTAATCCGGCTTCCGTCCATCTGCACAATCCGATAGAGGCCGTTCGAAAACCAGGAATGCAGGGCCCCGTTTTCTGTTTCCGGGACATTCCCTTTGCGGGGCGCCGAAGGAACAAGCTGAACTATCTTTCCCAAAACACTTTCCTCCTCTGATCTTCAGGATTAGCGGTTCCCGCCCAAACAGGCATGACGATTAAAACCGCATCTTGTCCTCAAAGTAGGACTTCAGCTCAGCGATGGGCACTCTGACCTGTTCCATGGAATCACGGTCGCGCACCGTCACGGCCTGGTCGCTCTCGGAATCAAAATCATAGGTGACGCAGAAAGGCGTTCCAATCTCGTCCTGACGGCGGTAGCGCTTGCCTATATTGCCCCGGTCATCATACTCACAGTTATAATATTTGCACAGCTCCGTATAAATCTTGTATGCCCCATCCGAAAGCTTCTTGGACAGAGGCAGCACGCCGATCTTCACCGGCGCGATAGCCGGATGGAAATGAAGCACCGTGCGCATATCGCCGCCCTCCAGTTCCTCCTCATCGTAAGCGGCGCACAAAAATGCCAGCGTCACGCGATCTGCGCCCAGAGAGGGCTCAATTACATACGGCACATATCTTTCGCCCTTCTCATCATCAAAATAGGACAGATCCTGACCAGAGGTCTCCTGATGACGGGTCAGATCGTAATCGGTACGATCGGCGATTCCCCACAGCTCACCCCAGCCAAAGGGGAACAGAAACTCAATATCCGTAGTTCCCTTGGAATAGAAAGCCAGCTCCGCCGGATCATGATCCCGCAGACGCATCTCATCCTCCTTGATACCCAGAGAGATCAGCCAGTCACGGCAAAAGCCTCTCCAGTACTGGAACCACTCCAGATCCGTACCGGGCTCGCAGAAGAACTCCAGCTCCATCTGCTCAAATTCTCTGGTACGGAAGGTAAAGTTGCCGGGCGTAATCTCATTGCGGAAGGATTTGCCGATCTGGGCAATGCCAAAGGGAATCTTCTTGCGGGAAGTCCGCTGTACATTTTTAAAGTTTACAAATATGCCCTGAGCCGTCTCCGGACGCAGATATACCGTATTCTTGGCATCCTCGGTAACGCCCTGGAAGGTCTTGAACATCAGATTGAACTGACGGATATCGGTGAAATTGTGCTTGCCGCAGCTGGGGCAGGGGATATTATTTTTCTCGATGAAATCCTTCATCTCCTCCTGGGACCAGCCGTCTACGCTGGACTCCAGAACGATGCCCTTTTCCTTGGCATAGTTTTCAATGAGCTGATCGGCACGGAATCTCTCGTGGCATTCCCGGCAGTCCATTAACGGGTCCGAAAAGCCTCCCAGATGACCGGAAGCTACCCAGGTCTGCGGATTCATCAAAATCGCGCAGTCCACTCCCACATTGTAGGGGCTCTCCTGAACGAATTTCTGCCACCAGGCCTTTTTAACATTATTTTTCAGTTCCACGCCCAGGTTGCCATAATCCCAGGTGTTGGCCAGGCCGCCGTAGATCTCCGACCCGGGATATACAAAACCTCTGGACTTGGCCAGAGCCACGATTTTTTCCATTGTCTTTTCCATAATAGACCGCTCCTCCTTCTACCTCTTAGCGAAATACCAGATAAGATGAACCTTCTGCACCTGTGGTAGCCGTATCCTCTCCGGTCACCGTTACATTCTCAGAGGTATATACCAGCCGTCCCTGAACCTGTACGTTCACAGCTCCCTCCACCATCAGGATCTTCAGTCTGTCGTCTCCCACCACGGAACCGGCGGCCACACGGGAACCGTCTTCCGCAGAAACCAGAGAGATCTCCGGCATTCCTACTGTATTTTTGGCCTCCGCATACATGATGCTGGTCGCACTGTCCGGATCTGCCTCATTAAAAGCCAGATAATCCTCCGCCGATGCATAATTCAAGATCAGCTGCGCCTGATCGCCGTAGGTAAAGCTCTCAATAGCTACCGGCAGAGTCTCGTCCTCCGCAGCGTCGTCCTGATAGGCCGCAGCGCTGGCCCCTTTGGATGTATTGTACTCCACAACCTCCGTCTCACAGAAGGAGCGCATATCTTCTTCGGTGTAATAAGACTCATCCACATCCACAACAAATGCGGTGCTGATTACTCCATCGCTGGAAATATAGATACTGTCTCCCGTGGGCTCAAAAGCCCGGCCCGAACTACATCCGGTCAGGGCGGACAGAATCAGGACGAGCGCCAGACTGGCGGCGCAGGTTCTTATACCTCGTTTCATTCTTTTTTCCTCCACATTTTTAATTTATAACAGGCGACGTCCGCCTTTAGCTGTACTGCTTAATGCCTTCCTGCACATTTTACTCTAGGCTTTTTAGAATGTCAAGGGAAGTGAAGCGGCCTTCCAAATAGCGGGGACGGTAGATTTCCAGGCACTTGCCCAGCTCCTCCAGGACCTGGTCGGAGACGGAGAAGGTATAGAGCTTGGCCAGAGGAGCGGTCCCCACATGATAAATTGTATAGGCTGTAGAATCGCTGACCGGAATCGGCGGCTCCAGATTATATACGCCGTTTTCCACCATCATGCGAAGTTCAAAAACATAGCGCACCAGAAGCTTGGGGATGCTTTTCTTTTGCAGGGCCTTTAAGGACAGGTATAAAAGGGTCAAAACAGATGAGGACTCCACGCCCTCCACCGTATAAGCTGTCGCCACCTCCAGAAAATAGGAACCATACCCGATCTGTTCCAGATCCTTTGACAATTCATCAAAATAGTCCTGAATCCGCGCGCTGCGAAGGGTATAGCTGTCACGGCCTTCATACAGGTCAAAGGAGCCGAAGGCCATGGGCCTGCTGGCTCCCAAAAGCACGCTTTTGGGCCGCCTGGCCCCCCTGGCAAAGGCTGCAATCTTGCCCCGCTCCCGGGTCAGCAGCACAATCCTCTTGTCATAATCCCCGATGGGCATGGAAGAAAGCACCATGCCTGTGAGGGTAATCCCGTCACTCATTTCTCATCCCGATATCCGTAATTTCTGACGTACAGCTCGCTGTCGCGCCATTCCTTTCGCACTTTGACCCACAGCTTCAAATTGACGCGGGCTCCCAGAAGAGCCTCAATCTCATACCGGGCTGCGCTGCCGATCTTCTTCAGCATGGCTCCCTGCTTTCCGATAATGATTCCCTTGTGGGAATCTCTCTCGCAGACGATGGTAGCCTCAATATCAAACAGCCCGTTGTCTCTCTCCTTCATGGAATCAATAAGCACGGCGATCCCATGGGGAATCTCGTCGTTTAAGGAGCGCAGCGCCTTTTCCCGAATCAGTTCCGCTGCAATCTGACGCATGGGCTGATCGGTCACCGTGTCCTCATCGTAATACATGGGGCCCTCCGGCAAATACTTTCGTATCACCGTAAGCAGCTCGTCCGTATTATCGCCCTTCAGAGCCGAAACCGGCACTATGTCCGCAAAGTTCAGCTCCTTACGGTATGTGTCGATGGCCGTAAGGACGTCCTCCTTCTTTACCGTGTCCACTTTGTTGATTACCAGGATCACCGGCGTCTTCACGCCTTTCAGCCGGCCGATGATATGCTGTTCACCGGCCCCTATGTAGGTGGACGGCTCCACCAGCCAGAGGATCACATCCACCTCCGAGAGAGTTCTCTCGGCCACATTTACCATATATTCCCCCAGCTTGTTTTTGGCCTGGTGAATCCCCGGTGTGTCCAGAAAAATAATCTGGCACCGGGAATCCGTATAAACGGTCTGAATCCTGTTTCTTGTAGTCTGAGGTTTGCTGCTGGTGATGGCGATCTTCTGGCCGATCATCCGGTTCATCAGCGTGGATTTCCCCACATTCGGCCGCCCAATCAGAGCCGCAAAGCCGGAATGAAATTTTTCCATCTCTCCCGCTTACTTCCTTTCTTTTCTCTGTATTTCCATGCGTTATTCGAACAAATTGCACAGCTCCATCAGCTCGCCGCCGTCCTCTCTGCATTTGCCCGCTCCGCCGATGACGCAGATACATTCATCAGACAGAATAGCCTCCACAAGCGGCGCCAGGGCGCGAATATCCTCCGGCTGCGCCGTGACCACCTGATCCCTCTCTCTCTGGATCATTTCCTCCGTCACATGGCAGAGGTAAGCGGCTAAAGACCTGGCCCCTCTGGCGGAGGGGGTAAGCGGCACATCCATATCGCTGATGGTGCCGATGATATACTTGGTCATCTCCCTCTCATCCGCCGCAAAACTTCTCAGATAGTCCGGAACACCCCGGTATACCTCCAGCGTACTCTTCAGATGAGGGTCACGGTAGGAGGCAAAATAACCGTCGCCGGAACGGCTGAAACCGCTCATGCAGCCGTAGGCTCCGCCCTTGACCCGCAGCTGAATCCACAGATAATCATAGGAAAGAATCATTTTCAGAATCTTGAGCGCTCCGGTGTAAGCGTAGCCGGCCCGCCGGAAGCTGCCGCACTGCGCCACATACTGGACGCCGGAGGAGGTCATAAAGCCCTCGTTTTTCTTCACCGGCACCAGGAACCGTCCGGCATCCGCCTGACCGCCCGGATACAGCCTCTCGATAAAGGCCGAAAGCGGCTCCTCCAGCCCCGAAAAGCCCTCCTCGTCCGCCGTATAGCTGACCAGCAGCCGGTCCGGCGTAAAGATCTGTCTCGTCAGCTTTTCAAGCCGGCCGATCGTCTCCTGCGCCCGCTCGTCAAAATGAGCGTCCAGATCCTCGATAAATTTATAGTAGCTGATACCGCCGGTGATATCTCCCAGGCAGGCTGCCTGCGAATAGTAGGAGCTGGCTCTGGATACCGCCGCCGAATGGCCGGAAGACAAAAGACGCATCTGAGCCCGGGACTTATTTTCCGCAATCAGCTCCCGCAGCCTCTTTTTATCGTCAAAAACAGTCTTCGTTGCCATCTCGGCGATCATATCAAAGACAAAGTCCAGCTTGTCATAAAAGGTCTTGGCCGAAAACTCAAACATGGCCCGGTAGGAATCGGGATTCTCCGAATCGGCGTAGGTGTTTAAGTTCGTGGCAATTCCGCCGCTGTGGATATGGATCTCATTAAACAGCTCCCGATAATCATACCCCTCGGTGTTCATATAGCCCAGAACCGACCGGAGCAGTCCCAGGTAGGGAAGATCCTCGTCCTCCACCGCAGCCGTATCAAACAAAAGCCGCAGATATCCGATGCCGGAGGTAAAGATATCATGGTGCAGCACCGTAGCTCCTCCCAGATGCGATTCCTTCCAGGTGAAGGGCAATATCTCTCTGCCGATATCCTCCCGTGTAAGCATGGGAATCTTTCTCAAAATTTCCGGGTCCGTAGGCTCTTCCTGATAGGCCTTCAGCTCGGCCGTCTCCCGGATCAGGCGGGCAATCTCTCCGGCGTCAAGAGAGGCCTTAAACTCTGCCATCTCCCGCTTCAGAGCCTCCTCCCTCTCGGCAGACAGCCCTTTCTTGGGCTGAGCTGTCACAAGAGCGCTGTGAGGATTATCCAACAGGTATTTCGTAATCAGTTCTTCGAAATATCCCGTATCCACTTTGCCGCGCAGCTGTTCAAAGGTCTGCGCATAGGCCAGATGCATCAGAGGGTCCGATTCATCGTAAAGCCAGCTGTCAAAGCACTGGAGGCCGTACATCAGTCCCTTGGGGAACTGGCCGTAATCCGCCTCCCGATATTTAAATTCATAATAGTTGAGGGCTGCCAGCAGGGACTTGCGATCCAGTCCCTCCTTTGCCAGGCGGCGAAGCTCCCCGTCCACCGTCTGTACAAAGGCCTCCTTCTGCTGCGGACTGGCATTCTTGACCACCACGCTGAAATAGGGCTGGAGAATGCCGCTTTCATAGCCGCCCATCACATCCTTTCCGATGCCGGCGTCCAGCAGGGCCTGTTTTAAGGGGGCTCCCGGCGCTGTCAGGAGAGCATACTCCAGGATCTGGAACGCCACATAGAGTTCCCGGTCCAGATCCGTTCCCACAACCCGGTTTATCGACAGATAGGTCTGATTTTCCTCATCCTCGTCATCGGTCAGAGGATAATAAAAGGTCCGATCTGCCATGGCCGCAAAGGGCTCCTGCATGGTAATCCGGGAATCCACCGGCTGTCTGTCGTATTGGCACAGATATTCTTCATCCAGCCAGCGCAGCTTTTCCTCCATATTCATATCCCCATAGAGATAGATATAGCTGTTGGAAGGATGGTAATAACGGTGATAGAAATTCTGGAAGCCCTCGTAGCTTAACTTGGGGATGTAATCCGGGTCTCCGCCGGAGTCATAGCCATAGCAGGTGTCCGGAAACAGAACCTGGCGAATCCGGGCGTCCAGCATGTTCTCCGGCTGGGAGTATTCTCCGATCATTTCATTGTATACCACTCCATTGATGGTAATCGGCTCTTCCTCCCCATTTATCTCATAGTGCCAGCCTTCCTGACGGAAGATCTTTTCGTTCTCGCAAATATTGGGATGGAGCACCGCATCCATGTACACATCCATCAGATTCTGAAAATCCTTGTCGTTGCAGCTGGCGATGGGGTACAGGGTCTTATCCGGGTAGGTCATGGCGTTCAGAAATGTGTTGAGCGAGCCCTTGACCAGCTCCACAAAAGGGTCCTTGGCCGGAAACTTCCGGGAGCCGCACAGTACGCTGTGCTCCAGGATATGAGGCACGCCGGTGCTGTCCATGGGCGGAGTGCGAAAGCCAATGGCAAAAACCTTGTTATTGTCGTCGTTCGACAAAAGAAAGAGTCTGGCCCCGCTCTTTTTGTGGCGGCAGATCAGGGCCTGGGAATGCAGCTCCTCGATCCACCGGGTATCCGTCACCTCATAGGCCGCCAGAGCCGCTACCGCATCCACGGTTTTCTGCGCAGCCTCTCTTTGCTTGTGCGAAGGCTGCCTGTCTGAAATCCGATTTTCTGACATCTGATTATTCCTTTCTGTCAATTCCTTTTCAGTCAATTTCATACCGCTCCTTTTCTGGCCCGTCGGGCCTGTCTCTACCAAGTATAACCTGTTTCTTTCTATTTGAAAACCGAAATTAATATTACAAAATCATTTCACAACTGTTACCGGCACCGCAAAGGCCCTTCCCAGAGCAAAAGAATAAATAAAACACTCCTTTACCGGCAGACCGCAGGCCGCCGACAGAGCCCTGGCATAGTAGTAAAGCTGGGCGCTGTAACGGGCGATGAGCGCCTGCTGCCCATCCTCCCGCCTCACCCGGTCCGTCTTGTAATCCAGAATATAAAGCCCGCCATCCTCCTGCCAGCAGACGTCGATAATTCCCTGGACCACTACCAGTTCTTTGCTTTGCCGGTCCGGATAAATCTCCCCTGCGGGGATTCCCATGGAAAAAGGCTGCTCCCGGTAAAGCTGCCCTCTGCCTGCGGCGCGAGCCATCCTGAGAGCCTCCGGCGAACGGCCAAAGCGCATAAGGTCCCCGCTCTTTACGGCATCCCGTTCCCCCTGGCTCAGCACCTTTTTTTCCCACAGTCCGTCCAGAAAACGCGCAAGCTCCTCTCCGGAATTCTTGCCGGCCCACCGTACCAAGGCCTCCATATCAATCTGCTCCAGAACCCGGTGATAAACCGTACCGCGCAGCGCGCCGGCCAGGGGACGGCTTTCCTGGAGGAAACGAGGCAGGGTCTCCTCCCTCTCCTCCTCATAGATACGTACCATCTCCGGCTCTTCCTCCATGGCGGCATGCTTCAGCTCCGATACCGAGAGCTTCACCGGCAGCGTCTCGTCCTCCTCATAGGGATAGCGGTAGGCAAGCCTCTCCACGATCTGCCCCCTTATTTCCGGGAAACGGCTCTCGGATGCAGCCTTTCTTTCCAGGTCCTCCCTGCTGCCCGCCTGGGCGAGCCGGGAGACCAGAGCCTGGCCCAAAAGCTCGGTAAAATGAACGATCCTGGGGCGGATGGGCGCCTCCCCGCCGGTTTCCAGGCACATTAAAAGCCAGTCTAAATAAGAACCCGCTCCCGCCGTCGGAAAGAAGGGGAGAGGTCCGTCTGCCGCGCCGGTCTCCCACTTCTGGGCAAGCTTTTTTTGCAGGGAACGGTCCGTCCCGGTGAGAATCAGCTTCTGCTCGGCCCTGGTCATGGCCACATAGAGCACGCGAAGCTCTTCTCCCAGACTGTCCAGATCCAGGCGTTTGGCCAGCGCCTGTTTTTTCAGAGTGGTTCCCCGCAGCCTGCGTTCCCCGTCCGTCCAGTCCGCCGCCAGTCCCAGATCGGGATGCATCAGAATCCGGCTGCGGCTGTCCTGGCGATTAAAGCTCTTGCCCGTCCCGGCCACAAAGACGATGGGATACTCCAGTCCCTTGCTTTTGTGAATCGTCGTGATGCGCACGGTTCCTCCGCCTTCCCCCTCCGGCGAGGCCTCGCCAAAGTCCACCTCATATTTGTGAAGGTTTTCGATATAGCGAACGAAATCAAAAAGTCCGTAATAGCTGGTCTTTGCGTAAGCCACCGCCTTTTCCGAAAGCATCTCCAGATTGGCCCGGCGCACATCTCCATCGGGCATGACCGAAACCAGATCCAGATACCCCGTTTCCTGATAGATCGCATCGAGAAGCTCGTAAACCGACAAATAAACTGCCTTTGACCGCAGAAGCGACAGCTGATTCAAAAAGGACCGCACCTTTCGTCCCAGCTCGTCCTCCCGCCTTTTCTCTCCGGCAAAATACAGGCAGGCTCCATAGAGTCCTCCGGTTTGCCCGGGACTGCCCGCCCGGCGAAAACCGGCCTTGATCTTGGCCAGCTCCTCCGAGGCAAAGCCCCCCATGGGAGAATGCATCACCGCCGCCAGCGGGATGTCCTGTTCCGGATTGTCCAGAATCCGCAGATAATTGAGCACGGTCTGCACCTCCATGGCGGTGAAATATCCCGACGCCGACTGGGCATAGGCCGGAACTGCATCGTTTTGCAGCACGTTTACAAAGGTTTCCGCCCAGCCGGAGAAGGTGCGCAGCAGAATAACAATATCCCCGTACTGCGCTTTGCGGTAGCGCTTCTGCTCCTTGTCCCAGATATCCAGTCCGGTCTGTTCATCCGTCAGCTCCCGAATCCGTCCGGCTATGGCCCTGGCCTCCGCCTCCTTAGGCTCGATCTCCTTTACCGTCCCCTCCTCGTCGGCCAGATCCACCAGCAAAAGCTCTGTGGTATAGTCCGCGGGGGCGCCGCCTTCTTCCACAGGCATTTCCGGATAGACGGCTCCCGTATACAGAGCATTGGCATCATTGTAAGCAATTCCTCCGATGGGCCTGTCCATCAGACGGTGAAAGACAAAATTAGCCGCGTCCAGTACCTCCCTGCGGCTGCGGAAATTTTTGTGCAGGTCAATCCTCTGATTGACGCTTTCCTCCAGACTGTAGGTCTCGTATTTTTCCATAAAGATCTCCGGTCTGGCCATCCGAAACTTGTAGATGCTCTGCTTCACATCTCCCACCATAAAACGGTTGGGCCGGCCCGAGAGACTTCCGTCGATGCTGGAAAGCAGCAGCTCCTGGACCTCATTGCTGTCCTGATACTCGTCGATCATGATCTCACGGTAGGAAGAGGACAGCAGTCTGGCCACGGCAGTGGGACGGACTTGCCCGTCCTCACGAGTCACCAGTATCTGCAGGGCCAGATGCTCCAGATCGCTGAAATCCAGCATATGTTTTTCCTTTTTTCTGGCGCTGTAGCGCTCCATAAACTCTCCCGTCAGGCGACACAGCATCTGCACCGGAGCCTGGGCCCGGGCAAGTTCCTCTTTAAGCCTTTTCGGTTCTCCAAAATCGTATTCTTTCCACTTCTGCATCACCTTCTTGCAGCGGTCCCGCAGAGCGGACATCTCCTCCTTGCTTGCCGGATCGGCGTTTTTATCCCGGATCACCGGCTTGCGGGAAAAAGTCATCTCCTCCAAAGCCAGCCGCATCCCGTCGTAGTCCGCGGCTCCGGCCACGCGCCGGGCCAGCTCCCTGTCGCTTAGAAACATCTGAGCATACGGCGAGAGTCCGGGCTCCGTCATGCAAAAGGAGACGGCTTTGTCATAGCCCTCGGCCAGACTGTCAGCCTCCGCCCGGATCTGATCCATCAGGCCGGCAAGCCAGCTCTCCTCCTGACCCTGGGCCCACGCCTTTAGCGTATCCTCCGGGAAGGGATGGGAGATCACAAAGGAATAGAGGCGCTCAATCTGCTCCCGCACCCCGGCGTCCTCCTTGCCCACGGCCACCGCCTCGATAAACTGTCCATACTCCTCATCACCGCTCTGATAGAAATCCTCCATCAGCTCCTCGATCAGATCGCCCCGCAGCATTTTCAGCTCCCCTTCATCGCCAATGCGAAAATCCGGGTCCAGATCCAGCTCGTCAAAATGACTGCGCAGCACATGCAGGCAGAAGCTGTCGATCGTGGTGATCTGCGCGCAGTGGAGGAGAGCCGTCTGTCTCTGCAGGTGAACGTCCTCGGGATTTTCCCGCAGCCGGTTTTTAATCGCCTGTCCGATCCGCTCCCGCATCTGCGCCGCCGCCGCCCGGGTAAAAGTTACCACCAGAAGCTCGTCCACGTCCACAGGGTCGTCCGGGTCCGTGATCCGGGAGAGGATGCGTTCCACCAGCACGGCCGTCTTTCCGCTGCCCGCCGCAGCCGAAACCAGAATATTGCGGTCCCGCAGCTCAATTACCTTTCTTTGTTCCTCGGTCCAGGTCACCGCCATCAGCTATCCCTCCCTTCCGCTTCTTTCTCCTTTGCTGCCTCTTCCTCCTTTAACTGCTCCCACAGTTCAGGAGCCGTTATCTCCCGCAGTCTGCGGTAGCCGAAGCCCGGCGTCTTGCGGTCAAAGCCGCAGACCGCCCCAAAGCGGCAGTAATCGCAGCTGGTCCTCCCTCCCTGGATATAGGGGTCCACCGTCAGCCTTCCGTCCATGATCTCGCGGCCAAAGCGGCGCATCCTCTCCCGCACCGCTCTCTTAAGCAGGTCAAACTGTCCCGTATCGGCCAGAGAAGACCGTTTTTCCACCGGCTGACCGTCCTTTTCCACTACCGGTATCACCGGGGCCGCCCCGGTTCCCACCAGGTGATCCATCCGGCTGTAGATCTTCCGGTCCCGGTTTACAATGCCGTTCATCCGAAGCTCGCTCAAAAGCTCCTCCTCTATCTCCTTCTCATCCGGCTCCTGTCCCGGCTCCACCGAAATAAAGGGATCGCGGATGTTATAATAGAGAATCCCGGCCGGAATCACTTTCTTTCCCCGGTTTTTCTTTTCCTCCCGCTCCATGGCCGCATCCAGATAAACCACCAGCTGCAGGCTGGTGCCGTAATAGATACCGGTCAGGTCCAGGGAGGTGGAACCGGTTTTATAATCAATGACCTTCACATAGACCTCGTCGCCGGCGTCGCAGGTATCCACCCGGTCAATCCGGCCGTAGAGACGCATTAACGCATCCTCTCCCAGTACCAGATTCATGGCCTGACTGTCCCTGCCGTCAAAGTCCACCTCTACCTCCTCCGGTTTAAAATCTCCTCTTTTAAGCTGCTCGCACAGGGCCCAGAGAGTTCGGTCCGCAATGCGTTCCACCCTCTCCAGAAGATATTCGCCCCGGGCGCTGTCCTTTAGGCCCCGGCCCGCTCCGTCCTCCACGGCCTCCTTTAAACAGTCCCGGACCATTTGTCTGCGTTTCTCATCTGCCGGCAGCTCTCCGGACGAACCATAGACCTTGGCAAAGAAACGGCGCAGCACCTCATGAAACAGCGTGCCCATATCTGCCGGAGCAAAGCGGTGCAGCCTTCTCTCCTTAAGCCCCAGGCCAAAGGAGAGAAACTGAGCGTAGGCACAGGCAGCATACTGCTCCAGCCTCGTAACGCTCCCTCCCAGCACATCGCCATAGAGAGCCCTGGCCACCGCCGGACCGATGGACTCCTCCCGGTAGACGTAGTAGGCCGCGTCCAGCAGTCTCTTTTGATCCGCCTCGTTTGCCGGGTCCTCAGCAAAAAGACGATAAAGCTCCTCCCACTCCGGCTGCTCCTCGCCGTCCCGGTACCGGGGCAGACCGCGCAGCAGAGCCTCCTTAGCCGTTCCTGCATTAACGATCCTTGCCACCAGACTTTCCTCTTCATCGGGCCGGTTCACTGGCAGCGCAGGGAAAATCTCCTGAATCTCCCCCACCAGATAAGAGGGATTTAAAGAACCTCCGTCGGCGCTCTGACGGCACCAGGAGATATAGAGCCGTTCCGAAGGCCTGGCCAGAGTCAGATACAGATAAAAGCGCTCGGTAAAACCGGCCTCCTGTCTGGTAGGCGCCAGATGTACGCCGCGTTTTTCCAGGCTGCGCCGGTCCATATCCGACAAAAGGCTGCCGCTCTCCCCTGCCCGCGGAACAATCCCATCGTTGGCCCCGATGAAAAAAACCACCTTGGGATCTTTGAGTCTGGTCCGGCGCATGTCGCCCACCACCACCCAGTCGGCACAGGCGGGAATCACGCCTACCCGGATCTCCGAAAAGCCGGTGTCCAGGATCTCTCTCCATTCCCGCAGAGAGATTCTGCCGTCTCCAAACAGCTCTACCACCCGGTCCAAAAGAGCCAAGGCCTTGTCGTAGGACTGTTCGTATTCCTGGGACAGAGTGGTCTCGCCGGAAGCCCTAAGCTCCATGGCCATGGTCTTTAACTTCTGCTCAATATGCTGGCTCTGCATCAGGGTCACCGTAGCCGCCGCATAATCCTGCACCGTGCTCTCCGGAGCCTTTAACACCTTCTCAAAGGCAAGAAGAGGCTCCATAACCGTCAGGCGCAGCCCCTCCATCCTTTCCATATCCCACTCTTCCCTGCCGGGCCCCGCCTCCCACGGTCCGCTCCATGCCTTCCGGCCGCGAAGCCCTACAGCCAAAGCATAATTTTCCAGCTCATAGAGATCCTCTCCCGTCAGAGGACCCAGACCGCTCTTCAGACAGGCAAACAGCGTGTCATAAGAATAATCCTTCTCCACCGCCTCCAAAGCCCCCCGCAGAAAGGCCACCAGAGGATGCCCCATCATATCTCCCTTGGCGTCGATGAAAAAGGGAATTCCGGCCCGGTCAAAAACCTGGCGGATCACCGGCTCATAGCCGGCCGCATCTCCCCCCACCAGGGCAATTTCCCGGTAGCGGCAGCCCTCCTCCCGTACCAGGCGAAAGATCTCCCGGGCCACCGCCTGGATTTCCTCCCTGCGGTCCTTTACCTCCCACAGGTGTATTGCATTCTCTTCCTCTTCCGTCGCAAAAGGCTCCACCGGGCAGCGCAGAAACTGCCGCTCCAGCGCAGCCAAAGCGCCCCGCCCGCCGTAACGGCGGCCGGGGGTGAAATCCTCGATTTTGCGCACCGGCACACCCTGACCCTCGGCCAGGCCGCACAGAATGCGCACCGTGGTCAGGCTCTGCTCAAAAAGCTGCCGGTCCGAGGCAAACCGCGCCTTCTCAAAGGGCGTCCTCTCTTTGGAGTTCTCCGGATGGGTGAGCTCTCCATCTACCGTGACCGTCACGATCACCTCCCGCGCCTGCCCCATCAACGCCTCCAGCACGGAAAACTGCACCGGCGTAAAGCCGGCAAAGCCGTCGCAGAATACCACGCTGCCCTTCACCCGCTCTGACTTAGGGATCAGACGGCAAAGCACATCCAAAAGCTTTTCCGAGGGGATCGTATCCTCCCGCATGCTCTCGTCAAAGGCTGTGTAAATTGTGAGAATCTCCCGAAGCTTGCGGCTGAGCAGCGGCTCGTCCTTCGTCTCTTCCACCAGCTTTTTCAGCTCCTCGGCATCGATCCGGTACTGATAGAGCTCGCTGAGCATGGATTTGACCCGCCCGATAAAACCGGCCTTGTCCAGGTTTCTGCCAAAATAAGAAAGCTCGTCCCGGCTCCTTGCCGCCGCCCGGCGAAGAACCAGAAGCTTTCCCATATCATCGAGCACAGTCAGTCCCTTCCCACCCTGCTCCTCCAAAACGCGGTAGGCCAGCCGGTCGAAGCTCAGAATATCGATATTGGTAAAGCTGTGTCTTTGGTGAAGCTCCACCAGATCCCTCTGGGTCTGCATCGTAAACTGCTCCGGCACAATGACCATAGCCCGAAAGGCGGAACTATGTTCCGCCTTTTTCAACAGCTCTCTATAAAGATAGGTGGTCTTGCCGGAGCCGGCAGGACCAAGAAGAAGAGTAAGCCCCATCAGCACACCTCCATGGCCAGACAGCAGGCTCCCAGAATTCCCTGGTCGTCTCCCAGACTGGCCGGAACGATATACTCGTCCATATGTTCCAGCTCCTTCGTGTTTAAGTAGCCTCCCAGCTGTCGGCGCACCTCTTTGCGGATCAGCGGGAATAGACTCTCCTGGTGCATCACCCCGCCGCCCAGAATGATTTTCTCCGGCGAAAGAATCATGATATAGGCCAGCAGGGCCTGCGCAATATAATAGGCCTCCAGCTCCCACACCTCCGTGCGCTCCGTAAGCTCCGCCCCAGGCTTGCCATAGCGCTTCTCGATGGAAGGTCCGGCGGCCAGTCCCTCAAAACAGCTGTCATGATACGGGCAGACGCAGGCAAAGTCCTCGTCGCCGACCCCTCTTTTCAGGGTCAGATGACCGGCCTCCGGGTGCAGCATGCCATGGAGCAGCCGGCCGTTGCTCATAATGCCGGCCCCGATACCGGTGCCGATGGTAATGTAAATGCTGTTTTCCAGCCCTCTGGCACAACCAAAGGTAGCCTCTCCCAGCAAAGAGCCGTTGACGTCTGTGTCAAAGCCGATGGGTACTCCCAGTTCCCGGCCAAAGAAACCTGCCACATCGCACCAGGTCCAGCCGGGCTTGGGCGTAGTGGTAATATATCCATAGGTGGGGGAATCCCGATGCAGATCCACCGGACCAAAACAGGCTATTCCCAGAGCCTGAATCCCCTTGTTCCGAAAGAAATCCGCAAGCCGGGGCAGGGTTTCCTCCGGCGTTGTGGTGGGAATCGACACCTTCTCCAGGATATTCCACTGCTGTCCCTCTGCCTCTACTATGGCGCAGACCATCTTGGTCCCGCCGGCCTCCAATGCTCCTACTCGCATAAGACAAATACCTCCTTCTCCTCCGGCTGAGGGGCAGCCGGCTTCATAATATTCATTATTCTCCATATTTTTCCCGCGTTTCTCTCTCAATACGGCCCCGCACCGCTTCCATCCGCTGATCCAGCCTGGCGCTGATCTGGGCACACTCATACATTTCCGCCGCCAGCTCATCGGCGATCTGCTCAGGGATATCCTTTTTATAGCGCAGCTTGTGCTCCAGGCTGGCCCAAAAATCCATGGCTATGGTGCGAAACTGCACCTCCACCTTCATCAGCCTTTTCTCATTCTCCAAAAAAATCGGCACGTCCACAATCAGATGAAGGCTCCGGTAACCGCTGTTCTTGGGATTCTGAATATAATCCTTGCGCTCGATCAGAGTAATATCGTCCTGATTGAGCAGGCAGTCCGCCAGCATATAGATGTCCTCGGGAAAGGAGCAGATAATCCGTATGCCCGCCACGTCAAAAATATTTTCCTCCAAAGCAGCAAGGGTAAGGGGCAGGCCCTTGCTCTTCATCTTGCCAACAATACTGTCCATGGACTTGAGCCTGGTCTTGATGGTCTCAATGGGATTGCGGTCGTACTGCAGGGAAAACTGTTCGTTGAGCACCCGGAATTTGGTTTCCACCTCCATCATGGCGCAGCGGTAATAGGACATCAGCTGCCGCCAGGGCCGCGTATTATCCCGTGCCATTTCCAAAAACTCCTCGCTGACCAGCTCCCGCAGCAGCTTGCCCTTAACCTCTTCCTTCGCTGAATCGTTGAACATCGGTATCTTAATTGCCATGGCAAATACTCCTTTTCGTCATTGCTGTCTGCAAAAAAATTTGACTGCTATGAACACTTTATCACGAAATGAGCATTCAAACAATGATCTTTTTTCGATTGACCGACAGGGCGTTGCCAAAAAGGAGCGCCCGCTGCCAGACGCCCCTTTCGGATCCTATTTCATTATCGCTTAACCCTGATATTCCTCCAGGAATACATCTCTCTCCCGCAGAGTCCGGCGAAGCATATCGGTATCCAGAGCTGCCGCCGGCTGACCGGTTTTCACGCTCTGAGCTGCCGCCGTGCCGGCTCCCTGGGCTGCCGCCATGACGATGGGCGTCACGCGGACGGCGGCGCAGGCCTCATGGGTGGCGCTGATGCACCGCCCGGCCACCAGAAGATTGGGTACCTTCTCCGTCACCAGGCAGCCGTAAGGAATGGAGTACCAGCTCCCCGGCTTCAGATAGCGGTGATTGGTCTCGGCCCCGTCCGGCGAATGAACATCGATGGGATAACCGCCCATGGCAATGGCGTCAGGGAACATACGGTTGGACAGAAGATCCTCCGCCGTCAGCTTATATTTGCCGTCAATCTTGCGGCTCTCTCGAATGCCAATGTGCGGGCCGGTCTGGATAATACGGCAGTTTTCAAAACCAGGAATGTATTTGCGCATAAACGCCACAATCTGATGAGCCTGTCTGCGTCCCTCTACCTCCGCCTCGGTCAGATCAAAGGGGTCCACCGCCGAACGGCGGATGATCCGGGACATATTCAAAATACACTCCCCCGGCGTATTGGTCTCAAAACACAGCACCATATCCCGGTCCACATCGAATTCGCCCCGTTCCTTGGCCAGTTTAATGCGGGAATAGGCTCCCTGGATTCCCGCCCGGGGCAGTTCCTCCAGACGGTCAAAGGGAATTGTGTGCAGCATATCGTCTCGGTTGCCTTTGACAAAAGCAATCATTTTTTCCCGATCCACACCGGCCACCTTGATATTCATGGTCATAGGCTGGGCCAGATGATCGCTCTCCCGTCCGTAAACCGAGGTAACGCCGGCATGGGTGGCTAAGTCTGCGTCGGCGCTGCAGTCGATAAAGACCTTGGCCTGCGCCTCAAAGAAACCGTTCTTTGAGTAGAGACGAACCAAACGGATCTCGTCCCCCTCCTTCTCGCAGCCGGTGTACACCGTGTGATACAGAAGCTGTACGCCGGCCTCCCGGGCCATGGTTTCCAGCACCAGCTTCATCCCCTCCGCGTCAAAGGGAGTCACGCTGCTGGCATAGCCCACAAAATCCTCCATATGGCCCGGCGACATGCCGATGGCCTGAAGCCGCTCCACAATCTCCTGAGCGATTCCCCGGACCACCTGGGTATCCCCCGCATGGAAGGTCATCTGAGGGCCGGTGCCTGCCATAGTCAGCATTCCGCCCAAATAGCCGTTTTGCTCCACCAACAGGACGCTCGCCCCCTCCCGGGCTGCGGCTATAGCTGCCACGGTCCCCGCCGGACCGCCGCCGATCACGATTACATCATAACTCAGTCTGTTCTCCATCTTTTGACTCCTCTCCCCCTGCCAGCTCATAATAGGTGCGCGCAAAGGCGTGCGCCCCAATCTCCGACAGGGCATGTATGCCGGTCCGGCCGATTTTCACCGCTCCCAGCTTTAACATCGGTACCTGGTACTCCTTTGAGGTCTGTCCCAGTCCGTTCATCTCCAGAAAGTGAAAATATTCGTGACTCAAAATCAGGTTCTCTGCGGTGGGCAGATCCAGCGAATTGCTCTGGGCCCACAGCCGCACCGACCCCAGATACAGGGTAACGGTCTTCTGTCCCGATACATAATCGCTGAAATAACGCTGCCCGCCCGACACATAATCGATATCCTTCTCGATCAGCTCCAGGCCGCTTTCCCTTATGATCCGTTTAAAATCTGTACTGCCCCCGAATTTTTCATAGGTCCGGCGGGCGGCCCGGCAGCCCTTCTGCCAGGCCCGCTCCACAATGGCGCTCCGGTCTTCTTGCGGTATCCTTTTATAGCAAAGATCGTAGGACAGCTCCTGATCCGCCAGCTCGCGTCCCGGAAAAGGAAAGGTGAAATCTGCCATGCTGCCTCCCGTCAGGCGTCCACGCGCTTGGTGGCCGCCAGGATCAAAGGTTCGTCCTGGCCGCAGCCAGCCAGTTCCACATTGCCCAGACTGGTGATCTGCTCAGGACTTGTCATACCAGACAGATCTACAATTCTCTTTCCCAGAATCACATAGACATTGGGCAGGTTGGTTCCGCCGTCGTTGTACTCGGTCAGCTCCTCCAGGATATAATCAAGATCCTTGACCCAGCCGCCCACGGTAGTCTGTCTGACTAAGGCGTTGTTCTTCTGCAGGCGGATTACTCCCTCCTCGTCGATGAGACGCAGAGGATGGGTTACCTTGCTCATCAGGCCAAAGAGCTTTTTCTGTTTTTTCTCATACTGCACGGCATACATGGGGCCGTTCTCCGCCGTGATGGAAAGCTCTCCCTTGGGCGCGTCCAGATTCTCCGCCACAATCTCCAGAAGCTCATCCTTCTCCAGCTTCTTTTGCAGGCGGTTCTTGCTGCGCAGCTCCGTAGCTCCCACAGCGATGGCCCGCACCACGTTTCTCTGGGTATCCACCTCCACGCTGACCTCCACGGTGCCCGGCGCGGCGCCGTTTTGGATGGCCTTAAGCTCTGCCTCGCGGCGTACGCTGATAATATCCTCCTGGGTAGGATTGGTGACGCTGCGCTCCACCATATCGCGAACCATGGCCAAAGCCACGCCGATTGTGGAGATGACCGGCGCGTTCTTTGCAATCCGGTGCTTATGTCCCATGGTCTCCGCCAGATGGGGCACAACGCTGGCCGCTCCGCCGCCGCCTCCCACAAAGATGGTCTGCGCAGGGTCCATATGATAATCTTTCATCAGCTGAGAAGCTACCTTGCTGTTCTTGGCCGCGGCAAAGGCCATAACCTTGCGGGCAGCCTCCTCCACGGTGCAGCTCATATTGTCCGCCAGAGGCTTCCAGGCCTTCTTGGCCGCCTCCACATTTCCGTAAGCGTAATCCTCCGGACGCACATATCCGGCCAGATTGGCTGCTCCGGCCATGGTCAGAGCCACCTTGATACCGCCGTCGCACTCAATGCAGGCGTACTCCGGATCAGTAGGCGTGGGACGAACCGTTACCAGCCGGGGATTTACAATCTTCTCCGGATCGGTATAAACCTCATAGTCAAGGCCTGCGATATGGGCGCTTCTAGGGCCGGTCTCCACAGCCTTTCCATCCTTTATCTGCACCATACTGCCGCCGCCGATACCGACGGTGCGCACATCCAGACTGTTTAAATAGGTCTTGTGTCCGCCTACCTCAGCATACTGGATCATAACCTTGCCATCCTTGACACAGGAAATATCGGTGGAGGTGCCTCCTACCTCAAAGAAAATGCCGTCGGTCAGCTTTTCATACATCAGCGCTCCGGCTACGCCGGCCGCAGGACCGGAAAGAATCGTAAGAATCGGGCGGTGACGCACCTCATCCACCGTCATAACGCCTCCGTCGCAGCGCATTACCATCAGAGGACTTTCAATGCCGGCCGCCTTGATGCTCTGGTCGGTCATCGTAGCCGCCTCCAGCATCTTGGGCATAATGCTGGCATTCACCACAGCAGTTCTGGTACGGATCTTCAGGCCGTAGAGCTTGGAGATATCGTTGGTAGCCGTAGCAGGTACATTTTCTTCACCGCAGATCTCCACCGTCCGGTTCTCGTTGGCCGGATCATCCACGCTGAAGGCCTCCGCCGCAACAAAGCTGGTGCAGTCCTCTTCCTTTAATGAATGGAGAGCCTGACGGATCGCCTCATCCAACCGCTCCATATTTCCAGTGTCCACATAGGCGTTTTTGGATACCAGATACTTGCCCTCGGCAAGTTCGATGTTGCCCATGGTCGTATCTCCTTTGCTCTTGGCTCCCTGGAGGCCCTTACCCAAGGTGATAACGCCCACCTGCGCCACATCGCCCTCCAGCAGAGCGTTGGTAGCCTGGGTAGTACCATGGGCGATAAAGACCACATCCTCCGGCGCAATGTTACACTGCTCCATCACCTTGTGCAGCACCTGAACGATACCTGCCGCCACACCTTCCGCGGCGGTATGAGTCGTGGGTGTCTTGACCGAGCCAATGAGCTCATAGGTATCGTTATCGATGGCCACCGCATCGGTGAATGTTCCTCCCACATCGATTCCAATTCTGACTGCCATTTCTTTGTCCTCCCTCTTTAATTAGTGATCTGAATGATTTTATTTGAAATTATTTCCGCTGCAGATGTGAACCGAAGAACACGGTCCCGCCGCCCTCTCCGGCTCGCATCCGAGGCGGAATCCTCTCTCGCATATTTCCCCGAAGCGGGGCTGCGGGCATACCCGCAGCCCTCGCTGTCAGCTGTTCATCCGATGCTGTAAAAATGTCATCAGAAGTACAGGAATGCGCTCAGGACAACTCCGATGATAGCGATTGCCCACAGATAGGGCAGCAGCTTCTTGGTGATGCCGTTGACGTCTACCTCGACAAAGTTGGCCGTCCAAACGTTCTGGGTATTGGTGGGGTCGCCGCAGCCCTGAATTCTCTCAGCAGCCAGGAAAGCGCCCATTACAGCCAGAGGAGTCAGGCTGCCCAGACCGATTACCAGAGCGGCGATGCCGCTGCCCAGACCAAACAGGTTCATAGGCCCGCGGTACAGAGCCAGAGGAGCCAGCACCGAGAAGAAGATAATGTACCCGACCCGGCTGGTAGGGATAACTGCCAGCAGGAAAGGATTGAGTACCTCAGTAACCATGGGATGCGTCACAGCCAGATACAGAATACCGATACCGATCATCAGGATTACGGCAGGACCCGCATCGGTAATACCGTCATAGCAGGTCTTTACTAGCTGATTCATGGCCTTGGAAAAGCTCTTACCGGTAAACAGAAGAATCCAGATGATACCGGCAATGAAGGCAGGGCATACAGGCACGGAGAACACAGCCACCAGTATAATGGGCACGATAGGAGTGAACATGGCCAGCACACCTCTTACGCCGGTGAGTTGCTTGGAAGGCTGCTCTGCGGCTGTCTCCTTGGCAGGAGCCGAGAAGGCAAACTTCACGCCGTTTTTCTTAAACTCCACGAAAACCAGGATCAGGGTAGCGATCAGAGTAGCAACCACCATGTAGATCTCGAAGCTCTGAATCTGGCTGATATCCAGATTAAAGATGCTGGAGAAAGTTCTCCAGTTGGCAATGTTGAAGGTCAGACCAGTGTTGAATGCCATCAGGAAAATGCAGGCGGCACTCATGGCAGGTACGCCTACGGAAATCAGAATCGGCAGAGCGATGGAACCAACCATGATGATGGAGCCCAGACCGCTCAGGGTAGTGAACAGAAGGGCACAGGCCACTACCATGATCAGGGTAACAACCAGCGGACGATCACCGCCCAGCTCAGCGCTCTTTTTGATGATGTTCTCCGTGACGCCGGTCTTGTTCATCAGCTGACCCAGCCATGCGCCGAAGATAACGGCCATGATGGCGCTGCCCATGCGCACGGTACCGGCCTCCACCACAGTTTGCAGCCAGCCTACGGCATTGCCGTCAGCGTCCACGCCTACGGCAGGAACACCGGCAATAATGCAGATCACTACTGCCATCAACGGCAGCGCCAGCAGGGTAGGGATCTTCTTTGTCATCATCAGAGCAGCGATGATGATAAAGGCGATAATAATTAAAGAACCTTGTAACATACTTTTGCCTCCTCCTTGGGATTTTGTTGTGTATGATTTACCGTTTTCACGGCAACACTCTTTATCAGGATTGACGATAACTGCCTGAGCAGTCCTGTCCGTTTCATCGGATCATGCTCCTTAAAGCGCATCCACTGCTTCGCGGAAAGCCGCGGTAGCTGCCTTGACCTCTTCGGCCCCCGGCTCCTTGCCCATGACGACGGCGCCGATCATCACGGCCTTGCAGCCGGCCTCATACAGATGCTTCACTTCGCAGGGCTTAATCTTTCTCTGCGTAGGAATCAGGCAGGGCTTGCCGCTCTTTTCCACGATATCCGAGTAACGCAGGATATCCGCATAGTTTAAATTCGTGCCGTAATTTTCTCCGGGCTGTACTGAACACTCCAGTACGTCGATCTGGGAACGTCTCACCGCATCCAGGGTATTCTGATTGTAGGTGTAGTCGATGGCCGCCATCTTGGTGAGAACATTGCTCTCCATCATATGGCAGGGCAGATGATGGGTGTAAGCGCTGAAAAAGCCCAGACCCATCTCCTCCAGCTCCAGTCTTTCCTCGGGAGTAATGAAGGCATCCTCTCCGCCAGGCACCAGCCCCACCGGAACATCACCGCACAGGGCGATCAGCTCCTTTAAAAATTCCCGGTTCTCTGCATAAGAACCAAAGGTATGGCCGCTGGCTCTGTGCCATACGTTGCAGTGTACCTTCACTGCCATAGCTCCGCCCTCCAGGGCGGCCTTTGCCAGCTCCAGGCTGTTGGATGGAAGACTGACTACCAGAGAAAACTTGTTGTTCACAATACGTTCTTTAAAGCTCATGGTAATACCTCCTAATATTTTCGGGGTTTCTCCCCATATGATCAGGCAAACAGCACGCTCTCACGAACTCTCTCAGCCAGAGCGTCGGCTGCCTGTGACATATCTTTCTGATCCAGCCGGCGTATCCCGGGCATCTGCCCTGCTTCCAGCTGTTTTTTGATCTGCGAACTCAGCCGGCGCACCAGCTTGTCATCCACGCCGGGACCGGACAAAAATACTGTATCCAGAGGGAACATAATACACAGCATCATGATGAGCCGGCTTAAGCTGCGCTCCTGTATCCTTCCTGCCGTCTGTGCCGAAAGCACGCCTTTCTTTTCCCTCTGGTCCGCAAGGCGTGCCCGCTCCCCGCCGGCCGGCAGCTCTTCCAGGAAAGGAGCCATATCCGCGCAGAATCCTTCCCGCAGCGGCAGAAGCTTTCCTTCCACTGTAACGCTGGCCACCACGCTGGCCCCCACCGCAATGTGGGCGCTGTTGCGCACCATCTCGTCCGCTGCCCTTCCCAGGGCATTGGCCACAGTATATACCTGAGAATACTCCTCTACCACCGGCACACGGTACTGCGTAATCAACGACTCCCGCAGAGAAATGCTGGCTGAGGAAAATCCGGTGGAATACATCACATTAAAATCACTGGCCCGCATATCTTCCTGAAACAAAAGACCAATACCGGCCAAAACGCCGTACTGACAGCCCTCTTTCTCCAGGCTCTTGACAATTCCGTCGGAAATCAGCGACAGCAGCTCATTTCCATCCACCAAAGTATCTGACAGAAGACAGCCTTCCTTGTCCTGCAGGGCCATATTAAACCGGGTCAGATAAATTCCCTTTCGCCCAATCTCCACCACCATAATATAGCCGTAATCCGCATTTACTGTCAGTTCCGTCCGGCTGCGCCCCGCCGTGGAAATCCGCACGCCGCTCTCTATCAAAAGACCGTCCGCCAAAAGCTCGCTGACCAGACTGGACACCGTGCTGGGAGACAGCTCCGTCCTGCCGGCAATCTCTATCCGGGACAGAGCTCCGCTCTCCAGGACCGTGCGCATAATCAGCTGACGGTTTTTCCGTTTCATATCGTGCAGTCCGCTTTTTCGCATCTTCTCTCCTCCGCTTAATTCCGCTATTATTTCGGACTCAAAAATCGTTTTTTCGATCTCCGAAATAAGATATATTTAATATAGCACTGTTGGTATCGATTTACAAGCGCCTGGTTGGTTTTCTCTATTTTTCCTAAAATTCATTCGTATTTTTTGTGCATATTGCCAGGATCTTTTCCATTCTTCCTTTCTTTCCTCTTTCTGGCATGTATACCGGAGGATGTTCATAAACTGATATAAAAGAATTCTGCGTTCGGAGGGGCATATGAGCGCAAAAACAAAAATTGTGGTACTTCGGATGAAGGAGCTGATCTACACAGGCATATTTGTAGGGCTGGCCATATTATTGGTGGTCCTCTTTCTTGCCATGTTCGGCGGCAAGGATGATGAAGAGACTGCCGTCACCAGCTCTTCCAATTACATACCCGGCGTCTACACCGCCTCCCTGTCTCTAAGCGGCCAAAACCTGGATGTGGAAGTAACGGTGGACTCCGATGAAATCCGCGCAATCCGTCTGGTTAACCTGGATGAGGCTGTAACCACCATGTATCCTCTGATGGAGCCCACTTTGGAATCTCTGGCAGCTCAGATTCTTGAAAGTCAGTCCACCGAGGGGATCACCTATACCGACAGCACCAAATATACCAGCTATGTGCTGCTGCAGGCCGTACAGGCCGCTCTCGACAAGGCGCAGTCTGCGCAGTGAACGCAGCCTCCTGCTTTGACAGCGGAATCGAAAGCGGATCAACGTCAGGCAGAAAACAGCCTGGATAAACAGATATGAGGCGGGTATAACAGCATATGTGAATTTTTTATTAAATTCAAAAAGTCCTCTTGACTTTTTAGTACGTACGTACTAATATGTGGTTTAGTACATTAGTACTAGTTCCACGAATGGATATGTTTCAAGAGGAGGAAACAACAATGAGAAAAACCATTAAGAAAACCGTGGCTATCTGCCTGGCTTTGACCATGATGGCCGCTCTGGCCGGCTGCTCCAGCGAAAGCTCCGAGACCACCGCCGCCGCCACCGAAGCTCCCGAGACTACTGCCGAGGCAACGGAAGCCGAAACTGAGACTACCGCAGAGCAAACCGAGGCTGAGACCGAAGCTGCCGTTGAAATCGATTACCGCGATATCGACGTGGACGCTCTGGTAGCCGAGGGCGCCAACATCGTTTATGCAACAACCTACGGCGTTTACAACATGGAAGGCGAGTCCCCTGACAGCTCTATCAAAACAGATGTCTACTATGATTTGGACAACGAGGATGTTGTCTACATTGAGTTTGAAGAGGCTCTTCTGCCCTACTCTGCCGGCGGCGCTTCCGGCTGGGGCGTTCTCGACGAGGATACCGTTTCCGCTCTGGGCGACGATGTGATCGCTCTGGAGAGCGCTACGTATCCGATGTATTTTGAGGTCGGCGGAGTCCAGTGGACCGGCGCTGAAGACGGAAACGGCGGCATCGCCTACACGGCTGAGATCGACGGCGAGGAAGTCGACTTCCTGTCCTATGTATCTACCGCCGAGGGCGGCGCCTGGTATCATGACAGCATGGCCGACGGAGCTGCTCTGCTCACGGCCGACGGCGAGGAGGCTGCCACTGTGGAAATCGGCACCAAGGCTTCCATCAATCACGGCGTGGACTTCTGGCCCAGCTCCATCACCTTCCCTGGCAATCTGGAGCTGATCAAAAATTATGTCTACGACAATGGCGTAAACTATGACTATGCTCCCGACGGAGACGATATCGCTCAGAATGAGGATGGTCAGTGGGTTGTAGCCGATGTGGTAACGGGCGCTACTCTGGCCGGCACGCCCAACTATCTGAACCTGGTCAAAGAAGCCGTCGATGAGATTGCTGCCGGCAATTATACGACCGTGGAATAATCCGGTTTTAAAACAGAACTCAGTAGCTATGCGAAGGGGCGCGATGTTCCGATTTCGGACGCCGCGCCCCAAAGTTTATTCCTGTCAAAGTATTCTTTTAATATATTTTCCGCCTTATTTCTCCGGCTGCAGCGGTCCATAGAAATAAGATGCAGTGGCGCCGCCGTCAACCAGAAAATCCGCTCCTGTGATAAAGGCTCCTCTGTCGCTCATCAAAAGCTCCGCCACATTGGCGATCTCATCGGCCGTACCAGGCCGGCCCGCCGGGCACCTGGCAAACATGTTTTTATAAAAATCACCTCGGGGGCCATTAAATTCATCCATAGCCAAAGGAGTAACCACAATGCCGGGGGAGATGGAATTCAGGCGGGCCCCTCTTTC
The DNA here is from genome assembly GCA_944381515.1 of uncultured Lachnospiraceae bacterium. GTDB lineage: Bacteria > Bacillota > Clostridia > Lachnospirales > Lachnospiraceae > RGIG7193. The sequence goes on along the minus strand of CALWLM010000067.1, from coordinate 854 downwards.
TCCCCATTTGATGGATTCGGCCATCACCCTCTTTTCGTTGCAGCGTTTGGCCAGCTGATAGGCATGGAGCGTATCCCGAATATTCTCTGCGCGCAGCAATGGCAGGCCAAGCAGCTCTTCGGCCGGCGTGCAGGCCAGAAGCCGGTCCTCCTGCGGCGTCAGGGCAGGCATACGGTGACCGGACTGACTGGAGATGGTTACGCCTGCGCCGCCTTCTCCTATAACCTTGCCCACCTCTTCCAAAAGGACGGCCGTACCATATAAATCGACCTTTAAAATAGCCTCAATGGGCGCCTGGCTGGGAGATACCCCGGCGGCGTTGACCAGCATTGTAATCTCTCCGCAGCTCTGCGCCCTGTCAATCAGATTCCGGATAGAGGTCCGGGAAGAAAGATCCATCTCCACCGGCTCTGTATCAAAACCGGCATTATTCAGAATTCGGGCGGCCTCCCGGGCATTTTCACCCTTTTTGTCGCCGATTACAATCTTTTTTCCATATCCCATCCGCCGGGCAATAGCCATACCGATTTGCCCTGCTCCGGTGAGTATCATTACATTTTTCGCCATCTTCGCTCTCCTCGGATTTACTCACAAATTTTCTTATTTTCTTAGCTTCTCTGTTCTCGTCTTTATGACAGCATTTTCTTTACCCAGGCCTCTACCCTGTCCCCGGAGGAGGCAGCCTCCGCCCCATGGACGGACAGACCCTTTTCCACTGCGGCATCCCCGCAGATTTTTTTCAGATCCCTCTCGCTGCTTCCCATACCGCTTCCTTCGTTGGTGCAGAAGGGAATAATCCTCTTCCCGGACAAATCATAATGCTCCAGGAACGAAAACATGGCCATCGGCATTGT